>NZ_JBHTJM010000005.1:0-251109 GCF_042675745.1 Pseudofulvibacter geojedonensis | reverse complement strand
TTTAAAATAATTAGGAGAATTATACATTATGTTCCGTAATACTGATAAGAAAATACAATTGCCCCTAACAATTATATAAACGTAATTACGTTTATATCTATTATAGCACTTACATACTCTGGCTTTGCTATTCTACAACTTAGAATAAAGTTTTTTTAAATACTTCTATAAGCCGACATGTATTCTCAGCTTTTGTCGGCATATAGTAAATCAATAAGTTGTTAGTCCAAAATTCGTAGCTACTTTTATTTTGTACAGTTTTTAAATTTAAATTATCGTAATGAAATATATCTTGCTCATAAGGAAAGATATACCCAACTTTAGTCTTTCTGTACCCTATTATTTGTTTGATTGATATCGGCCATTAAACCAGCAGGGTCTATTACAATACTTTTTACAGCACTTTTAGGTTGAGATAACTCAAAAGTGTAAGTAGGGTATGCCCAAGCCCAATCTTTAACTACCGTTCTTTTTAAAGTAGGGTACGCATTTGCTTTTTCTGCACGGGCAATTTGTAAAGGTATATAGATGTATTCTTTGGTTTCGTTGGTATATTCTACCACAACATCTATAGGCATAGGCATTCTGCCAATACGTTCTAAAGTAACTTTGGTGTTGTTACCATTTTCTTCTACAGCTTTTATACCGTAATCTATGGTGTTGGTAGTACGGGTCCAATCGGTTAAATACCAATCTAATTCAAATCCAGAAACTTTTTCTGCTACTCTTATAAAGTCGTTAGGAGTAGGGTGTTTAAATTGCCATTGTTTGTAATATTCGTGTATGGTTTTATCTAACATTTCGTTGCCAATAACATAACCCAATTGTGCCATAAACACTTCTCCTTTGTTATATGCCGCAATACCGTATGGCATATTAGAATCGAACCTGTCTGCATGAGTTGCTTGTGGTTGTTCTTTGCCAGAAGTGGCTAAATAAACATAGCCTCGGTATGCTCCTTCAAAAGGGTTGGTTCTATTTAAATTCATAACCTTATTCATGGCTCTATCTGAAATATACGAAGTCATACCTTCATCCATCCATTCGTGTTTTGCTTCGTTAGTAGCAAATAAATGCTGAAACCAAGCGTGTGCCATTTCGTGAGCAGTTACTCCAACCAAACTTCCAAAAGATCTTTGCCCAGTAATTAGTGTACACATTGCGTATTCCATACCACCATCTCCTCCTTGAATAACAGAGTATTGTTTCCATGGGTACGGACCAATGTTTTTGTTAAAGAAAGCTAATAACTCAGCTGTTTTTGGTTGTAAGTTTTTCCAGTTTTCTTTAATACTTGCATCGTTTTTATATAAGAAATGCAGTGTAGTATTGTTTTCTCCTTTTATTTTATCATGAATATATTCGGGGTCTGCAGCCCATGTAAAATCGTGCACCATTGGTGCTACAAAATGCCAAGTTAATTTCTTTCCTTTGGTTTTTACTTTTACTCCTTCGTCTTCATAACCATGACCTACTTCATTAGGATTTTGAATATAACCAGAGCCACCAACCGTATAGTTTTTATCGATGTGTAGTTTTACATCAAAATCTCCCCAAACTCCATGAAACTCTCTTCCTATGTATGGATCTGCGTGCCAGCCTTCAAAGTCGTATTCTGCCATTTTTGGATACCACTGTGTCATAGACAAAGCAACACCCTCTTTATTGTTTCTACCAGAACGACGGATTTGTACTGGTACCTGACCTAAGAAATCCATTTTAAAAGTAGCTTTATCACCTGGTTGTAAAGGTGTGTTTAAGTTTACCTCTAAAACAGTACCTACAACTTCATACGGAACATTTTTACCATTTTGGGTAAGACTATTTACCTTTATAAAACCAATTTCGTTAGGCTTAAGTTTAGCAATTCTACTTTCGTAAACAGGGGCTTCTGCCGTACCAATATTGTTAACCATTCTTTTATCTGGATCTGGAATGTTTTGCAAACGAATATCCATTTCACTTCCTGGTTGGAAAGCATTAAAATATAGGTGGTAAAATACCTTATTTAATACATCTGGAGAGTTGTTAGTGTAAACTAACTCTTGCTTTCCTTGGTATTGGTAATTGTTTACATCCATGTCGATATCCATTTTATAAGATACATGCTGCTGCCAATAGTTAGATTTGGTATTGGTAGTAGTTTTATCGTTAGATGTATTATTGGTTATTTTTTCGGTAGCATTACAAGAAAATAGCGTTGTAATTGCTAATACTGAAAGTAAAATTTTTTTCATGATGATTAAAATTAAATCACTAAAATAAAAAAAACCTCGGCAGAAACTGCCGAGGTTTAGAAAATATTAACTCACTAAGGAGGTTTTACTATTTTTTAGACATTTGTTCTGCCATAATTAATGCATTGTATGCATTTACAATTTTACCTGAAGTAGAAATGTCTTTAAAAGCTTTTTTATTATTGGTGTCTCCACCTAAGATAACATTAGAAGGAATTGGTAAACCAGAATCCATTAAAATTTGTTTTACCTGACCTGCTTTTAATTTAGGATAGTACGATCTAATTAATGCTGCTACTCCAGCAACGTTTGGAGAAGCCATAGAAGTACCTTGTAAATGCTTGTACTTGTTGTTTGGCACTGTAGCATAGATTTTTACTCCAGGAGCAAAAACATCTACATTAATTTTTCCGTAGTTAGAGAAGTTAGCTACTAACTCAGATCCATACTTATAATTTAAAGCTCCAACAGTTAAAAAGTTATCTGAAATTTCTGGTCCGTTACTTACCTGATCGTTAGGATAAATTTCTGTTGTATCTAAATCTTTAGCGTCGTTACCAGCAGCGTTTACAATTAATACATCGTTATCTGCAGCGTATTTAATAGCATCTCTTACCCATTGAGAGTGAGGAGAGTAGTATTTACCAAAACTAGTATTGATTACTTTAGCTCCGTTGTCTACAGCATATCTAAATGCTAAAGCGATATCTTTATCGTACTCATCTCCATCTGGAACAGCTCTTACTGCCATTAACTCAACGTTATGAGCAACACCATTCATTCCTTTACCATTGTTGCGTTCTGCACCAATAATACCAGCTACGTGAGTACCGTGTAATGCTCCGTCTTTTTCCGGTCCAATTACATTTCCGTTTCCGTAAACTTTATCGTTGATATCATTTGGGTTATCTCCAACTACTTTTCTAAAATCTGAGTTTAAGTTTAAGTAATTATTTACCATTGAATCAAAATGATCTACTCCGCCTTTTACTTGCTCGTTAAAATCGGCTAATGAATCTACACCATTAGAAAAGATTAATTTAGCAAAATCTACATTTGTTTTTAAAGCTTCATCTGTAGTTTCTAATTTAGCTACTTGCTCTTTAGTATAATCTGCAGATCCAAAATGTTTAGTTAATGCTTCATGCGCACTTGTTCCTTTTTGTAACAATCCTTCATAATAAGCTTTTTTACCTGTAGCATCTTGGTATTCAGCGTCGTATTCTGCTTGAGCCTTAGCAATTATTTCTGCACTAGCTAAAGACTTGTTTTTTAAAATACGTACGTATTCTAAATTTTCTGCATTAGAATCTCCTAAGAAATTCCATCCATGAATATCATCAACATAACCGTTGTTATCGTCGTCTTTATTGTTTCCTTTAATTTCTTTTTTGTTGGTCCATAATACATTCTTCAAATCTTCGTGTTCAATATCAACACCAGAATCTACAACGGCAACTACAACAGTTTTTCCTTTTTTTCCTTTTAAGAATTCGTAAGCTTTATCTACACTCATTCCAGGAATAGTGTCTTTTACTAAATCTTTATGTCCCCAATCTTCTAATTCTTTTTCAGATAAACTAGTTACCTTTAAAGGAGTATTGTCAATATTACTAATAGGAGTAGACACAATGTTAGAAGATCCACAGCTAGCTAAAATTAAGGCTGTTGTTGCTGAAAGAAACAGCGGTTTCATCATTTTCATAATCAATTTTTTTGTTTGTTGTATATGTAGTTTAATTAAGGTCTAATTATTTTACAATGAAAACAGTTCATTGCAAGTAAACCGTTCTTTTAATACAATGCCTTTTTCAGAATGTTGAACAGTTACAATCTCGTTATGAGCATCGTGCTCCAAAAATAAGTAAAAATTATTTGTTGCAGCTATATCTAAGAATTTTGCTTTTTCATCTAGACTTAAAAGAGGTCTGGTATCGTATCCTGTAACATACGGAACCTTTAAATGACCTAGTGTAGGCATCAAATCTGCCATAAAACAAATGGTTTTTCCTTTGTAGTTAACATGCGGAATCATTTGTTTTTCGGTATGTCCGTCTATAAACAATACGCCAAAATCTAATTCAGACTGCTCTACAAAGTCACCGTTTATAGGTTCTTTCATAAAGTGTAAATGACCCGATTCTTGCATAGGCAGTAAGTTTTCTTTTAAGAAAGATGCTTTTTCTCTGCTGTTAGGGTTAACAGCCCATTCCCAATGATTTTTATTGGTCCAGAATTTTGCATTTTTAAAAGCGGGTTGATATCCTGTTCTATCTTTGTTCCATTCTATGCTCCCTCCACAATGATCAAAATGAAGGTGTGTCATAAAAACATCAGTAATATCGTTTCTAGAGAACCCGTACTTAGCTAAAGATTTATCTATAGAATGATCTCCCCATAAGTGATAATATCCATAAAACTTATCAGATTGTTTGTTACCCATTCCAGTATCGATTAAAGTTAATCGGTTACCGTTTTCAACCAGTAAACATCGAGCAGCAATGTCAATTAAATTATTGTTGTCTGCTGGATTGGTTTTTTGCCAAATAGTTTTAGGAACTACACCAAACATGGCTCCACCGTCTAATTTAAAATTACCTGCTTCTATAGGATATAAATTCATTGAAAAGTATTTGAAAGGACTTTAAAAGCTTCAGTCTAATTTAATGAGCGTAAAAATACGTATTAAAGAATCTAATTGTACAAAAATTATATTAATATTTACTATTTGAACCCGCAGTATGTTATTTTTATTGAGTAAGTAATCAACATCTGAGAATTTATAAAAATAAGGTTTTTATAAAAAATTTGTTATTTAGGTAAGAAATTGTAGTTTGCAAACCCCTAAAAAAATAAATTAATAATTATGAAAAAAATAATAGTGTTACTAGCTATTGTTTTTACTGCATTTTCATGCAGTGGAGATGATGATAGCACTTGTACAGGAGCTATATCGGCTGCAGCAAGTGCATTAACCGATTTTAATGCCAATCAAACTAATGATAATTGTTTGGCGCTAAAATCTGCTTTAGAAAACCAACGTGATGTTTGCGGAAGTCTTTCAGAGTCTTTAACAAATACGTTAGCTGGATTAGAATGCCAGAACTAAAGAAATTATGATTAATAAAAAATCCCGAAGCTATTAAGTTTCGGGATTTTTTTATGTTATTAATCGTTTAATTTTAATACAGCCATAAACGCTTGCTGTGGAATTTCTACATTACCAACTTGGCGCATACGTTTTTTACCTTTCTTTTGTTTTTCTAGTAATTTACGCTTACGAGAAATATCTCCACCATAACACTTAGCAGTTACATCTTTACGCAATGCCTTAATGGTTTCTCGAGAAATAATTTTAGCTCCAATTGCAGCTTGAATTGGTATGTCGAATTGCTGACGAGGAATTAGTTCTTTTAATTTCTCACACATTTTTTTACCAATTGTATAAGCATTGTCAAAATGGATTAAAGCAGAAAGTGCATCTACTTGTTGTGCATTTAAAAGAATATCTACACGTACTAACTTAGATTCTCTCATTCCTATAGGTGAGTAATCAAAAGAAGCATATCCTTTAGAAACCGTTTTTAATCTATCGTAAAAATCAAAAACAATCTCAGCAAGAGGCATATCAAACATTAACTCAACTCTATCTGTAGTTAGATATGTTTGATTCGTTATTTGACCTCTCTTTTCAATACACAAGCTCATTACATTACCTACAAAATCTGCTTTGGTAATAATAGTAGCTTTTATATATGGTTCTTCAACACGATCTAAACCAGAAGGATCTGGTAAATCTGTTGGGTTGTTAACAATAATAATTTCGTTAGGATTCTTTTTGGTAAAAGCATGGTACGAAACGTTAGGAACGGTTGTGATGACGGTCATGTTAAACTCACGCTCTAAACGTTCTTGTATAATTTCCATGTGTAGCATTCCTAAGAAACCACAACGGAAACCAAAACCTAAAGCGGCAGAACTTTCTGGAGTAAACACTAAAGAAGCATCATTTAGTTGTAGTTTTTCCATAGAGTTACGCAGTTCTTCGTAATCTTCTGTGTCTACCGGATAAATACCAGCGAAAACCATTGGTTTTACATCCTCAAAACCATCAATGGCGTTTTGAGTAGGTGTTTTAGCATCAGTAATAGTATCACCAACTTTTACTTCACGAGCATCTTTAATACCTGTAATTAAATAACCTACGTCTCCAGTTTTTATTTCTTGCTTAGGAACTTGATTTAATTTTAAAGTCCCAACTTCATCAGCTCCATAGCTTTTATTAGTAGCTAAGAATTTTATTTCTTGATTCTTTTTTATAGAACCATTTATTACTCTAAAATAAGTTTCTACACCTCTAAACGGATTGTAAACAGAATCGAAAATTAAGGCTTGTAAAGGTTCGTCGGGGTTTCCTTCTGGAGCAGGGATACGGTCTATAACGGCAGCTAAAATGTTGTCTACACCAAAACCTGTTTTTCCACTTGCATGAATTACTTCTTCTGGATCACATCCTAGTAAATCAACAATATCATCGGTAACTTCTTCTGGGTTAGCACTTGGTAAATCTACTTTGTTTAAAACAGGAATGATTTCTAAATCGTTTTCTAATGCTAAGTATAAGTTAGAAATAGTTTGTGCCTGAATACTTTGTGCAGCATCTACAATAAGTAATGCCCCTTCGCAAGCAGCAATAGAACGAGAAACTTCATATGAAAAATCTACGTGACCAGGAGTGTCAATAAGGTTCAATACATATTGTTCTCCTTTGTAAACGTAATCCATTTGTATAGCGTGACTTTTTATGGTAATACCACGTTCACGCTCTAAATCCATACTATCTAGTAGCTGGTTTTGTTTTTCTCTTTCGGTTACAGATCCAGTATAATCAAGTAATCTATCTGCTAAAGTACTTTTACCGTGATCAATATGTGCAATAATGCAAAAATTTCTAATGTGCTTCATAATCTCTCTTATGGTGCATAATATATATGCATCTAGTTTGCAAATATAGTGTAATTCCTTTGCAATAAATACCTTATTTTTGAGTTTCCAAATATCTTTAAAAATGAGTTTTCAAATTAACGATACTGTTTCTGTTATAGATGATGCGTTAGATGGGGTGGTAATTGCTATTAACGGAAAAGAAATTACTATTGAAACATCCGATGGTTTTCCTATGAAATTTCAAGCCAATGAATTGGTAAGAACTAGAGTTGGTGAATATCATTTTAAAGGTATTCAACAGGCTAAAGCTAATAAAGAAGTTGCAAAAAGGAAACAAAATAAAAAAGTGCCTGCAAAGCAAAGAGATGCAGCTCAGATGGTAGTTGATTTGCATATTGAAAAGCTGGTGAAAACTAAAAAAGGAATGAGTAATTACGATATTCTTTCTTTACAATTAGATACCGCTCAACATAGATTAGAACTGGCTATTCAGAAGCGTTTTCAGAAAATTGTTTTTATACACGGGGTGGGAGATGGTGTTTTAAAAGCCGATTTATATAGCTTATTTAGAAGATATGATAGAATCCAGTTTTACGAAGCTAGTTATGCAGAGTACGGGCAAGGAGCTACAGAAATTAGAATTTTACAGCAAAATACTTAGTGCTTACAACTTAGATTGAGCTATTTTGACTAAAAGTCCTATTTTTGCATCAAAATTTTTGACTTGTGGTAAAAATAGGCGACATAGAATTACCAGATTTCCCTTTGCTTTTAGCACCGATGGAAGATGTAAGTGATCCTCCTTTTAGGGCATTGTGTAAAGAAAATGGGGCTGACGTGGTGTATACAGAATTTATATCTTCAGAAGGGTTGATTCGTGATGCTGCTAAGAGTACTATGAAGTTAGATATTTACGAGAAAGAACGTCCGGTTGGAATTCAGATTTTCGGTGCGGTATTAGAATCTATGTTGCGTTCGGTAGAAATTGTAGAAGCTAGTGGTCCAGATATTATTGATATAAATTTTGGTTGCCCTGTAAAAAAAGTAGTTTCTAAAGGCGCAGGAGCAGGTATTTTAAAGAATATAGATTTAATGGTTTCTTTAACAGAAGCTATGGTTAAGCACACGAAACTACCTATAACTGTAAAAACTCGACTAGGTTGGGATCATGATTCTATAAAAATTGTAGAGGTTGCAGAACGTTTACAAGATGTTGGCATAAAAGCAATTTCTATTCATGGTAGAACTCGTTCTCAATTATACAAAGGAGATGCAGACTGGAAACCTATTGCAGAGGTTAAAAATAACCCTAGAATGCATATACCAGTATTTGGTAACGGAGATGTAACAACTCCTGAAGATGCAATGAGAATGCGAGATGAATACGGATTAGATGGCTGTATGATTGGTAGGGCAAGTATTGGAAATCCGTGGTTTTTTGATGAAGTAAAACATTTTTTTGAAACTGGAACTCACAGAAAAAAACCAAATATGGAAGAACGTGTTGAAGCTGCAAGGCGCCATTTACAAATGAGTTTAGACTGGAAGGGTGAGAAATTAGGGGTTTTTGAAACTAGAAGACACTACACTAATTATTTTAAAGGAATAAAAAACTTTAAAGAATATAGAACTCGAATGGTTACTACAGACGATTCTGCAGGAGTTTTTAAAGTGTTAGATGAGGTAGCTGATAAGTTTGCAGGCTACCAGTTTGATTAATATTACTCTGATATTAATTTTTTACTAATTCTATACGAGGCTATTTTAGAGGCTGATAATCCTAAAATAAAAACTGTTATTAAAACAATAACAATATTTTTTAGGGTTAGATCTATAGGGTAAGCAATGTTTGTTCCTGGTATTTTTATAAATTCAAAAATAACTTGACTTCCTATAAGCAAAACACCAATCAAAACACCTAATCCGCCTCCTAGAAAAGTTAATAAAGAACCTTGTAAAAAGAATATCTTTTTGATGTCTTTTAAAGATGTGCCTAAGTCATGAAGTGTTTTCATGTCTTTCTTTTTATCTATTATCATCATAATAATAGCACCAATAACATTAAATAAAGCAATAATTAAAATAAGTGTAGCTATTAAATAAGCTGCTATATTTTCTGTATTTAACATTTTATGTAAGGCATCATTTAATTCAATTCTATTTTTAATTTTAACTTGATTGTTAAAAATATGCTGAATTTTACTTTTTAAAAAGGTTTCATCTACACCTTTTTTTGTTTTAAGTTCTATATAAGATATTGTGTTATTATCATAACCTAATAGCTCTTGTCCTGCAGTTAAAGAGATATAAATAAGTTTTTGATTGAGATCTTCGTTAATATCTAAAAGGCCAACATTTTGAGTTTTTATCTTATTAAAAGTGTTTTGGTTTACTTGACCTTTGCCAGGTTTAGGAACATTTAGTTCTAAAAAATCTGTAAAGTTAAGAACGCCTAGTTGTAATTTATAGGCTATACCACCACAGGCTACTGCTTGGTTACTTTTAGGTTCTAACCATTGTCCTGAATATAAAGTAGAATCTACACTAACTGTATTGTTGTAATTTTCATCAACAGCTTTAAATATAGCTAATTCATGTTTGTCTTTAAATTGAGCAAAAACATTTTCTTCAATTACTTTGCTATAATTTATAACACCATCGAGATTGTTAAGTTCTTGTAATTGGTTATTTGTAAATTGTAATTGTTTGCCTTTTAAAGGATATACTTTGTAATCTGGATCGACAATACTTGTAAACGAAAGGGTAAAGGTTTTAAGTCCTTCAAAGCCAGAAAGAATTACCAATAGTAGTAAAGAGCCAACAATAACACCAAGAGATGCTATTTTAGAAATAATATTAATGGCATTATTTTCACTTTTAGTGAATAAATATCGTTTGGCTATGTATAAAGGAAACTTCATATCATTGCCAAATTTAAGAATATAAATTTAAGAATAGAGCTATTTAAGACATACCATGAAGGAATAAAAAAGAAACCTATTATGTTTTTTTTCTGTCGTCTAATAAACTTCTGTCTTTAATAGGGTTTTCTTCTCCTTTTAAGGATTTTTCTATATTTTCTATATAATCTAGAGAATCGTCAATAAAGAATAATAATTCTGGAGCTCTTCTTAATTGGTTTTTAGTACGCTGAGCTACCTCGTGTTTTATTAAGTTTTTATTTTCTTTAATTCCTTCTAATAGTTCAGAAGCTTTATTATTCGGAAAAATACTTAAATATACTTTTGCTATAGATAAATCGGTAGTAACCGATACTTTAGACACTGAAATAATCACTCCTTGCATTCCTCCTTTTCTGGCAGCACCTTGTAAAATATCAACTAAATCGCGTTGTATTACTCCTGCTATTTTCTTTTGTCTGTTACTTTCCATAGTGCAAAAATAAGACAATAGCATTTAATAAGCTATTTTTGTGTTTAATTACATGATTTAATTAGTATACAATGAATAAAATTGAGCATATTGGTATAGCGGTAAAGAGTCTAGAGACTTCTAATGAGCTTTTTGCAAAACTATTTGGTAAACCATATTATAAAATCGAAGAAGTGGCTAGCGAAGGAGTGAATACTTCTTTTTTTCAGGTAGGAGAAAATAAAATAGAATTATTAGAGGCAACAAAAGAAGATAGTCCTATAGCAAAATTTATAGAGAGGAAAGGTGAAGGTATACATCATATAGCTTTTGATGTGACAGATATTGAAGCAGAAATTAAGCGTTTAAAGGGTGAAGGTTTTATTGTTTTAAACGAAATTCCTAAGAAAGGAGCCGATAATAAATTGGTCGCTTTTTTGCATCCAAAGTCAACAAATGGAGTTTTAATAGAATTATGTCAAGAAATTAGGTAGATTTTTTGGTGTATATAGAAATATGTAGTAATATTGCAGCCTCAATGAAGGTCTCATAGCTCAGTTGGTTAGAGCATCTGACTCATAATCAGAGGGTCCCAGGTTCGAGCCCTGGTGAGACCACCTTTATTTGCAAAGCCTTACAGAAATGTAAGGCTTTTTTGTTTTCTTCAGGTCAAACATGGGTCAAACATTAGCTGATCTAGGTTAGATAGTAAAATACCCAATAATAGGTATTGTAAGTTTTAACCTATAACTGTATCTTTCAAAAAAACTTACAAATGAAAAAAAATCAAATTTTATTAATATTTCTATTTATCAACTTCATAGGGTTTTCTCAAACTTTAGATTCTAAAATTAGTCATTTAGGGAATACGTATTCAATTCTGTTAGAAGAAAACTCTGAGCACAAGTATGACTTGATAATTACTAATGAAACAAATGACGGACTGTCTTTAAAAAGAGTAATAGCAAATGATATTACTGAAGCTGAATTTGAAAAAACTATTACAAGTAAATTTGATGTTTTAACAGATACTTATTTGTTTAAAAGTGAAATGGTAGATTCATTGAAAATAAAATCAAGTGAATTAAAAAATTATTCTTTTGAAAATTTTGTAGAAAACCTAGTGCCTAACAAAAAATGGTTGCTTACAATGTTTAAGAAAAAAATAGAATTTGAAAACTACAAGGACTTTATAGAAAACAAACTAACCTTGGAAAAAAATAATCTATTTGATAAGCTAGATATAGTTGTTAAGCAAGTGAATGGTAAAAAAGAGTTTGCTTATGTTTTCAATAGTGGAGAACCTAAGTCATTCAACAATTTAGCTGATTTCGAAAATGTATTTTATGATTTAGCAAAAGAAAATAGAGCTTTGTTAACTAATTTTTATAGTAATGAAGAATTAAAAGAAACAATAAAAAGTGATTTAATAAAAAGCAATAGTAAAGCTTTGTCTAATATTTATAAAAGAATAATCGCTAATGATAATTATAAGCTACTAGGAAATTATACATCAGAAATAGTAAAGGGCTCACCTGAAATAATAAAGGACACATATGAAGTAAGTGTTAAGCAAGACTTATCTAGAAATTTATTTGTTTTAAATATATGTGGCTCTATATCGGAGGCTTGTAAACATACGATAAAACTAGATTTAAAAATTGAACCTTCCGTGTTTAAAAATGAAGTAAACAACACTATCAGTAAGTTAAGAACAGGAAATAAACTATCCGATAGAGATATTGACAATTTGTATATAAAATGTATTAATAGTAATGAAGGGGCTATCATAAAGGAAGCTAATAAACCTATTCAAAAAGAACTAAAGAACAAAATTAAACAAATAGAAGATGAAAAAACTTCATATTCTGGTATCTTAAAACTTAATGAAGAAATTATTATTTATAATAATAAGGTAGATTCAGGAAAAAGGTTTAAGCCAGACTATGCAACTTTTAGAGTTTTTAATAATAGAGCTAAAACTATAGTTGTCGAAGGAAGTATTGTTAATAAAGATGGTGTAGAGACATCTACTGAAAATATTTCTATAAATTTTCAATATAGCGTTCCTTTTAGGGCATTAACAGATGGTAGTCATAATGTGAGTATTTGGGAAGGTCGTGAAAAAATAGGTATAATTTATTATAGTGATATTTTTAAATATTCACCAGATGGGAAAAAGTTTAATTATGCTGCTAAAAATAAAGATTATAATGTAAAAGTTAATGATACGGTTAGAGTTGAACAACGTAAATTAGCGGACTATTTTACTCCTGTAATATTTACTGATTTCTTAGGTTTGAATAGTAATAACTCAAATAGTTTAATTGTTGCTGAAGGAAAAATGAAAGTTCCTATATGGATTCGTAACTGGAACTATTTTACTTTTATTCCAACTTTAAGGGCTAATGTTAATGTAGCTTTATATAATGGATTTGATGATGATTCTAGAGTTATTTCTGAGGAAGGAACTAATACATTTACAAATGCTAATATTAACACTTTTGATTATGTAAAATATGCTAATATTAATGCCAATATAACTTTAGATCTTTTAAGTGTTGAATTAAAAGGGTTGTCTACAGATATTAGTTTTGGAACAGGTATTAGATATTATAGAACAGGTTATAAATATACAAATACATCTTCTTTGGGAAGGGATGAAGTGTTTACAGATCAACTAAATGCATTGGCTCCTGAATTAAGTTTAAATTTTCAAATACGCCCTCAAGGAAATTTTGGAGCTGACTTAACATTAATACATAGTTGGTTAAATGCTAGAGGAACTAAAGAAAATAGTACTATAATTGTCCCTCAGACAGAGAAAGATAAAAGGTTATTACAAGTTAACTTAGATTTTTACTTTAAACTTACCCCTAAAGTATCTAATAATGGAGTATATTTTAGAATGGGGGGCTGGTATCATAATGAAACTAAAGATTTCTTTCCTCAATTTATGGTAGGATATGCTACAAATTTATCCAGTTTTGTAAATAAATTTAAAGAGAAGGACGAAATAGAATAAGTTTTTAATAAAGATTAAAATGATAGAGTTACTTAAAATAAGTAACTCTATTTTTATATTTTTGAGATATGTTTATCAGTAATAATCCTTTTCTTTTTTTTGAATCATTATTAGAGCCTAATGGTTATAATAAGTGTAAGAACTTGTCAATATCTAATTTAGAAGAAAGTGTTAAGAGTTACCTAGAATCAGTAGATTATGAAAAGGGAGAAGTTAAGTTTTGGCATTTAGACCACCATCCTGATACAGGTGAACCATTCACAGATATTACTACATTTAACTTTGATGAGGAATTTCCTAATAAAATAGTAAGTGAGAAAGCTAAGATTAAGACTCAAATAGATGAACTAGTAACAGAGATTAATAAAAAAGGGAAGAATCATACCGAGTTTTTAAAATCTCAAATAAACCATACTAACTTCTTATTAGATAAATTAAGTGAACAATATAATTTCAGAAATAGAACTTATCTATAAGCCTAATTTTGGTAAGGAGGATAGAATAAAAATAACAGGTAGTAAGAAAGCTTTTAAAACCTTTTTGAGTAATTGGAATAAAGATACTATTGAACTACAAGAAGAGTTCAAGATAATGCTTCTTAAAAACTCAAATGAGGTATTAGGAATACATACTTTAGCTAAAGGAGGAATGACACTTGTTATGTAGATATTAAGCTCTTATTTGCTGTTGCAATTAAGTCAGGAGCATGTAATATTATATTAGCTCATAATCATCCTAGTGGTAATTTAAAGCCTAGTAATGCTGATGTTGGGCTCTACAAGAAGATTAAGAAGGCTAGTGAATACTTAGGTATTAAGGTGTTAGATAATTTGATAATTACTAGGATTGGGTGTTATAGTTTTGCAGATGATGGATTGATGTAATTATAGTAGATTGATTTTGGGTCAAACATAGGTCAAACATTTAGGGTTAAAATGGGAAACTAAAAGAAAATAAGAGAAAGGAATGTTTTTGAAAACCCTTGTAAAACAAGAGATTTACAAAGAAATGAAAAAATAAGAAAGTATTCTTTACTGACTCATAATCAGAGGGTCTCAGGTTCGAGCCCTGGTGAGACCACTTTTATTTGCAAAGCCTTACAGAAATGTAAGGCTTTTTTGTTTCTAATATCTACTCAAATTTTCTCTAAACCTCCTATTGTTTTTGATACGCTTAGGTATATTTATTGTAAAGTCGCTATCAAGTCTATTTTTTAAGAGTTATATGTTTTGAGGTTGTTTTTAACAGGAGAATGTATAAAAGTCTATTAATGAGTGTTTTAAAAATTAAGTTAACGTTTAATTAACTATTAAGAACATTTTTATTAAATATTTCATAATCTTTTTTTTTACAATAAGTAAAAAAAATACTCAATTTTGTCTCAATAATTTAATTATAGTAAAAAAATAATCTCATGAAGACAAAGTTAAAAATACTATTCTTATTGTTTAGTATTTCTTTTTTTAATAGTTCATTTGCTCAAACGGGTAGAGTAACTGGTGTTATTAGCGACGGTGGTTTGCCTTTACCGGGTGCTACTATTGTTGTTAGCGGAACCTCTAAAGGAGCTACAACAGATTTTGATGGTAAATTTGTGTTAAGTGATATTACCACTGGTTCTATAGACATACAAATTTCTTATATAGGTTATAGCACAAAAACTGAAAGCGTTGAAGTAAAAGAAGATGAAACAACAAATATTGGAATATTGATTTTAGAATCAAACTCTGAAGAATTAAATGAAATTGTGCTTAATGGAGGTTCACAAAGAAATAGTGAAGCTAGAGCTTTAAGTATTCAGAAAAAGTCATTAAGTATTAAGAATGTAATTGCTGCGGATGGAATTGGTAAATTACCAGACCGTAATGCAGCTGAAACCGTACAGCGAATACAAGGTCTTTCTATAGAAAGAGATCAGGGTGAGGGTCGTTTTGTGTCTGTTCGTGGTTTACCTCCTTTTTGGTCTTCTACTACTATTAATGGAAATAGAATACCCACAGCAGAAGAGGAAACGACTTCTCGTGCTACGGCATTTGATTTTTTTCCTTCAGAACTAATAGGCTATGTAGAAGCTTCTAAAGCAATCACCCCTGATATGGATGCAGATGCAATAGGTGGTTCTGTTAATTTTATTACACAAACAGCTCCGTCTAAAAAAATATTAAATGTAAATGTTGGTGGAGGATATAATGATAAATCTGGTAAAGGTGTTTACAATGCTGGAGTAACTTTAGGAAATAAAACTAAAGACGGAAAATTTGGTTATATCTTAAACGCAACTCACTGGAACCGAAACTATGGTACAGATAATTTCGAAGCAAGAAGAAAAGGAGATGAAGGTGTGTTTAGAATGGAGTTAAGAGATTATAATGGAGTTCGTAAAACTACAGGTTTAAATGGGGCTTTAGAATATAATTTTAACGACAATAATAAAGTTACATTTAAATCTGTTTACGGAACTTTAGTAGATGAAGAAGAGCACTATAAGCACCGTGTACGTTTTGATAAATTTGACGATTCAGATAATACTGCAAGAGTTGAGCTACAAAATATTCATAATAAGTTAATTACTGAGTTATTTGGTATGGATTTAGGAGGAAAGCATACTTTTAAAAATAGTGTGCTAGATTGGAACGCTGCAACATATACCAATTCATTTAAATATGGCGATATACCTGATTATAAAAACAATAGTTATTTTGTTGTTAAGTTTAAGCAAGATGGTGTTGGGATAAATCCAGATTACTTAGATGTGAGAGAAGCTGGCGACCATAGGGCTTATTGGAAAGCAGATGGTGGTTTGTTAGATTATGATAATCCAGACGCACTATTTGGATTCTTTAGCGATCCAAGTTTTAAAATGGACGCTACACAAATGAAATTTTCAGATTTAGAATTATATAAAGTTAGTATTACCGAAAGAGATAATATCATTGCTGCGGTGAATTATGAGTATAATATATCTGATGCTTTTAAACTAAAATTTGGAGGCAAGTTTAGAGATAAAGACAGAAGAGCCAAATTTGAGGATTTGTTTTATGAGTGGACAGGTTCAGCATCAACACCATACTTATCTGATTACTCTCAGTATATTCAAGAACAGCCAGGTAGGGCAGATTTTTTAAGTGAATTAGGCGGAGGTATTCAAAATTCATTTGGTCCCGTATTGTCTACAGAAGGAATGCAAGCATTTTGGCAACAAAACCAAGCTAACAATTTAGAATTACAATCGTATTCTGAATCCTTACAGTTTAATTCTGGTTTAGGAAGAAATTTTGATGTAGATGAGCAACACGCAGCAGCTTATGCAATGGGAACCTATAAGTTTTCAGATAAGTTAACAGTATTAGGAGGTGCAAGGTTATCTCATACAACAACAAAAATTACAGGTTATGCTATAGAAAACGGAAGCAGGGTTAATGTAACTAATACAAATTCTTACACAGATATTTTACCAATGTTACATGTTAAGTATTCAATAAGTAACGACTTAAATGTACGTCTAGCAGCCACCAAAACATTTGCAAGACCTAACTTTG
Source organism: Pseudofulvibacter geojedonensis (assembly GCF_042675745.1). Lineage (NCBI taxonomy): Bacteria > Pseudomonadati > Bacteroidota > Flavobacteriia > Flavobacteriales > Flavobacteriaceae > Pseudofulvibacter > Pseudofulvibacter geojedonensis. The sequence continues at coordinate 233,989 of NZ_JBHTJM010000005.1, read as the reverse complement.
GTGATTTAACTCCGGCAGGAACATTTGTTGAGGTAGATAACACGTTTAAAGGGGGGAATCCAAACTTAAACCCTACTTACTCTTGGAACTTTGACTTATTAGGTGAATACTACTTTAAAAATGTAGGTGTAATAAATGCAGGTGTGTTTTATAAGTCTATTACAGATCCTATTTACCAAGATTCTTTTTTTGGTAGCTACAATGGTAATCAAGGAGTTCAGTTTACAGCACCTAATAACGGAAACAATGCTTGGATTGGAGGTATAGAATTAGGAATTAATAAACGTTTTGATTTTTTACCAGGTGTCTTTAAGTACTTTGGAACTCAGTTAAACGCTACTTTAATGGATTCTGAAATGACTATTCCTGTAGATGCAACTACCGAAAGAGTGGTTACTACCCCTTATCAAGCTAAACAATTATACAACGCACAATTATATTTTGAAAAAGGAGGGTTAAATGCACGTATAGCTTTTAATCATAAAGGGAAGTATGCTCTTGAGTTTGGAGATAAAGATGTTAATGACCTTTACTACGGTAAATACAATACAATGGATTTCTCTGCATCTTACAAGTTTGGTAAACACTTTACCATTTTTACAGATGTAAATAACATATTAAACCAGCCTTTAATCTACCACTATGGTCAGACAGAAGATAGACCAGCTCAAGTAGAATATTATGGTTTAAGAGGAAGTTTAGGTGTTAAGTTTAATTTATAAGTTTTTTTAAATCTAGCTCTTAAAATGAGAGCTGGATTTTTCTATCATATTAAATGTTTAAGCAAGAAAAAATATCGTTCATATTAACAGCAGCTTTAGGGGCATTTGGTGCGTACTTTTGCATGTATGCTTACAGAAAGCCTTTTACCGTAGCTACTTTTGATGAGTTGTCTTATTTTGGAGTAGATTATAAAATTCTTTTAATTATAGCACAGATTTTAGGTTATACACTATCAAAGTTTTTAGGAATAAAAATAATTTCTGAAATGAAGGCTAGTAAAAGAATAAAATATTTAATTGGTTTTGTTCTTTTTGCAGAAGTAGCTTTACTAGGTTTTGCTCTTATACCTAAGCCTTATAATATACTCTGTTTATTTTTAAACGGATTGCCTTTAGGTATGATTTGGGGAATAGTTTTCTCGTATATAGAAGGAAGAAAAGTTACAGAAATTTTAGGGGTAATATTGTGTTCTAGTTTTATCGTTTCTTCAGGAGTGGTTAAATCTATAGGGAAATATTTAATCGATGTTTTTAATGTTTCTGAATTTTGGATGCCTTTTGCAACAGGTGCTATTTTTCTATTTCCGTTAGTATTCTTTGCTTTTTTATTAGAGAAATTACCTCAACCAACTGATGAAGATAAATTAATAAAAAGCATAAGAGAACCTTTAGATAGAAAAGCTAGAATATCTTTATTTAAAAGTATGTTAATGCCGTTAACACTTATTATCTTCTTTTATATGGTATTAACGGCTGTTAGAGACTTTAGAGACAATTTTGCTAGAGAGTTATGGGATAGTTTGGGTTTTCAAGATAGTATAGCTATCTATTCTTTTTCTGAATTGCCAATTACAATTTTGGTATTAATAATTTTAGGAATTATTGGTAGTATAAAGAGAAATTATAAAGCTTTTATATTATATCATTTAATTTTAATAATTGGTTCTATTAGCATTTTTGTTGCAACAAGCTTGTTTCAATACCAATTAATTGGCCCAGTTTCCTGGATGATAATTACTGGATTTTCTTTGTATATATGTTATGTTCCATTTAATGGCTTATTTTTTGATAGAATGATAGCTACCTATAAAATAAAAGGTAATGTAGGTTTCCTTATATATATAGCAGATGCTTTTGGCTATTTAGGTAGTATTTTGATCTTATTTTATAAAAACTTTGGTAACGCAAATTTATCATGGCTAGAGTTTTATATCTACTTAATTTATTTACTGGCCATTATTGGTTTTGTAGTATCAATTTTATCATATGGTTTTTTTAAGAAAAAGAAAAAAAAGGAATTATTTCACCTAAGCAATTCTAAACAAATTATAGTTAATTAATATGGGTATTAAAAAATACGACTTAATAATAGTTGGAGGAGGTGTATTGGGTACTTTTCATGCATATCATGCAATTAAAAGTGGCTTAAAAGTGGCTATTGTAGAAAAGAATAGTCAGCCTCAAGGAGCAACAGTTAGAAATTTCGGACAAGTAGTACCATCTGGTATGAATACTAAATGGCAGAATTATGGAAGAGAAAGTTTAGATATTTATAAAAATATTCAATCTCAATTTGATATTTCAATTCGTCAAAACGGTACAATCTATATAGCCTCTAATGAGGAAGAAGTACAGTTAATAGAAGAACTGTATCAAATCAATAAAGCCAATGGATACAAATCAGAGTTGGTAAATAAAGAATTTTGTTTAAATAAATACGCTGGTTTACGTTCTGATTATTGTAAAGCTGGTTTGTTTTTTCCGGAAGAAGTTACAGTAGAACCAAGAGTAATGATTAATAAACTGCATGCTTTTTTAAAGAATGAACATAACTTAGAAATTATAACCAATCAAACTATTATTCATGCAGATGAAACTAATAATGGCGTAAAAGTTATAACAGCTTTAGGGTATGAATTTTTAACTGAAAAGTTAATTATTTGTAATGGCAATGATTTTAAATCACTTTATCCAGAAATATTTAATAATAGTGATTTGGTAGTTTCTAAACTACAAATGTTACAAACTAAATCACAAGGTAATTATAAGTTAGATGGGTCTATTTTAACAGGTTTATCTATTAGAAGATATGAAGCGTTTGAAGAGTGCGCCTCTTGGAAACAAATAAAAGCAAAAGAAGAAGCTTCTAGTTTTGAGAAAAAATATGGTATACATATTTTATTTAAACAAGCTACAGATGGTTCAGTAATATTGGGAGATTCACACGAATATGCTGTTGCTAAAAATATAGATGATCTTGGTTTCGATTTGAATATGGATATAGATAATTTTATGATAAATGAAGCTAAAAAAATTATAGACTTGCCAACTTATGAGATTCAGAACCGTTGGTTTGGAATGTATTCGCAATGTAAAAACTCCGATATTTTTCAGCACAACGTAAGCGATAATATTCATATAGTAACTGGAATTGGAGGAAAAGGAATGACTGGTAGTGCAGGTTTTGCCAAAAACAATATCGCCACCATTATAAATAAAAATACAAACATTATAACAAATGAATAATATAATAGAACTAGCCGTTTTTGATATGGCCGGAACCACGGTAGATGAGCAAAACGTAGTTTATAAAACATTACACAAAGCAATAGAAAATAAAGGTGTAGAATTAACATTAGATACTGTTTTAGAGTTTGGTGCTGGTAAAGAAAAACATCAAGCTATTAAAGATATATTGGTGTTTTTAAAAATTGAATCGTTAGATACAGTAGATATTTTTAATGATTTTAAGCTAATGTTAGATTTGGCATATCAAGAATTAGAAGTTAAGCCCATACAAGGTGCTTTAGAAACTTTAACCACTCTTAAAGAAAGAGGAATTAAAATAGTTCTTAATACCGGTTATAATAAACAAGTAGCTACAAACTTGCTAAAAAAATTAAATTGGCAAGAAGGAAAGATATATGATACTTTAATTACTGCTTCTGATGTAGAAAAAGGTAGACCTCACCCAGAAATGATAGAAAAAGCTATGGGACTTTTTGAGATAAAAGATGCATCTAAAGTATTAAAGGTTGGAGACTCTATGATAGATATAGAAGAAGGTAAAAATGCTAACTGCGGAATAACTATAGGAGTATTATCAGGAGCACAAACTAAAGAACAAATAAGTTCTGCGTACCCAACATATATTCTAGACTCTATTAAAGAAATACCATCTTTATTAAAATTAAATGAATAGTTTTTCAGTATAAAGTTTGTTTTAAGCCTGCCCTAGTTATTAATTAATTAGTGGGAGGTTTTTTTTGATTAGACTAAAAAACATAAATTTATGAATGAGTTTTATTTATATTTAAAAATGGGTTTAGACCATATTCTAGACCTAAATGGTTTAGATCATATACTATTTGTTATAACTCTTTGTGCAATATATAATTTAAAAGAGTATAAAAAAGTCTTAATACTAGTTACTGCTTTTACTATTGGGCATTCGTTAACACTAGCATTATCTGCTTTAGAAGTGTTAAGTATAAATTCTACAGTAGTAGAAATATTAATACCTGTAACCATTTTATTAACGGCTATATACAATATTAACTTTTACAATAAGTCATTAAAAACTACTATTTATATAAATTATTTAATGGCGCTATTTTATGGCCTCATTCACGGTTTAGGGTTTTCTAATTTCTTTAAAGCTATGATGATGGGGCAAGATCAGATAGTTTTTCCTTTGTTTAGTTTCAATTTAGGAATTGAAATTGGTCAGTTATTTATTGTGCTTCTTTTATTAGTGATATTATATATCTACACTAGGTTGTTAAAGAAAGAGCATTATAGTTGGAATTTAGTTTTAAGTGGGGCAGGTGCAGGAATAGCTTTAACAATGATATTAGAACGTATTTTAATAACATTTTAAACCTTCTGTATGAGAAAAATAGTTCTAGGGTTATGTTTTTTGGTATTGTGCAGTTTTTCTGATATAAGATTACACCCTATAAAAATGACTACTTGTTTAATTACATATGAACCAGATAGGAATAACCTTATGGTTGATTTGAATTTTTTTGCAGACGATTTTAAGGCATATTTAGAAGAGTTATCAGAAAAAAAAGTAAATTTTAAAAACTTAGATTTAAAATCAAAGAAAACAATTCTTCAGTACATCAGTACTCATTTTTTAATAGAAATTAATAATGAAAAAAGAGAATTAGTTTTTTCTAGTTCTAATTTTAAAAACAATGTATTTCATATTGAGTTTATAATACCCAATACAGTTTATATAAAAGAAATTACAAGTATAAAAATTACCAATACTTTACTGTTTAAAGCTTTTAAAGACCAAAGTAACTTAGTGAGATTAGATTTAGAAGGAACTAAAGATTATTATAGTTTTAGGTTTGAAGATAAAAACGAAACCTTTACCAAGCTATTTTAAGAAATAGCTTGGTAAATATTAATTAAATATCAACTAAATATTAATAAAATTATATAATTATTAATCTTGCATTTGTTTTATTATTTGTAAAAAACAATAGTATATATTCACAATATATTTACAAATAATAAAAAAATGAAATTTAAAATTATCACAATTATCGGTTTGTTATTTGTGTCTTTTACCCAAGCACAGATAAATCCTTATTTACAAACTCCAACTAGTAATTCTATATGGGTTACTTGGCAAACAGATTCAGGTACAGAATCTGTAGTAGAGTATGGTTTAACCCAGTCTAATTTAAATTTAACGGTTACAGGAACTAATGATGCCATTACCGGCTCTTGGAATTGGCATAAAGTTAGATTAACAGGTCTTACTCCTAATACAGCATATTACTATAGAGTAAAAACGGGCAGTCAGTACTCTTCAATTAAACGTTTTAAAACGCAGCCTATAGAAGGATCTGATACTGGTCGATATCGATTTATAGTATTGGGAGATCATCAAAGAAACGATGATCGATATGGAAGGTTAGTAGATCAAGCTAAAGCTAAAGCAGAATCTAAATATGGTACTCCATTAGAAGACCATGTTAACCTAATTGTGCATACAGGAGATCAGTCACAAGAAGGTGATAGATTATGGCATTGGAAGGATGTACAAATAAACCAAGGGGCACCAATGACAGGTAACATTCCTTCAATAACAGTAGTAGGAAATCACGATGATGGAGGAAGCTTTGGTCCTTTTACTAACGATGGAGGAGGAATAGGTTATTATTCAAGGTTATTTACTTATGCCGATGATTCAAACTTTATGTATGGAGATACTTCTCTAGAGGGGGCTAATGGAGACAATTATTATGCTTTTCAAGTAGCAAATATTGCTTTTGTTTGTTTAAACTCTAATCAATCATGGGGGGCTCAAACCTCATGGGCAAATAATGTAGTTACAGCCATTAAAAATGACAGTTCTATAGAGTGGATGATTGGAGATGCACATCATCCTTTGTATGCAGAACAATTACCAGGTGATGAAAGCGGATATATGAAAAATACAATTTTACCTCTATTTAAAAATACCGATAAATTTGCTATGTATTTATCGGGTCATGCACATTTATATTCTAGAGGTGCTTTAAGAGAAGATCCAGTATATCATGTTATTAATGGGGGAGCTTCTTGGGATCAATACTGGACAGAGTATAATGCAGATGTAGATTACGAAGAAGTGCAGAAAACTATTATTCGTCAACTATACCAAATAGTAGATATTGATTTAGATAATAGAGAAATGTATGTAGAAACTTATTCAATAGGGTCTTCACATGGCGGTTTTAATGAAGATTTGTTAATAGATTCGTATTACTTAAAGTTAGATAAACCAAGGCCAGATAAGCCTTCTATCACAGTACCAGCTAATATTACTTTACCATATGAATTTCAGGGTAGTACTTATTCTGGGACTGAACCTTACAATAGTACAGAGTTTCAATTTACAGACGCTAGTGGAAATTTTACCAATTATGTGCATAGAGTAAAAAGAGACTATGAAAATATATTTTATAGCCCTAGTACTACAAACCCTACTTGGGATATAGTAGATTTAAATGCTGGCGTAGATATTTTTAAATTAAATGTAACAGATAATCAAATATACCAAGGAACTAATTATGTTCGAGTAAGATATAGAGATCAATCAATGCATTGGTCAGACTGGTCAGATCCAGTACAATTTAATGCTACAAATGGTATGGTTTTAAGTGATGATCCTATTCATTATTATCCATTAAATATTGATTGTAAAGATTATGCAGATGTATCTACAGCTAAACCAACGGGTAGCGCTGTTGGATCAGTAATGCATATTACAGATAATTCAAGGGGTAAATATTCAGATTTTGATGCTAATTCATATTATTCAATGGGATTCGGTAGTGATTCAAGCTTTAATTTACCTAGAAAACAAATATCTGTATCTGCTTGGGTTAAATTAGATCAATATAAAAATTGGGGAGGTATTTTAGGGCATTTTCAAGATAATGGTTCTACAGAACATGGTTTTTTATTAGGATACAGAAATGATAAGTTTTCTTTTGCTTTAAGAGGTGCAGGGTCTGGTTCAATGACTTACTTGACAGATACAACACCTTTTAATCTAGGTCAATGGTATCATGTAGCAGCTACATATAACGGTTCAGAAATGAAATTATTTGTAGATGGACAATTAAGGGTTTCTTCTAATGCTCAATCTGGTAACATATCTTATGCAGACGCATATTTTCAAATAGGATCTTATAAAGATGATAACGAAGATTTTAGAATAGACGGAAGTATTGATGAGGTGTATATTTGGGAGAAGGCAAAAACCAATGCAGAAATATTAGACATGGTAACTAATAATTATACTAAACCACGACCTCAATTTACTGTTGGGGGAGCTTGTGAAAGTAAACAGGTAATTGCAGGAAATACGGTAAGTTTTATTGATAATAGTTTGCATAAACCTAATACGTGGAATTGGACTTTTACAGGAGCACAAAGTACATCTTCTACAAATATAGACCCAGTAGTAACATATAATACCCCTGGAACTTACCCTGTAACTTTAGAGGTTACGAATGGTAAAGGAACAGAGGTGGAAACGGTTACAGATTATATCACAGTAGTTAATCAGGAGGAAGAAGTAGTATTACATTATGATTTTGAAAATGGTTTTAGAGATCAGTCTGCAAATGGTTATGATATCGATAATAAAGGTTTACAAATTACCAATACGAATCCAGCTCAAGGATTAAATAATTATGTTTACGTACAAAATTCTTATGGAGATATCAAAGTAGGAAATGTTGGCCAGTGTTTACCACAACAAAACTTTACTATTGCAACTTGGGTTAATATGCATGCAGTTTCTTCATGGGGTAGTTTTTTAGGCTATTTTCAGGATAATGGATCTTTTGAGAGAGGGATTGTTTTAGGAACCAGAGCAAATAGATTTAGTATTGGCTTATCAACAACTGGAGATGCAGATTTAGATTACCACCAGGCTAGTAATACATATAATCTAAATCAATGGTATTGGGTTACAGCAACATATGACGGGACAACGTTAAAATTGTTTGTAGACTGTAATAAAGTAGCAGAAACCACGGTTGAGAGTGGAAGTATAAATTATCCAACAAATGGTTGGTTAACAATAGGAAGATATAAAGACGATAATGAAGATTTTGCGATAGAAGGAAAATTAGATGAAATATTATTAATGAAAGAAGCCTTAACAGAGGCTCAAATTTGCTCGAAGTATACTAAATATGTAAATACACTTAGTATAAATAAATATAGTTTAACAGATAGTATTAATATTTATCCTAACCCTTCATCTGATATATTTAATATTCACCTCCCTAAACAAATTATAATTAAAAAAGTTAAAATTTTTAGTATTTCAGGAAGGCTAATTAATAGTTTAAATGAAATTTCTAATTCAATAGATCTTTCAAATTATAGTAAAGGAATTTACTTGCTACAATTTACTACAAATGATGGAAGTGTTATAAATAAAAAAATAATTAAAAATTAAATTATTGGTAAGCGTAGAGTTTTAATCTACGCTTACTTTTTTATAACAACTCATAAGATTCTTAATGTTGTATGTAAAAAATAGTAGCATTCTTTTAGATCTTATACTAGCAGTATCAGAAAGGATTAAATAATATTTAATCATTAGAGCTAAAAAAGTACAGTACTAACATAGTACAGTTAGAAGAGCTTCTATTTTCAGGTACATGAGGATTTCGACCATTAAAATAAAGAGAATCCCCTTCATTTATAGTAACTTCTTCATCGTTTATTATATATGTACAAGATCCAGATAGTACATATTTAAATTCCCAAGCATCAGTAATTACTTTTTCCCTTTTAGAATTAGGTTCTACGGTTAAAATAACAGCTTCAAAGCCTACAACGTTTAAGCTTTTATTGAAAATATGTTTATACGTAAAACCTTTTGCAGATACTTCTTTTTCCAAAATTTCTTGGTCAGCGTTTTTAATATGAATATATGTAGCACCTGTTTTTTGTTCCACCCCTTCAAAAAAGTAACTTGCATCAATTTCTAAGGCTTGTATCAATTCTAATAATACGGGTAAAGAAGGTATGGTTCTTCCATTTTCAATTCGCGAAATTAAACCATTACTTACATTAGCAGTGTTGGCAATTTCACTTATTGTTTTCTTTTGCTCCTTTCTAATTATTTTAATTCGTTTTCCAATACCAATTAAAAAATCATTCATAAAAACATATTTTTTGTAAATATATTAAGTATTAGTAAAAGAAAAGTAATTAAATTTTATTCGAGAATTTTCTCTTTCATGATTTAGGTGGCGCAATAAATAAGTGTTTGACTATATTTACAGTTGTGAAAATTATAATATGACACAGAAATTTACATTATACTTTTGTTTGCTTTTTACAGTTATATCATTTGCTCAAAAAACTAAAATGACAATAGTTTATAAAGAAGGTAAAACACTAGAAGGTTATGGTAAAATTTTGGGAGAAAACAGAATAAAATTCTGGCATAGTAATAAATCTAAACCAGTTAAATGGAGTTATAAAGATTTAAAGAGTGTAAATTACATAAAAATTCATACTAATAACAAAACACTTATGTATCAATTTGTTAGGATAGATGATACTAGAATAAAATTATTAAAATTAACAGTTAGTGGAGCAATTAATTTATACGAACGCGTAACTAATTCAGCACCAATGTACATGGCTGGAGGTGGAATGAATGGTATGGGGTATTGGTCTGGAGGAGGCACAATTAATAATTATTATGTTAAGCGAAAGGGCGAAGTTAAAGCAACTCATTTAGGATCAAATCAATTATTTACAAAGAACTTTAAAAAAGCTATGAGCGAATATGTTAAAGATTGTAACGAATTAGTTGTAAAAATTCAGAACAAAGAGTATAAAAAGAAGCATTTAGAACAAATTGTTGAGTATTACAATAGCAATTGCAGTAACTAATTAAGATATACTATTAAAAAAATAAAAAGCCTTGCAAATATGCAAGGCCTTTTTGGGGTAAAAAACAATCATTGTTAATTTATCTTCCGCCATTAGCTTGTAAATCCTGTAAGCAGAATGAATCTAACTGCGGAACTTGATTTCCTGAAATAGTATTAGATATTGTATTTCCGTTTTCAAGAGCATAATACATTAAACAAGAGTTCACATTACAATGGGCTCCGTGTGCGGCATCTTGATGATTTTCTACCATGTTTGTCCCAACGTTTACTAGGCCTAATAAATGACATAGCTCATGCAAAATAACCGATGTTTCTAAGGTAACCCTATTGGTTTCTAAAGGAGAATTAGAAAGACCTTGTATTGTTTCTTGATAAATAACAAAGCTAGTATTTCTGTATGCTGTACCTAAAACAACATTATTGCCATTATTACTCGATGATGAGCCATTAACAAATAAAGCAGATATAGTTATTTTGTTATCCTGAGTAAATAATGTTCTGTTACTATCTTCTAAATTTTTAATATTATCTATTGTATATGAGTTAATATTTGTGTCTTCAATTAACCTAGGAGTAATAGTTACTGTTGTTTTAAATGTTCTCTCCTCAATAAACTCTATTACATTATTAATAGAATTTTGTTCTGGTCTAAAACCATTAATATACATTAAATCGATTTCTATTTCTTGAAAATTATTACCAGATAAAATATCGTTAGCAGAATAACCAACAGATTGTTTATAAGGATAAGTGTTATTTGCACCTCCTTGAGAATCATTGTTATTTGTAGATTCATCTTTAGAACAAGAAATAACTAAAATTAAAGCTATTAAATAGAGAATTTTATTTTTCATTATATAGAATTTAGTGTTAAATAAATTTCATTATTCCATTTTAAATTAACTTGATTGCTTGTAAAAGCTGTAACAGTCCACTCTCTATTTAGTAAATTTAGAATTGCATTGTTGGTTAAGTTGATATTTAATGAAGTAACATTATTTAAATAATTAGATTGCCAATTTCCGTTTACAACTTCAAAAGGGGGTAAAGTGTTGGTAGCTGTCATTGTAAAATCATTAACAAAGTTAAATTGATAACTAGAATAACCAGCTGTTATATCGGCTCCGTTTTGAGTAATATTAGATATTTGCCAAGTTGCGTTGGTTAGTATTGCATTTAAATTTAGGTTAGGATCCTGACTTTGCAGGTCAGATATGCAACCCAAAATACTAGCTTCGAGCTCATTATCAGAAGTAATAAACGTATTTGTAGAATTACCTAATACAGATACTTCTATTGGGTATTGTGCAGCATATACTTCGTCTATTGAAAGGTTTTTAATAAAATTAAATAAATCGAAATCTGAAGCTATATTTTTAATGGTTGATTGATTTAAATTACTGTTAAATACAGAAAAACCAATGTTATAAATAAAATCAATACAAGTAATAGGGTTTTCATTATCTATAATAAGTTGATTACAAAAACCTATTAAGTTGTTTAACTCTTGTTGGTTAGCTATCGTTTGTGTAGTGTAATCATGGTTCATTACCTGAATAGGAAAGTCGAACACAATAATATCTTCATCTGTATCAGATTGATTAAAAATAGCATCTACTAATGCGTAGTCTGAGGTATTAGAAATAACAAGCGGATTTCCGTTAGCCGTTAATGAAACCGGTAAAATAACCGAACTGCATGAGTTTTGATCTATGTTATCGTCAAAAGAACCGTCGTGCATACTTACTCTTCTATAGAAGTTAGTGGTTTCAGAATTAAGGTTATTAGTATTCTCTACACCGTTAGGGTCTGTACCCTCAGTAATATCTATTTCTTCTTGACAAGAGTTTAATACAAGTCCAGAAAATATAAATAGCATAATGTAAAGAGTTTTATCTATAAACCGAATGCTACAAGCCTTAGTTATTTTACCTATTATTTTCATTTTATTATTGACTTATTTTAATGTGAAGAATTCTCTTGATATAAGCGAATCTTCATCAAAAATATTCAAAATATATTGTCCTTTTTGCAGTTTCCCTTCCTCTTTTTGTATTTCTGTTTCAAAGCAAAAATCTTCTAAAGCATTAAAGTTAGACAAATTAACTTTTTTTGTATAAAGAATTTTCTTTCCATTTTTATCAAATCCATCTTTAGCGTTTAAAACTTCAAAATTGGGAGTTAAAATTTGAAAAAACACTTGATTTTTAGAATTTAAACTTAAAGCATCCATACTAATACAGGTGTTTATAAAGTTAACTTTTCTAGCTTTATTTGATGCAACTAACTTATCGTTGTTTTTTTTGTTAAAAGATTCAATTTTAACACTAAGAATGTAAAGTCTTTTAGCCAATTTTGCTTTGTTTTTCACTCTAGCGTTCTCATCTTTTAAATCAGAAATGTTTTTTTTAAGCTCTGTATTCTCTTTTTTTAAATCTAAACCAGCATAGTAAACTTTGGCGTAATGAAAATCTAACTTCTTTTTTTCAGTAATTAAGCAATCTAACTCTTTTATAAGCTTGTTTACTTTAGTTTTAGTAATTTCTAACTGTTCGGTTGTTAACTTATTCTTTTTGATTTTTGAAATGTATACATCTATTTCATTATTTTTTTTGTCAATTTCTTTATCAAGTACTTCTTTGTTTTTAGATAGCTTGTTTTTTTCTCTTAAGAGCTCATTATAATTATTATTTAGCTTTTCGTATTTATTGGTTATGTTTTTATTTTCTTTATTAAGATGGGTAAAAGACACCAAACCAAAAGCTGTTATTGCTATTACTGCAATTGCTAAGCCTGTTATTTTTAATTTATTATTTTTCATGTTGTTTGATTTTATTCTTTTTAAAAATGAAGGGCAACACCTATTTGTAAAACATTATTGAAGTAATTAGAATCATTTATAACTTCTCCTAATCCATAATGGTATCTAGCATTTATTCCAAAACCTCCTTTGGTAACAAATCCAATTCCACCATTAAGCCCCCATGTAAATGAATTTGGTTCAAATTCTCTAGACGAATTTATTAGTGATGAATCGAATTCTTCTTTATGAGAAATTGCATACCCTATTTGAGGACCTAATTCTAAATAAAATCCTTCAACTGGGTAAACCTTTATCATTATTGGCAAATTGATGTAATTTAATTTTTGTGTGTATGTATAACTACTCGTTTCTACTTCGTAACCTTGCTGAGAATACATTAATTCTGGTTGAATAGAAATAGATTTCCCTACAAAAGATTCACCAAAAAAACCAATATAAAATCCGCTTTTATGGTTTGCCTCAGAACCACTATCGGTCCTAACAGACGATGAGTTATAACCTGCTTTTAACCCTACACTAGATCTATCATTGTCTGCATTCTCTTGACTAAAACCTAATTGAATTGATAATAAAATACCTAAACTTAAAATTGCTTTACTAATTTTCATTTTTTCCTTCTTTTAAAAAGGACACTGGCTTGATTAATATATTGTAAACCAGTGCCCAAAATTAACTAACCAACTAAAAAAACTTAATCTTAAAAAGTTCCTGTTACAGCACCACTAACGATTATAGAGCTGTTTGACGTTACTTGTACATTGTTAAAACTTATTTCTGAATTAGACTCAACCTCTAATCTTCCACTAAACTCAAATTCACCGTTATTATCAGAATAAGATGCAAAATGCAATTCATATTCTCCTTCTGGTAAAAAGTTTAATTCATATTGAGCAGTAGTATTGCTAACCACCGAACTAGTTACTGCATTTGAGAACATAACATTGCTAGAACCTTGGCCTTGAGTTTCAACTTCTGCATTAAATGTACCTGCCTTATATGCATAAGCAATAATCATATCAGAAGTGTTTTGTGCATCTGTCATTATACCCGAAACTTTTCCTGTTAATCCCTCGTTTACTACTCGTACACTGTTTTGTAATTCGGTTGTGGTAACCAACTCAAAATCTCCACCGCTCGATACAATAGCCTTTCTAATATCGAAGTCTAATATGATATTATTGTTAGCAAATGGAATAACATTAAAAGTATCGTTTATAGAAATATTTGATACGGTACTGTTTAGAGCATCTTTAGCTCCGTTTGTTAACTCTACATAACAACCTGGTGCATTTCCAGAAGCATCGAACTGATAATCTAACACTAATTCAATATTAGAGTGCGTACCTGTTTGTAGTTTTAAATCACCTAATAACTTTTTTACTCCGTTTTGATATTGCATCAAATCAATTGTTGTTCTGGTAAAGTTTTCTACAGATACGTTGTTCACTCTTAAGTCTGCAATGGTTACTACAACTGCACTTACATTTGAATTATCTGTAGGGGCATCAGTAATATAAAATTTTGCTTCAGCAGTTTCACTACTTGAATTATCATCATTTGAACAAGAGGTTATTAATAAACCAAATAACACTATCGCTTTTAATATTAAATTCTTTTTAAACATTTTCATAATTTGTATTTTAAAAGTTAAATTCATCAAGTAGACACCTAAAAAAAAAATCACCCTACCTAAAAAAAGAATATTTTTATAAAGTATTGTTTTTGAGTGTTTTAATGTTTGAAAAAAATGATTTTTATATTTAAAAAATGAAAATATGATGATTTTAATGTCAAAACATTAAATTTGATCTTATGTCTGAACCCAATATTAATAACCTTTGTGATGAACGTGAATTCGACTCCTTTTATAAAAAGGAGGTAAATCAGGTTTTTAGGTTTATTGTTGCCAAAAACAACAATAGAGACGAAGCCTTAGATGTTGTACAGGAAGCTTTTATTAAAATATGGAATAACTGCGATAAGTTTGACGTAAGTAAGGCTAAGTCGTATTTATTATCTACAGCAAGAAACATTTTTTTCAATATTAAAAAGCATGAAAAAGTAGTTAGAAAACATGCTAAACAAAGTAATAATCTATACATAGATAACGATTCTCCAGAAGTTACTTTGCGTCAAAAGGAATTTAAGATAAGGCTTGAAAAAGCAATTAGTGAATTAACAGATGCTCAACGCGAAGTATTTTTACTTAATAGGATTGAAGGTAAGAAGTATAGAGAAATTGCAGAACTATTAGACATTTCTGTAAAAGCAGTAGAAAAAAGAATGAGCAAGGCTTTAAGTGTGTTAAGAGATAAAATTGAAGAAATAAAATAAATTAGTTAGGGTAAAAAACATGATAGTTGTCTTGTAAATGAAATGAAAAACGAAAAAGACATATTAAGGTGGTTAAACGATGAAATGTCAGTCAGCGAACTTGATAATTTCAAGAAAACCAATGATTTTAAAGATTTTGAAGAGATTATAGAAACATCTAAGCTGTTAAATTACCCGGTTTTAGATGAAGAAAAAGCATTAGAAGATTTTAAATATCGAGTTTCATCTAGCAAAAAAGCTAAAGTTATTCCGCTTTACAAACAAACATTTTTTAGAGTAGCAGCTTCGTTCCTAATTTTATTAGGACTTAGCATTTTCTATTTTAGCAACAGCAAAACATCTTATAGTACAGAGTATGCCCAAGTAAAAGATTTTACTTTATCTGACGATACATTTATTAATTTAAATGCAGGTTCTGAAATTTTATTTAATGAAAAAAAGTTTGCTAATAATAGAGTTTTAGATTTAACAGGTGAAGCTTTTTTTGATGTTAGAAAAAAAGGAGCCTTTTTGGTAAAAACAGATTTTGGAAATATTTCTGTATTAGGAACCTCTTTTAATATAAAGTCTAGAAAACAAGATTTTAATGTATTCTGTTTTACAGGAAAAGTAAAGGTTAATATAAAAAACAAATCTTTTGAATTAACTAAAGGGCAAGGTGTTAGGTTAGATGCTAATGGAGAAATTCAAGCATACAATAACACTCATTTAACTACACCAAGTTGGATGAATAACGAGAGTGTTTTTCATCAAGTTGCATTTACAGAAGTTTTGCAGGAGTTCGAAAGGCAATACAATGTAGATATAAAGTACAATGCAAACGATAGCGACTTTACATATTCGGGTGCTTTTACAAATAAAAACCTTTCTTCTGCAATTAAATCAATTACACTACCTTTGAATCTTAAATACGAACAAAAAGGAAATGTTATTACCATATATAAATAGGTTATATTTTATTTTATTTCTATTTATCACTCCATTTTCAATAGCTCAGAATAATAATTTTAAAAAAGTTATTGGCCAAATAGAGAAAAAATTCGAGGTTAAATTTTCTTATGCAGATAAAAGTATAGAAAAAATTGAATTAGAAACATTTAACGAGGTTAACAATATTGCTACAATTAATGACTTTATTGCGTATATAAATAGCAATACATATTTAGATCTTGTACAAATAGATTCAAGGTATATTTCTATAGCTTTAAAAAAGAATTTAGTAGACGTTTGTGGATACTTAAAAGACGCTAATGGAAAAGCTTTGCCTGAAGCTAACATTTATGTTTTAGGAAAAAATGAAGGAACAATTTCAAACCAAGAAGGTTTTTTTAAATTATCTAATCTAGAAATATCAGATTTTATAGAAATAAGTCATTTAAGTTATGAGACTCAAGTAAGAAATGTCAATCTTTTTTACTCTGTAGACAATAGTTGTAAAGAGTATCAATTAACCGAGAATCCTATAGAATTAACAACAGTATCTATTAAAAATTATATTTTAAAAAGTTTAGATAAATTAGATGATGGAACTATTTCTCTAAACACCAATAAGTTTAAAATATTAGGAGGGCAAGTTAATCCAGATTTATTACAGACTTCACAAATTTTACCAGGAATTGAATCTCATGATGAATCTATAGCAAATATTAATGTTCGTAATGGAGCTAGTGACCAAAATACAGTTTACTGGGATAATATTAAGCTTTATCATTCATCACATTTTTTTGGGTTAATATCTGGTGTAAACCCATTTCTTACTGATAATATATCAATAACTAAAGATGGTACAAGTGCAAAATACAATGATGGTGTATCGAGTTCATTTTTTTTAGAATCAGATAAAAGTATAAAAGATTCAATAATTTCTAGTGTAGGTGTAGATTTAGTTTCTGTAGATGGTTATATAAAAGTTCCTGTTTCAAAAAAAGTTCAAGTGAATGCTTCTGTAAGAAGGTCTGTAAATGATGTTTTTTCAACTCCAACATATGAATCTTATTTTGAAAAAGTGTTTCAAAATAACAACATAGGAAACGATTCAGATAGAACAGACTTTAGTTTTTATGATGTAAATTTAAATAGCATTATAAAGTTATCTGATAGACATAAAATACATTTAAACTTTATTACAATTAATAATAAATTAGAGCATCAAGAAAGCTCTGATAGTGATTTATTAGATGTAATTAAGCAAAACAGTATTGCTTATGGTTTGGGTTACAATTTTGATATATCTAATAAATTTAGGGCAAACATAGGAGCCTATAGAACCGAATATAAGTTAGAGTCTAACAACTATCAAAATAATCAGCAACAATTGTTACAGCAAGAAAATGAAGTTGTAGAAAATTCTATAAAAACAGATTTTAACTATGATTTTAATAAGAACCATAATATTAACTTTGGGTATCAATTAAACGAAACAGGAGTATTGAGTTCTGCCAATGTAAATGATCCTTTTTTTGTTAGAGTTCAAAAAGGTGTTATGGTAAATCACTCTGGATTTGGAGAATATTTGTTTAGAAATAAAAAACTTTATTCTAGAATTGGTTTGCGATTTAACTATTTTGATAAAATAAATAAAACTACTCTTGAACCACGATTTAATATCAATTATCAATTATCAAGATATCTTAATATTACCGGAAAATATGAGCAAAAATCACAATATACTTCACAAGTAATAGATTTCTTAGATGATTTTCTTGGAATTGAAAATAGGCGTTGGGTTATTACAGATGATAAAATACCTCTTATAAAAAGCAGGCAATTTTCAGGCGGAATTAACTTTAATAGAAAGAAATTTATGGCTGATTTTAATATTTTTAATAAAGAAACTAATGGTGTGTTAATATCTGGTCAAGGATTTCAAAATCAGGTTAGAGACAGGAGACTAGCCGGAAAACAAAGATCTTATGGTTTAGAAACTATAGTTAACAAAAGGTTTAATAAGTTTAATTTTTGGTCGAGCTATACTCTCAGTAAAAGCGAACTGTTATTTAAAGAAATTGAAACCAATTACTTTCCTTCGAGTAATGATGTTTCGCATTCTAACACTACAGGTGTAGCATATACAGTTAATAAGAATTTGAGCTTTTCGTTTATCTATAATGTTAAATCAGGAAAGCCATACTCAATTCCTGAAGAAGGAAATGAAACTACTCAAAATGGGAGTTTTACAGTGGTTAATTACAGCAATTTAAACAGTGAAAGATTGCCTCATTACTCAAGATTGGATGCTTCAATATCATTTAGTAAAACAATTAAAAATAAACTAAAGATAGATCTTAAAGCAGGCGTATTGAATGTGTTAAATACCAAGCAAAGTTTGCAACGTTATTATGTTGTTGACGAATCTGCTACTAATAATATTAAAGAGGTAAATATAAATTCATTACAATTAACACCTAATATCTCTATTCGAGCTACTTTTTAGGTTTCTAAATTATTGAATAATTAAGATTTTGTTATTCTTAACATATAGTTGTTTGTACTTTTAAATTAAAACTACATATATATTTTGTCAATAAACTTTGAGTTCAATAGTCTTGCAACTCCCATATAACTTAGTTTAAAATTAATTTTATCTCCTACTTTATATTTTGTTTTACCTTCAAGGTTTTTATTATTTCCTACATCAATTACCATCATATCTGAGGTAACACCAACAAAAGATAAATCAGTGTCAGTAGATATAATATCACTTTTATCAACGTCTAATAAGCCAAAATCTAAGATTGCTTTGTATGATGTTTCGGTAATATCTTTTTCATTATACTCAACAGTATGACCAATATTTGCATCGTTAATTATACCATCGGGCACTAATTTTTTTTCTTTTAACTCAATTATATTTGCGTTAAACTCAAAGGTATTTGTGTGTAGGTTCTTAAAGGTTTTATTCTCTAGAGGACTAACACCAAAAAATGCAGCTTCGCCAATTCTAAAATGATTTATTCCTTTAGGCAAAATTTTATTATCTAAAAGAGGTAAGGTTATTGAGCTACCACCAGATATATATTTTAATTCTTTGTTAAATTTAATAGATATCAATTCTTTGTATAGTGACAATTGTAGTAACTTATCGTAAGTTGGTTCTACTCCATACATACAACCTAAATTAGACCCCAATCCTATTACTTCTATATTAGATAAATTAAAGACTTGTTCGTAAAAACTAATTATATTATCTCGTTGTACGCCTTCTCTAAGCTCACCCAGTTCAATCATTATTATTATTTGATGAACTTTACCCTTTTTCTTTGCTGAGGCATTGAGTTTTTTAATGGTAGATAATGAGCTGTTTAGAGATATATCAGCGTATTCAACAACTTCATCTACATATATATTTGCTGGAGGTTTTATGTAAATGGTTCTTAAATTAGGATTTACTTCTCTTAAGTTTTTTAAACTCGTAAGTCTAGAATCACCAACAGAATTTATTTTTTCGATGACATCTTTCGTTAGTATTTTTTTTAGAAAAGTCTTATCACCAGAAAAAACTTTTGTAACTAAGCTCCATTCTATATCTTTTTCTTCAAAAAATTCACTTAATGCTTTTATGTTTTCTTTAATTCGTTTAGAATGTATAATTAATTCTGCCATTTTATTTTGTAATTATTCGTGGTAAGTTTTTTGGAAGCCTTGTTAGCAATTCATAGTTAATTAACTGGATGGAATCGTTAAATGATGAAACGGTTATTTCTTTTTCTTTTTGGCTGCCAATAAGTACCACTTCATCGCCTTTTTTAATATTTTTATTATGAGTAATATCAACAGCCATCATATTCATATTAACAGTGCCAATAACATTAAATCGATCCCCATTAATTAATACTTTTCCTCTATTGCTTAATAACCTATTGTAACCAGAAGAGTACCCAACAGGTATAATAGCTATAGTTGTTTCTTCGTTAGTAAAATAAGATGTTCCATAACCAATAAATTCACCAGATTTAACTACTTTAATATCCATTACTGATGATTTCCAGGAAACAATTCGCTTTAAAGGATTTACAAATGTCTTTTCTTTATTAAAGTAGTGAACTAAAATTTCTTTTGTAGGGAAATATCCAAATTGTAGTATTCCTATTCGTACTAAATCTAGTTGAGTTTTTGGATATCGTATTGTAGCTGCTGAACTTGCTAAGTGAAATAGAGGACTTGAGTTTACATGTTGCTTAATCTCTTTTTTTATGAGTTTAAAATTCTTTCTTTGTTTAGAGATTCTCTTGTAGTTAGTAATACTTTCTGCTCCAGCTAAGTGAGAGCAAACACTTTTTAATTTTAAAAATTTAGAGTTAGATTTTACAAAATCAATAATTGAAGTTATTTGAGATTTTTCAAACCCAGTTCTATTCATTCCTGTTTCAACTTCAATATGTATTTGAGCTGTTTTTTTAAATTTTTTAGCATAAAATAAAGCGTTTTTTAATCTATTTTCTTCAAATACATAAAAAGATATATTATTATTGATTGCCCAAGATAACTGATCGTTTTCAATCATCCCCATTATCATAATTTCTACATCATCATTAGGTAAACAACTTTTAAGTTCATATGCTTCATGAGCATCTGAAACACTAAAATGTCTAATTCCATATTTATACGCTAACGGACAATATATGTTAATTCCGTGTCCGTAAGCATTACCTTTAACAACCGATGAAAAAATAGTTTCATCACCTAAAAACTGCTTGATAAAATCTATGTTATTTTGAATTGCTGATTCAGATATTTCTATATATGAAGTATGGTTCATTAGTGGTTAATTTCTTGTATTATATTGTAAAACATATTGACTCCTGTCATTATAATATCATTAGGAAAATCGTAGTCTGGATTGTGTAAATTAGGTGAGTCTTTCCCTGCTCCTAAGCCAAACATTGCCCCCTTGTATTTTTGTGTAAATAGCCCAAAATCTTCACCCCATTTAAAAGGTGTGCCAATAGGGTTAATTTTGAAGCCTTGCTTAAGGGCTGTTTTTTTAACAATATTTACAGCTTGGGTATTATTTACGTTAGAATAAAACTCTTCAATAAATTCTGTGCTTATTTTAAGATGATGTTTTTTTTCAAGACTGCTTAAAAAAGAGATTAATTTGTTTTTGTTAGCTAACATTAAATTTGTTTTCCTGCTTCTTAATGTTAAGTGTATTTCTCCATATCCAGCAGAAATTCCATAAGCTTTTTCCCCCATGTTTATATAAATTGGGGTAGAAAGGAAAAAATTATCACTTGCTGGGTCAGTATCATTACTAGACTCACTGTAATTAATAATTTCAGATAAAGCTATAGCTGGATTGATACCATTTTCAGGTTCCGATGCATGAGCCGTTTTACCTTTTAATGTAATAATAACACTTAGTACATTACTGGTAAATTCCTCATTTTTTACAACAATTTCATTCTTGTTAAAGCCAGGTAAATTGTGTAGAGCAAATACGTAATCTATTTTAATTTTATCAAAAAAGGAGTCTTTTAAAGCCAGAGCAGCTCCCTTTCCAATTTCTTCAGCAGGCTGAAAAAGTAAAATTATAGAAGTATCATTAATGGGATTATCAGTTATTTTCTTTGCTAGCCCCAATAAAATTGCAGTGTGCCCATCATGACCGCACTTATGAGAAACCACTTTTACCTTAGACTTGTGTTTGAAATTATTGATTTCATGAATAGGCAACGCATCAATATCCGCTCTAAATAAAATAGTTTTATTTGAGTTTTCATTGTTAAAAATAGCTAACACACCAGTATTTGCAATAGACTTTATATTGCAAGTAGTGTGAGTTTTTAAAAAATCAACAATTAATTTTTGAGTTTTAATTTCTTTTCCAGATAACTCAGGAAAACTATGTAACTTATGCCTTAATGGATATAAAAGAGTTTCTAATTTATTCATAAATATTACCTAGTTAATCTCATTTCTAAATACGGATTAGTAAACCCTAATTTTTCATATAAAAATTTAGCAGGGTTATCTTTTTCTACATGTAAAGCAATATCTCCTTTTGTATTTTCAATAACATAGGTCATTAATTTTTTTCCAATCCCTTTTCCTCGGTATTCATTATGAGTGGCTATATAAACTAAAATGTTTTCTGGTATGTATTCATCCATGCCTGTTTTATTTACAACACATGCTGCAATTATATTTGGGCCATCTTCAATGGTAAATACATAACCTCCTAACCCTGTTCTTTCTTTTGCAGAATACTCAATAGCTTTTCTAATGGCGGTACTTGAATCTCCATATTTTTCAAGGTGTTTGAATAAAAAGTTTGCTACTCGATCAATTTCTAATTGAGAAATTCTATTAAACGCATCATACGTTTTTAATGTAAGTTTTATTGTTTGCATAATATAAAAATTGTGTTAGGTTAAAAAAACCTAACATTAGTGAA
The DNA here is from genome assembly GCF_042675745.1 of Pseudofulvibacter geojedonensis. NCBI lineage: Bacteria > Pseudomonadati > Bacteroidota > Flavobacteriia > Flavobacteriales > Flavobacteriaceae > Pseudofulvibacter > Pseudofulvibacter geojedonensis. The sequence continues at coordinate 211,276 of NZ_JBHTJM010000005.1, read as the reverse complement.
TAAGTAAAAACTTAAACTATAGATGAATAGTAAAAGTTTTTAATAATAAAATATGTAATAAAATTTTAAACTGCTGGAGGTATAAATTTATCAGACTGAACCCTGAAAACTAAAAAATTGAAGTTAAATATTCTTTTGTTTTTTTTGTCTTTTAGTTTTTTTACCATAATTGACGCAAAACTAACACTTAATTTTTTAACTGATAAATTATTAATAATACTTTAACGTTATAGAAGTGTAAACTACACCTTAACAACCCCTAGTGTATGTAATTGGTTCATAGTTGGTGTTTCGCTACCTCCTTTAGGCTCTAAAGTTATACCAAATGCTTGAGATTCATTAGGATTTTTTATTGTAAAAATTTTACTCTCATTATTAACAAAACCATCTAAAGTTCCTAGGCTAGTAGGGGTAAGAGGGTCTAGAGTTAATGACCAAACTTGATAGACTTTTCCTTCAGGAGGTTCTGGTAATCCTTTAACATCTAGATGAACATCTTGAGTAGATTTATTCCAATAAATTTTGGCATATGCATTAAAATTATTTTGAGCATTTAAAGGAATTTCTACAACATCTTTATTTCTAATAATATTAAGAAGTGATTCTGATTGGTTTAATTTTTCTTGAATAACCTCTTTTTCATTATTAATGTCTACAACTTTATTTTTTAAAGATTCATTCTGAAAAAAGTTATAAGTTAAACCTAAAGCTAAAATAACAGATGCTGCCCAGCCTGTATAAGTAGTCCAGTTCTTTTTTGCTTGAGGCATTTGTATTACTTTTGTTTCATTAGCTGAATTTTTGGTAATATCTGTACTCTCAAGAGAGAAGCTAGAAGGTGAATATAAACCAGTAAATTTAGCAATATCTTTTTCTAAAGAAATTACATATTCTTTTACTTCTTTATGTTCTTCTATAATATTGTGTATTTCTAAATTTTCTTGTTCAGATAAAACTCCAGCAACATATAACTCCAGCATGCCAGAATCTATAAACTCTTGTATGTTAAAACTTGTATTACTCATGTAGCATAGATCTTAATTCATTAATACAATTTCTGTTTCTTGTTTTCACGGTACCTATAGGTATGCCTAAATCTTTACTTACTTCTTTTTGTGTATATCCTTTAAAATAAATTCGTTCTATTATGCTAAGGCATTTATCTTTTAATTTGTTTACAATTTCTTTGAGCCCTATAGAATCTACCTTTTTATCTAAAAAGTCATTGTCATGAATCGAAAAAGCAAATTTATCTATGTCAGAATTTTTTTTTCGATTATTATAATCTTTAGATCTTAATTTATCAATAGACGCATTTCTAGTTATATTAATAAGCCAAGTAAATAGCCTTCCTTTTTTAGCATCATAAGAATCAATACTGTTCCAAACTTTCAGAAAAATATCTTGAGTAATTTCTTGGGCTATTTCTTCATCTTTAACAATATTAAATGCAATACCATTAACACTTGTTTTATAATTATTAAAGAAATACTCAAAAGATTTTTGATCTTTTTGTTTTAACTTTTTAACTAATAATTCTTGTTCCATACTGGGCTTATATAAAAAAAGAAATATATAAAAAAAATAAGGTTTAGTTGTTAGTTTTGAGGCTAATTTTAAAATCTTATCATTTTCATTCTAAAATAGTTTCAGTCAATGTTGATTTAAATTTTGCATAATAATTAATTTGTCTCTCTACTATTACTTACGATAAAAAGCACTTTTTGGTTTTGTTTTTTTAAAAAGAAAAACCCAAAGACATCTTAAACTTTGGGCTTTTCAAAAAGCAAATCACAACAAAATATAAAAAATCGGGTTAATTAAAAATTATATTGAATTGATGAGTTGATAAAGAAAGGAGTACCTGGAGTAAAATGTATTTCCTCAACAGATTCTGATTCATTTTGCAATCTAGATTCAGTTGCAAATTGGGTTTCATTCCATTCCGTATTAAACAAATTTTGTATTTGAATGCCTATATTCATTTTTTTCCATTTGTAGCCTAGGTTTAAATCTGTTACGGTATACCCTTTGGCTATAATTGAGTTGTCTTCGTTTGCAGGTCTATTTGCTAAATGGCGTAAGTTGATACCACTATAAAATCCAGAGTCTAATTTTATGTTGATGCCAGTTGTTAAAGTAAAGTCTGGTGCTAACGGAATATAATTTTCATCTCTTGGTGCATCTATAGAACGAGCGTATGTGTAATTAGCATCAAGATTCCAAAATAGAAATTTATATGGTTGGTATCTATAGCTTAAATCAATTCCTTGTCTTGCAGTTTTGCCACTAGGTTCTACTATACCAGCATCTCCAACGTAAACAAATTCTTGCTCAGAATACAAGTACCAATAAGCCATGTTTAATATCATTTTTTGGGTTGGTTTCCAGATATAACCTAAATCAAAACCATAAACTTTTGGCAATATTTCCTCACCTTCTCTAGCAACAACAACTCTAGTGTCGTTAGAATGAAACCCTGTGCCTGTTTTTGCATACAACTGTAACTTGTTTGTAGGGTTGTACAGGGTGTTAAGTTTAGGGCTTATAATTGCTTTGTTTTCATTTTCTATTTTATAAAGAGGATTTAGTTTGTTTTGGTATTTAAAATCAAAATAATCTAATCTCATAGACGGATTAAAAGTCCATTTTCCGATATTTAAAGTAGTTCCTAGGCTTAAACCTAAGTTGGTTTCGTTAATATCGCCTAATTGTATTTGTTCTAATGTTTGTGTTCTGTTTAATGTACGAGAAAGCTCATTGTTTTTACTTTGGTCATTACGTAAACTTAAACCTAACTGCCAGTTTCCGGTTAGTTTTTCATTAGAAAAAGATGAATTGTAAACAGAGCTTAATCCGTATATAATTCTGTCTTCTTTTTGTCTAATTTGATCTCCATTAACAGGGTCTTCTAAAAAGAAAGTAAAGTTAGAATACAATTCAAAATCATACTTGTTTAAATATACTTTACTTTCTATAGATGAATTTGAGTTGATTATTTTTTTATAGTTTAATAAGGCATTACTTCTAGATGTAAAACCACCTTCGGTATCATCAATAGCTCCAAATCTAGTTATAAGTCCTCTGTCTATTGCACGTTGAGGTATTTGTCCAGAAGCATCCCATTTACTGGTGAAATGCGAAAGAGAAACTCCTATTATGTCTTGATTAGATATTGTACCGGTGTATTTACCAAAAATATTTATTCTGTTAAAATTTTGAGAACTGTCAAAATAACCGTCAGTAGCTATAAACTCAGTTGCCAAAAATGAATGATGTTTTTTATTGTTTAATAAATTAAACATACCTAAATACCTTTGCGTATTAAATTGACCAAGTTCTAGTTTTATTAAACTGTTGTTAAGCTGTTCTTTGGTGTTAAAACCAACATGACCTGCTGTACTAAAGTTACCTTGGTCTTGGTAATACGGCCCTTTGCCAAAATCTATTTTTTCAATAGTTTCTGGTATTACAAAGTGTAAATCTGAATAGCCCTGCCCGTGAGCGTGAGATACCATATTAACAGGCATTCCATCTACAGTAATGTTAATGTCAGTTCCGTGATCTATATCAAAGCCTCTTAAAAATATTTGCTCAGCTTTACCTCCTCCAGCGTGCTGACCTATAAAAAGGCCTGGTACTTTCTTTAAAATATCTTGAGATGAGTTAACAGGATTTGTTTGAATATCTATATCTGAAAAAACATTTAAGGCATTTATTTTTGGCGTAATTAAAACCTCTTCTAGATTTATAATTTTATAATTTAGAATTATTGACGCTGGTTTTGTCAAATCTTTAATTACAGTTAATTTAGATTCATAGCCAATAAAAGAAACTTGTAGAGTATCGCCTACATTGCAGTTTTCTAATATAAATTTTCCAAGATCGTTAGAATGCGTATGATGGTCTGTATTTTTATTTAAAATATTAGCTCCTTGAATAGGGTTTTGGTAAACATCTACTATTTTTCCTGAAAATGTTTGAGAAAAAACAGTGGAGCTACTTATTAATAAAATAAGAGTTAGTAGTTTAATTTTCATGTTTTTATTGCGTGGAGGTGCTTTGTGACCCAGTTAAAAAATCTATTTTTTCAAAAGTACAATATCGGTTTTAATGATGTTTGATGAAAAGTTATGCTTATGTTAAGTTTAGGAAAACTATCGAGAATAGATTTGGGGACTTAATTTTTTATTCTCGATAGAAATTTTACAGATTACTATTTGTAAAATTCATTTTATGAATAGTTTGTTAAAAAGTATAACATGGCATAATCAATAATTTATTTAAAGCTTTTGTTATAAGCGTTCTACTTTTTTTGCCATTAGTGGCCCTAATTCATATTTACTTTCCATTAAATCTTTTTTAATTTTAAAAGTTTTATCGGTAAAATCGTTAGCTTTTAAAATTACTGCTACCTGATATAGGGTTTCAGGTTCAAATGTTTTTCCTATTACATGCTCATTGGCAATATTTAAAGCTTCTTTATGGTTTCCTTTGTGGTAATGTAACCAAGCTAGTAATCCGTAAGATTGAGGCGTAGGTCTTAAGTTTATTTCTGCTTTAACAGTTTCTAAAGCATCATTAAAGTTATTGAACTCTTCAATGTTTAATAAAGCATTGTATTTATTATACATGTTTCCGTATTTAGGATTTTTGCTTAACTCTAAATAAGTGTCTATATTTTCTTTTTTTAATTCAGAATTATTTAAAAACTCATAAATTTCTGCTTTTAGCAAAAAATAATCTGGAGATGTATAATTTTTAGTGATGCTATTTAAAATATTTAGAGCTTCTTTTGGGTTGTTTTCATGAGAGTATAATATCCATGCAATTCCTTTTTTAGCATAAGCATTATTAGGGTTCAATTTTAAGGCCTTTAGGTAATATTGATATGATTTTTCAATATCATTAGCGTGTCCATAAAAATCTGCAAGATTTGTGTAGCTCCATTGTTGTAAATGATTATTATTTGATTTTTTAGCTTTAACTAGAGCCATTTCTAATTTTTGAATGGCATTATCTAAATCACCCTCATGATCACTCCATTTAGCTAAACGAATTAAATAGTCAAAGTCTTCAAAGTTTTTAAATTTCGATAAGTATTCTTCGGCTTCTGTTTTATGACCTAATTCTAAATACACATCAAATAGCATTTTGTGTGTAGCGGTAAGTTTCTCGCCATTAAGTTCTGCTTTTTTAAGAATTTTTAAAGCTTTTTTAAATTTATGCTGAGAAATGTAGTTTTTAGCCAATGCTCTTAAATAATTGGCATTATTGTAGTTGGTTTTTTTATTAATATCGGTTAGTTTGCTTTCAGCGTTTATAAGATGTTCTATTTTTCCTGTGGATTCAAATAAGGCATTTTCTGCATGAGCTATTTTTAATAAATAAGGAAATTGATCAGGATGTTTGTCTAGCTTTTTATTCCAAAACAGTAATTCTTCGTTATATGAATTGTTAGAGTTTGATGGAGTTAAATATGCTAAATAATCATTTTTATTGCTTAAACTATTGGTTTCTTTAACACAACTAGTTATAGTAAACAAACTAATGATTGAAAATATTGTTATATAAGATGTTTTCATATTGTCAAGTATTAAATAATTTGCTTTTTCAACTAAAGAAGTAAAAGGGATAGTTTTTCTATATTCTATGTTTTTTACTTCATAAAACTACCCCAGTTACTAGAGTAAATTACCAAGGAGAGGCTAAGTACGGAAACGAAGTTAAAAACTGTTTGTCGTTAGCATCTACATGATCATCAGATAAATTAGGGTTTTCTGTAAAATCTTCTCCACCAAAAATTAGTAATAGTTCAACTGTAATAACATCATCGGTTAAATTTCTTCCTGTTAATACATTAGTTCCGTCATAAAAAGTAGTGGTTCCTCCTGTTGAAACATTTAATACGTCTGTTGCCAATAAACCAGTAAATGCAGCAGCATCTTGTCCTAATGCGTTCATATCTCCAGGATTGGCAAATGCAGGACTTAAGGCTTGTAAATTGGTTTGAAACATATTTTGAAATTGCCCATTTTGATTTGATGGGATTGTTTTGTTAAAAGCATCTTTACTTCCTGAAGACACAAATACAGTATTCACTGCAGGTCTACCCATTTGGTCAACTTGCATGTAAGTTCCTGAAAAGTCCAATGTATTGTTGTTAGAAGGAGAATCATCATTAGAACATTGAATTGTTAAAAGAGATAGCCCACTTGCTAAAATTAAATATTTTATATTTTTAATTGTCATAATTTTAAGTTTAGTAGTTATTATTTGTTTTTTACTTCTACCCATGTGTTTAATGTAGCACTAGAACCTAATAAAGATTTAGGAACTTCAACTACCACAGATAAAACATTAGTACCGGCAAATGTATCTGTACCTGGGTCGTTAAATGATGTTGCGTTACCAGCAATAATTTCTGAATACTGAGCAAAATCCATGAAAAAAGGATCGTCTCTAGGTCCAGCAAAAAACATCATACCATCATTATTTTCTATTACAGCATTTTGTCCATAATTTGTAATAGCAACATTATTAGTATAAGCACTAGATTGTAAAATGGTGCTGTTTAAACCAGTTGTTGTAGGTGATGATGGACCAAAGAAATACATTTTGTTTCCTCTAGGAATAGCTTGAATAACTAAATCTTCAGCATTGTCACCATCATTATCAATATTAAATTCAATTAAAGTGTTTTCGCTAAATGAAGCATTTGCGGTTGAGCCAGGGCTAATTAAACCTTGAACGTTGGCAACAAATACTAAATTATTGGTGTCTTGTCCCTGAAAGGCATAAAAGTCTGTAATGTCAGATGCTCCTCCAGCAACTTCTGGTGCATCTATGTGATCTGCAGAAATTAAAGTTAGGCCTGCAATTAATCCGATTACGGATGTAATTAGAATTTTTCTTTTTTTATTCATCTTGTTAATTTTTTGATTCACTATTACCTACGTAATAAAAGTTAGTATGGTTTTTTGAAATCAAAAAAAAATGAAAAAAATGTGTAACAAGTTGATTTTGTGGGTTTTAAAAACTGATTTTTTTGGTTTTTAATTTGTGTGAATTATGCTGTAGGCTAAAAACACCATCATTTTATGATAGAGTACTAATCAATTTGTAAAAGTTGTCAATTATTTAAATGACTTTAATTAATGGTATAGAAGTTAACTAGCTTTGATGTAAGTACTAAGAATCCTGTTTTTTGACTTGCTACTATATACTTATAAAAGTTAGATAAATGTGAGTTATTTTTGACTTTTGGAAGTCACTTATTAACAATAATTTGACTAACAAATAGTTAAGTAAAAAAAATATAACAACTTCTTTGTATTACTACATATTTAATTATATTTGCCACTTAATTTGGTGCTTGTTTTAAGTGCTTTATTAACAAATTGTAGCGTTAATGTAAAATTTTTGGGCGATTGACCTATTTTTTTTGGTCAACTCATATTTTTTTATACTTTTACAAACTATGAAGATTAAAAATTATAAAATTCTTGCCTCGGTTGCATTGGTAGTTATACTAGCGATGGTTTTTATAATGAGTGGATCGCCTTCTGTACAAGAACCACCAGCTCCTCAGCAACCACCTCCAGGATTACCTATAGATGGTGGTGTTTTATTGCTATTAGCCTCTGGTGTAATCTACGGAATTAAAAAGCAAATAAATAAATAAATTATACATTAAGGCTTAATCTTTAGATTAAGCCTTGTTTTTTTGGTGTAATCTTGAAACGTATTTTCCAATAACGTCAAATTCAAGGTTAACCTCATTTCCAATTTTTAAGTTTTTAAATATTGTATTTTCAAAAGTATAAGGTATAATAGCTACGCTAAAAGAGTTGTTTTTAGAATTTACAACAGTTAAACTGGTTCCGTTAACTGTTATAGAGCCTTTTTCAATAGTTATATTGTTTAAGCTTTCATCGTATTTAAATGTAAATATCCAGCTACCTTCTTCTTGTTTAATATGAGTGCAAGTTCCAGTTTGATCTACATGCCCTTGAACGATATGTCCGTCAAGCCTATCTCCTAACTTCATTCCTCTCTCTAAATTAATTTCATCGCCTATTTTAAAATTGTTTAAAGTGGTTTTCTGTAAGGTTTCATCTATTGCTGTAACTGTGTATGAATTGTCTTTTATTGTTACTACAGTTAGGCAGACACCGTTGTGAGCTACGCTTTGATCAATTTTTAATTCTTCTGTAAAGTCAGAGGTCAATGTAAAATGAACATTTGTTCCTTCTTTTTCAATATGTGTTAGCTTTCCTAAGCTTTCAATTATTCCAGTAAACATTAAATAGTTATTTTTGTATTGCAAAATTAGATAAATTTGAACATTGCTTCAATAGTAAGGATAAAAAATGCAATTAGTATATAATGGATAAGAAACCCAAAAAGATAATAATCGGTATTTCTGTTGGTGATTTAAATGGTGTAGGAGCAGAATTAATATTAAAAACTTTTGAAGACCCTAGAATGTTTGAGTTTTGTACTCCGGTAGTGTTTGCCTCTAATAAAGCTTTTCAGTTTTTAAAAAAGCATTTAAATATGCCAGTTGCAACCCAAAGAGTTGACTCTTTTGAAAGGTTGTCAGATAAAAAATTAAACATTTTTAGTATTTGGAAAGAATCGTTTAATTTTGAATTCGGGCAAGAAACAGAAGAAGCGGGGAAGAGGGCTATAGAATCATTACAGGAAGCTACAAAAGCTTTGAAAGAAAAGAAAATAGATGCACTTTTAACGGCCCCTATAAATAAATCGAATATTCAAACTAAAGATTTTTCTTTTCCAGGTCATACAGATTTTTTAGCAAAGGAACTTGAAGGCAATCCGTTAATGTTCATGGTTTCCGATGAATTAAAAGTAGGTTTATTAACAGACCATGTAGCAGTAAAAGATGTTGCAGGAACAATTACGCCAAAGTTAATTAGAGAAAAAATAACTACCATTTATGAATCTTTAAAAAAAGATTTTAGAGTAAACAAACCAAAAATCGCAGTTTTAGGTATAAACCCTCACGCAGGAGATAATGGTGTAATAGGTAAAGAAGATGAAGATATTTTAAAGCCAACTATTAAAGATTTATACCAAAAAGGAATGATGGTTTTTGGACCTTATGCGGCCGATGGTTTTTTTGGGTCTAATACTTATCAAAAGTTTGATGCAGTAATTGCTTCTTATCATGATCAAGGCTTAATACCTTTTAAAACCTTAACATTTGGAAATGGAGTTAATTATACTGCTGGATTAGAAGCGGTAAGAACATCACCAGATCATGGTACAGCTTATGATATAGCTGGAAAAGGAAAAGCAGATGCGAGTTCTTTTAAAGAAGCACTATTTACGGCAATACAAATAGTTAAGAATAGAAAAGAGTATAATGGCTTAACAAGTAATGTTTTGCGTAAACATAAAAAGATATAAACAAAAAAATGTTTATAACGGTTCGCGGTATATAAAAAATGTTTATATTTGCGCCCTCAAAATGATGATTTTCAATGATGAAAGAGTTTACGATTCCGTTTGTAGGTTTAAAAGAAGGAAAACACCGTTTTGAGTTTGATATAAAGCAATCGTTCTTTGAGAATTTTGATTATCATGAGTTTAATAGTTCAGATATAAAGGTATCTTTATTGTTAAACAAAACATCCACTATGATGGAGTTAAATTTTGAAGCGAATGGTATTATTAATGTTAATTGTGACCTTACTAACGAGCCATTTAATCAAGATATTTCAACATCATTACATTTAATTGTAAAGTTTGGAGAAGAATTTAATGATGAAAATGAAGAAATACTTATTTTGCCTCATGGCGAATACGAAGTAAAAGTTCAGCAATACATATATGAAATGATTGTATTGGCTAAACCTTCTAAATCGATACACCCTGGTGTTGAAGACGGTACATTAGATTCAGAAATTTTGTCAAAATTAGAAGAGTATAGTTTAAAAGAAAAATCAGAGGAAGAAGAATCAGAAGATATTGATCCTCGTTGGAATAAATTAAAGAATCTATTAACAGATAAATAAGGTAGAAAATGGCACATCCTAAGAGAAAAATCTCGAAAACAAGAAGAGATAAGAGAAGAACTCACTATAAGGCTACTGTACCTCAAATAGCAACTTGTCCTACAACTGGTGAGGCTCACTTATACCACAGAGCTCATTGGCATGAAGGTAAATTATACTACAGAGGTCAAGTACTTATTGATAACTCAGTAGAAGAAGAAGTAGAATAAATTTTATCTGCTTTCTATTAGTATACAATAGAACTCTCACTAAGTGAGAGTTTTTTGTTATGTATGCATTTTAAAAAGTTGCTGATAAATTTTTCTATCTCTTAAAAAGAGTTTATTTTGCATCGATTTTTGAATAAAAACGGACTAAAACCATTGATTTTCAGTCTTTTTTAGCAAAAAAATGAAAAAATGAGTAAAATCACTGCTGCAATAACAGCTGTCGGAGGCTATGTTCCTGACTATGTGTTAACCAACCAGATACTGGAAACAATGGTTGATACTAACGACGAATGGATTACTACCAGAACAGGTATTAAAGAGCGTCGATTATTAAAAGAAGAGGGTGAAGGTACTTCTTACCTTGCAATAAAAGCAGCCCAAGACTTAATTCAAAAAGCAAATCTAGATCCAAAAGATATTGATGCCGTAATAATGGCAACAGCTACACCAGATATGCCTGTAGCTTCTACCGGAGTATATGTAGCGTCTAAAATTGGGGCAATTAATGCATTTGCATACGATTTATGTGCAGCATGCTCTAGTTTTTTATACGGAATGGCAACCGCATCGATGTATGTAGAGTCTGGCCGCTATAAAAAAGTTCTTTTAATAGGTGCAGATAAAATGTCTTCTATTATAGATTATGAAGATAGAGCTACATCTATTATTTTTGGAGATGGAGGTGGTGCTGTTTTATTCGAACCAAATGACGAAGGATTAGGGTTCATGGATCAATACCTGAGAAGTGATGGAGTAGGTAGAGAGTTTTTAAAGATAGATGCGGGTGGTTCTATTTTACCAGCTTCTGATGAAACAGTAAAGAATAAACAACACTTTGTTCATCAAGAAGGTAGATCTGTATTTAAATATGCAGTGTCTAACATGGCAGATGTTAGTGCCAAAATAATGGAGCGTAATAGTCTTACTCATGATGATGTAAATTGGTTAGTTGCTCATCAAGCTAATAAACGTATTATTGATGCTACATCAGAAAGAATGGGGCTAGACGAAGAAAAAGTATTGATGAATATTCAGAAGTATGGTAATACTACTTCTGCAACCTTGCCACTTTTATTAAGTGATTTTGAAAAGGAATTAAAAAAAGGAGATAACATTGTATTTGCAGCATTTGGAGGTGGTTTCACATGGGGTTCTATCTATTTAAAATGGGCTTACAATTCTTAATTTGATTTAAAATAACAACTAAAATAAACAACTCTAATTATTATGGATTTAAAAGAAATTCAAAATTTAATCAAGTTTGTTGCTAAGTCTGGAGCTAGCGAAGTAAAGTTAGAAATGGACGATGTAAAGATTACTATTAAAACTGGATCTGAAGAAGGAACAACTATTGTTCAGCAAATGCCAATGGCAGCTGCGCCAATGATGCCTCAAGCTGCACCAGTAGCACCAGTAGCTGCTCAAGCACCTGCTGCACCTGCTGCAGAAACACCAGCTTCAGATGATTCTAAGTATATTACAGTTAAGTCACCAATAATTGGTACTTTCTACAGAAAGCCTTCTCCAGATAAACCAGTATTTGCAGAAGTAGGACAAACAATAGCTGAAGGAGATGTATTATGTATTATCGAAGCTATGAAATTATTTAACGAGATAGAATCTGAAGTTTCAGGAAAAATCGTTAAAATTTTAGTTGATGATTCTTCACCTGTTGAGTTTGATCAACCATTATTCTTAGTAGATCCATCATAAAGTATAAATCGCAATTTTCAATAATCAAATCTCAATTGAAATTGCGATTTGTTTTTTTGAATATTGAAAATTTAAAAATTTATGTTTAAAAAAATATTAATCGCCAATAGAGGTGAGATCGCTTTACGTGTTATAAGAACATGTAAGGAGATGGGAATAAAAACCGTAGCTGTTTATTCTAAAGCAGATGCAGAAAGCTTACACGTTAAGTTTGCAGACGAAGCGGTTTGTATTGGTCCAGCGCCAAGTAATCAATCATATTTAAAAATGTCTAACATTATTGCTGCTGCAGAAATAACCAATGCAGATGCAATACATCCAGGGTACGGATTCTTATCTGAAAATGCTAAGTTTTCTAGAATTTGTGATGAACATGGAATAAAATTCATTGGAGCTTCTGGAGACATGATTGATAAAATGGGAAATAAGGCATCTGCAAAATCAACTATGATTGCAGCAGGAGTTCCTTGTGTACCAGGTAGTGAAGGGGTTATTGAAACATATGAAGAGTGTGAAAGAATAGCTGAGGAAACGGGTTACCCAGTAATGCTTAAAGCTTCTGCCGGTGGTGGAGGTAAAGGTATGCGTGCTGTTTGGAAACAAGAAGACTTAAGAGATGCTTGGGATTCTGCTCGTCAAGAATCTAAGGCTGCCTTTGGTAATGACGATATGTATATGGAAAAACTTATTGAAGAGCCAAGACATATCGAAATACAAGTTGTAGGAGACTCTAACGGTAAGGCATGTCACTTATCTGAAAGAGATTGTTCTGTACAACGTCGTCACCAAAAATTAACAGAGGAAACACCTTCTCCATTTATGACTGACGAATTACGTGAGCGTATGGGAGATGCTGCTGTTAAAGCTGCAGAGTACATTAAGTATGAAGGAGCTGGTACAGTTGAGTTTTTAGTAGATAAGCACAGAAATTTCTACTTTATGGAGATGAATACTCGTATACAAGTAGAGCACCCTATTACAGAAGAAGTAGTAGATTACGATTTAATTCGTGAGCAAATATTAGTTGCTGCTGGTGTGCCAATTTCTGGAAAGAACTACTATCCACAATTACATTCAATAGAGTGTCGTATCAATGCAGAAGATCCATATAATGACTTTAGACCTTCTCCAGGTAAGATTACTACATTGCATGCTCCAGGAGGTCACGGTGTTCGTTTAGATACTCATGTGTACTCAGGATACATGATTCCGCCTAATTACGATTCAATGATTGCTAAGTTAATTACTACTGCTCAAACTAGAGAAGAGGCAATTAATAAGATGAAGCGTGCTTTAGATGAATTCGTGATAGAAGGTATAAAAACAACTATTCCTTTCCATAGACAATTAATGGATCATCCAGATTATATATCGGGTAATTATACCACGAAATTTATGGAAGATTTCAAAATGAAAAAGAAAGAAAGTACTATATAAATTTTAAGTTTATAAATTAAAAAGCCTACTAAATAAGTAGGCTTTTTTGTTTTGCAACGTTAAATAGTTGTTAGTCAGAATCTTTTGTGGTAAATTGGTGACTCGAAAATCCAAAAAATTAAGAGTCATGAAAAAAAATTACCCAAAACTGTATGTGTTTTGTTTGCTTATTTTGTTTTTCACCAGTGCTTTTGCACAAAGCCAAAAAACAAATTGGACAAAAATTTCTAAGCACAGATTATCTAATTTAGAAAAAATGATTAGAAAATCTGAACCTAAGAAAGCCGATTTTTATCAATTAGATCTAGAATCTTTAAAAGTAAGTTTAGCAAGCGCTCCAGACAGAAAAGTTGCTTCTGAGTCAGATGTAATTATTGACTTCCCTTTATCTGATGGTACAATAGAATCATTTAAGATTTTTAAAGCCTCAGTTATGGATGAAGAACTTCAATCAAAATATCCTAACATCCAATCTTATTCAGGAACAAGTATCGTTGATGCAGGAAATACAATAAGATTTTCTGTAACTCCCCAAGGCTTACATCTTATGATGTTTTCAATTAAAAAAGGAACGCAGTTTATAGATCCTTATACTAAAGAAGGTAATAATTATATTGTTTATGGAAGAAAAGATTTACCGGTATTAGACACATCTTGGAGATGTGATTTTGTAGATGATGAAGTAACTATGAGTAATAAATCATTGAGTAATAGTTATCTAATGCGTGATACTGGAGATGGTATGATGCGTGATTTTAGATTAGCTGTTGCAACTACAATTGAATATTCTCAATTTCATTGGGAGGCAGCAGGTTTAACTGGTGCAGATACAGTTGCTGCAAGAAGAGCTGCAGTTATGGCAGCTATAGTAGTTACAATTACTAGGAATAATTTCGTATATGAACGAGATTTTTCTATTACGATGACTTTAATAGGAAATAACGATAATATAGTATTTATTACTTCAGATAACTTTGATAACAATAATGCAGGTACATTAATCAACCAAAGTCAAACAGAAATTGATGCCAATATAGGTTCTGCGAATTACGATGTGGGGCATACTTTTAGTACTGGAGGTGGAGGATTGGCTCAGTTAAACTCTCCTTGTACAGCGAGCAAAGCTAGAGGTATTACTGGAAGTGCTGCGCCGGTTGGAGATCCTTATGATATTGATTACGTAGCACATGAATTAGGACATCAGTTTGGGGCTCCACATACCTTTAATGGAAATCAAGGTAATTGTGCTGGAGGAAATAGAACAGCTTCTAATGCATATGAGCCAGGAAGTGGTACAACTATAATGGCTTATGCAGGTATTTGTGGAACAGATAATGTTCAGTCTAATAGTGATGCCTATTTTCATCAAAAGAGTTTACAGATGATTTGGGATAATGTTACCATAGGTAATAGTACTTGTGGTGCACAAACAGCTACAGGTAATGCGGCACCAACCGCTGAAGCCGGAAGTAATTATATTATACCTATGTCTACTCCTTATATGTTAACAGGGTCTTCAACCGATGCAGATGGAACTACTAGTCATACCTATACTTGGGAACAATATGATTTAGGACCATCAGGAGTTCCTGCAGATAATACTGCTACTGGGCCATTAGTTCGTTCATTTGAAGGAACCACTAATCCAACTAGATATGTACCAAGAATACAAGACATTGTAAATAATGGAGGAGTTTCTACTACATGGGAAAAATTATCTTCTGTAGATAGAGATATCAATTTCAGGTTAACAGTAAGGGATAATGCTAATAATGGAGGAAGAACTGCAGTAGATAATATGACAGTAGACGTTGAAACAACAGCTGGCCCATTTACGGTAACTTCTCAAAATACAGCTACTACTTGGTCGCAAGGGAATTTAGAAACAATTACATGGAATGTAGCAGGAACAAATGCAGGTACTGTGAACACTCCTAATGTAGATATATTGTTATCTACTGATGGAGGAATGACTTACCCAACAGTTTTAGCTTCGGCAGTTCCTAACGATGGTTCTCATGATATTACTGTGCCTAATGTTACTGCAGATGATTGTAGGGTTATGGTAAAAGGTAATGGAAATATATTTTTTAATATCAATACATCAAGAATAGGTATAGGGTTTAATTTTGTTGCTGGTGATGTTTGTACCGATTATAATTTCCCTACCAATATTACATTAACACCTAATGCTACAGCTTTTGAATTTTTAAGTGCAGCGAATGTTCCAGATTCGGGAGCTATTACTGATCTTAATTTTAAACTAAACTTTACAGCTCCAGATTTAAGTAATTTACATTTTGTTTTACAAGATCCAGGAGCAGCAGTATCTAGTTATCCATTTAATGGAGCATGCCCTACCGGTAATGCTGGTATGGATGTAACTTGGGATGATGAAGCTGGATCGGCAATAGTTTGTGGTAGCCCAGCAACAGGTAGTGCTACTCCAAGAGCTGGACAAGAGTTAACGGTTTTTGATGGTGTAGAAATGAATGGGAATTGGACAGTATTTGGGGCAAATACAGGAGCTACAACAACTATTTTAAACTCGATAGATTTAAGGATTTGTAAAGCTGGTTTTGTAGCAACAGCCTCACCAAATAGAATTAATCAGTCAGTAGTTGAGTTAGTTCCTTCTGCTACAGAAATAGTGGCTAATACTCATCTAGAAGTAACAAGTCCAAATACAGCAAATGCAACAGATATTGTATTTACATTAACTGTTTTACCTACTAACGGAACATTGCATTTAAATGCTGGGCCAGCTTTAATAGTAGGGAATACATTTACACAAGATGATATCAACAACTCGAGAATAACATATACAAATACTTCTGGAGTTAATGGTACAGATTTCTTTAGAGTAGATACAAATGATAGTAATGGAGGCACTTTACCAAATTTAAGAACAGATATTACTATAGACTCTGCATTGAGTGTAGATAATTTTAATTTTAATTTATTTGATATTTATCCTAATCCTGCTAATGATACATTTAACTTAATTTTAAGCACTAAAGAAGATGTTAACGTATCTTTATTTGATATTAGGGGTAGAAAAATATTTACTAATGCATTTAAAAACTCTAGTGATGTTTTTGAAAAAGCAATAAATGTTAGTGATGTTTCTTCTGGAATCTATTTGTTAAATGTGGAAACAGGAGGAAAAAGTGCAACTAAAAAATTAATAATTAATTAGAGATTATTATTTAGATAAATTAAGGCTCCTAATTAAGGAGCCTTTTTTATTATTTTTGAAGAATTAAATTTGATGTATGAACTTAAGTTTTTGGGAACAAGATGAGTGGTTTAGTAATGTAGATTTTACAATTATAGGTAGTGGAATTGTAGGTTTAAATACTGCCTTAACATTAAGAGAAAATCACCCTTTAGCAAAAATATTAGTTTTAGAGAGAGGGTTGTTGCCTCAAGGAGCAAGTACTAAAAATGCTGGATTTGCTTGTTTTGGTAGTATTTCTGAAGTATTATCAGATTTAGAATCACATTCAGAGCAAGAAGTAATTGAATTGGTAGAAAAGCGTTGGAAAGGCTTAGAATTACTTCGGAAGAATTTAGGTGATGCTGCTATTGATTTTCAACAAAACGGAAGCTACGAACTATTTTCTAAAAATGATACCTTGTTCGATACTTGTGCAGATAAAATAGATTACACCAATTCGTTATTAAATCCTGTTTTTAAAAATTCTGTTTTTAGTATTTCTGATAATAAATTCAATTTTAAAAATGTAAAAGAGTATTATGTGTTCAATCAGTTTGAAGGACAAATAGATACAGGTAAAATGATGGCAGCTTTATTAAAGTTGGCTCAAAGTAAAAATATTAAAATCTTAAATAATACACAGGTAAGATCATTCACTGATTTAGGTAGATCTGTAGAAATAGAATTGACAGATTATTCATTTAAAACCAATAAGTTATTAATTGCCACTAATGGTTTTGCTTCTCAATTATTGAACGAAGAAGTATTACCAGCAAGAGCTCAAGTTTTAATTACTAAGCCTATAAAAAATCTTCATATAAAAGGAACTTTTCATTTAGAAGAAGGTTATTATTATTTTAGAAACATTAATAATAGAATTCTTTTTGGTGGGGGAAGAAACTTAGATTTTAAAGCTGAAGAAACTACTGTAATGCAAACTACAGTGTTAATTCAGAATAAATTGGAAGAGTTGCTAAGTACGACGATTTTACCAGAAACAAGTTTCGAAATTGATCATAGGTGGACAGGAATAATGGGTGTAGGGAAACAAAAAAAAGCTATTGTAAAACAACTGTCTAATAATGTATATTGTGGTGTAAGAATGGGCGGTATGGGAGTAGCTATTGGTAGTTTGATTGGTAAAGAATTAGGAGAATTACTTTAATGAGCAATATAAAACAACAGTTATATAATATATGCGAATCATTTTTGAATGAACGTGCTAATACACTGCACGAAATAATAGACGGACTTCAAAAGTCATTACAATCAGAAACTAAAAGCTCTGCTGGTGATAAACATGAAACAGGCAGAGTTATGTTGCAGTTAGAACGAGAAAAAGCAGGCAACCAATTTGCTGCCATACAAAAGCAACAAGAGTTATTAGTAAAAACAAATATTAATAATTCTTCTACCAAGATTAGGCTAGGAAGTCTGGTAGAGACAAGTAACGGAATCTATTTTTTAGCTATTAGTAAAGGTTTGGTTACTCTTAATAACCAACCGTATTTTGTTATAGCCCCGCAATCTCCTATAGGTAAACTTTTATTAGGAAAACAAGTAGATGAAGAGGTGGTATTTAACGGAAAAACAATTAGGATTAAAAGCATTAGTTAAACAGCCGAAACAATATTCGATTCCTCAATACAATTCTCAATTATATAACCACATAAGTTAAACCACTGTTGGCATTCGTTTAAAATCCAAGCATCAGAACTAATAACAATTTCTTGAGAAGCCGCTAATACTTTATCAGGATTATGATCTAAGCTAATTTCCCAAGGATAGTTTTTTTGTTCTGCCAGTTCTCTTAATTGGGTTTTTAATTTACCACTATTAGAAACCGGCTGGTCGAAATACCAATGAACTTTACTAACGCCTAATTGCATTAAGATTTTACCAATAATTTGTAAAGCATCATTCGTTTTTTGTACTCTTTTATAAGTTCCGTGTACACTAGATACATCCCTATAATTACCATCCACACCTTTAAAAAGGTAAGCTCCAGATAAAGCACTTTCTAGGGTAATTAAAAGGTTAAATCCGTCTATTAAAACGGTTTTGTTTTTAAGTTCGTTTGTATGGAGTTCTTTAGCTTTTCTTAACTCTAAATATTGCTTACCTGCACTCATACCCATTAATGCTTTTTGTTGTCTAACATTCAGCCGGTATCTATTACCTACTAGTTGAACTGAAGATTTTTCAGCAAATCCGCGTGTTAGTAAATAACACATATCTTGAGTAGCTTCTTTAAGCTTTTTTTGCATTTTTGGGTCACCAAAAAGCCTATCATCACTTCCTTCTTTACCTCGGTTTCTTGTGGTCATGTTTTATTTTTTATTGAAATAAGCTTTTCTAATTAAGAAAACACTAAAAAGTAAAGGTATAAACAGACAAAAAACTACAGAAGAGTATATGTAGTTTAGTCCCATAAAACCAAAACTTTTTAGAAAATTTGCTGAGTACTCAAATAGGTTGTGAGAGAATAATTTAAAGTTTGGAATTAGAATAAAAGACAAAAACATAATACCGCTTCCAATTATTTTATAACGATTTGTGTGTTTGATTTTGTCTATCAGCATAAACCAAATAAATGGTATAAGATAAAACCAAACAATAATATTGATTTCACGATAGGTGAAACCAGTAACTTTAGAGAGGTATATTAAAAATCGATATGTATAATCAAATATCTGATTCAAAAAGTATATAAACAAAAAAAGCGCTTCTCGCGCTACAATTAAGACATAGGTAAAATCTCTATTACCTTGCCATAAACATTTTTAGTCCAACCGTTAATTCGTCCATGGTTGTTACCAATTAAGAGTCCTCTTTTCACATTTTTTCCTTTTACTAAATGCGTATAACAGTTTCCTCTTACTTTACAAAAGACTATATCTCCAGCATTACATTCTTCCCAATTAATGGGTTGAAGCATCACAGGTTGTTTAGACTTTAATAATGGTAACATAGAATTACCGGCTTCTTTTGAGACAATGGTCTCTCCATTCAATAGTTTTTGAATTTTCCAATTCATAATATATAGTTTTAAATTAATACATAATCAAAAACCATTAGAACGGTGTCAATGAACTGGTGTAAAGATAGTAAAAAATCAATATTCACGATTTAAACCATATCAAACCACTACAGTTTATAAAATTGAACACTATTAATTAGTGAATGTTTGTAGTGGTTTTTATGGTTTCTAGTTTCTATTTTCAAAAGGAGGTGTCCATGTTTTTTGTTTCATAATTGCCTTAACTTCCTCGTAAGAAATTGGGTAGTAATCGTGGCAATCTACACCCACATCAAAAGAAAGGCTATTAGGGTCGTCTGGTAAACTACCATGAGAGTGACCGTATAAATGCCACGTACCTCTAAATGACGATCGCCATACTTTCATAGCGTAATGAAGTAAAATAATTTTTTGGCTACCATTAGGTGCTTCTTCATCTTTTACTTTTAGTTCGTGGTAATCTTTAATCCATTCAAATCGACCTTTGTGTTTAAGGGCAGAATGCTCGTGGTTACCTTTTATAAGGTAGATTTTGCCATTTAATCTGTTTAAAATATCTCCAATTCCTTCTGGATTTTTAGTCATAGCTACATCTCCTAAATGATAGACAATATCATTGGGTTGAACTTTGCTGTTCCAGCGTTTAATAAGTTCTTCATCCATTTCTTCTGCCGATTTAAAGGGTCGGTTAGAGTACTTAAGAATGTTAGTGTGACCAAAGTGATGGTCTGATGTAAAATATATGTTTTGCATGATTTCTAAATTTTAAAAATGCTGACTAGTTATCTAATCAGCATTGGGTTATTTATTCTTTCTTTTTCTTCTCCTATTTTTCCAAGGAGCGTTTTTTTGCCAATCTCCAGCCATAATACAACCATAAGGTAAGACTTCATCTATTACAGTTCCTAAACCATAAGTTTCCATTTGTTCTCTAACACTTTCAGCATTTTTGTAAGCACTAGGTAATTCTGTAATATCAATTTCTTTAGAAAAGAATCGTACATCTAAACCTTGAGTTTCTTCATTAAAAATTTCTTCAAAAGTTTTCCCTTCTTTAGACTTTCTATGTTGAGTTCTACTCAGGTTTCTACCGGCACCGTGAGGAGCAAAACCTAAATTAGCTTTAGTAGTGTTTCCTTCTACAATTAACACAGGTTCACTCATGTTTAATGGAATTAACCTAGGGCCAGTAATATCTGGCATAAACTTAGGATCTAAAGGAGTAGCTCCTTTGGCATGATAAAACAAATCACCATCTTTAAACACAAAATTATGCTCATTCCAGTAACGATCTTTAGCTTCAACTCCAAGTTTGTTTAAGGTTGCATTATGAATGCATTCGTGATTTAACTTTGTCCAATCTCTTATTATTTGCAAAGCTTCCCAATACGTTTTTCCTTCTTCTGTTTCATAAGGAATCCAAGCATTTTGCTTTAACGTTGCTGGAGAAAGTTCTTTTCTAAAACGTTCTGCTATTTGCATCCCTTTTTTATACAACATTGCTCCTGGACCTCTAGATCCATGATGCGTAATCAACATGGTATCGCCAGTTTTTTTAGATTTCCCTACAAATAAGAAATGGTTTCCATCTCCTTGAGTTCCTAAATGAGTTCTGGCCATTCCTAGAATTCTATCATTATTAAGGTAAAAGTTATTTTCAAAAGAAGTTCTTAAAGCATCTGGAAATCGGTATTGATCTTCTCTACTTCTTCCTCCAGGGCCAAAATGTGTGTTAGCATGGGCGGCATCTAAAACAGCTTTAGGATCTGCATCTCCAAAATTGGTTAACATAACAGAGCAGCAAATATCTGCGCTATGCATACCTGGGTGAATGGCATTTTTTGTTACTGCAACTCCTCCAACCGGAATGGTTCCGTTTGGTCCTGCAGGACAAGCATCTGGCATAATAGCCCCATTAACAATAGTTGGTGTTTTTAGTAAAGTAGACATTGTTTTAATAACAGAATCTACATTTTCTTGTTCTAAATCATTGTTGGCTTCTATATTAATAGTAAAAGGAACTGCTTCTTCGTGTAAATCTATAATAGGTGGAGATTTAAACTGTTCTAAGTACGATGTTAATGCTTCTCCTTCTAGATTGTTTTGATTGATATGATCTAATGCTTCAGTAAACCATTTTCCGGGTCTAAAACCTAATTCAATTAAAGTGTTTCCTGTTGTTTTCATTTTGTTTGTTTTTAATTACAAGACAAATGTTTCAACATAATACGTAATCTTATTGCGTAGTTTTTGTAATTTAATAAAAACCTTAGTTAGAAGTATTTTTAATTCAATCTAAATGAATGTATTTTTTTATGGTAAAATAAAAAGTACTACCATTGTTATTAGACTCTACCCAAATAGTGCCTTTATGAAGTTCTATTATTTTTTTACAAAAAGTTAAACCTACACCAATTCCTTCAAAATCGTTTTTATGATGTAATTGTTGGTACATGAAAAATATTTTTTCAAAGTATTTAGGATCTATACCTATGCCATTGTCTTGAATAGAAAACTGCCAAAACTTTTCCTTGTCGTAGCATTTAATTTTTACAAATGGTTTTTCACTTTTATTAAACTTAAATGCATTAGATAAAAGGTTGTAAATTAATATTTCAAATTCTTCTTTAAAACCATATATGTTAGGTAATTTGTTAAATTCTAAGTGTGCATTGTCAATGTTTAGTTTTTTTATGACTGAATGAACTACAAGGGAACAATTTATTTTTTTTACTTCTGATCGTTGACCAATTAAATGATAATCTAGTAGAGACTTAATTAAGTTGGATAGTTTATTTACAGAGTTTGAAATTTGATCGAGATAAAAAAGACTTTGATTATCAAATGAATTTTCTTCTTTTAAAAACATTGTAAAACTTAAAATGTTTTTAATGGGCTCTTGTAAATCATGAGAGGTTATATAAGAAAATTGTTGTAATTCTTCATTCTTCAACTTTAAATCTTCTAGTTTTTCATCTAATCGGTAATTTATTTTTTTAATATTATTGGTTTTAATATTTATTTTAAATAATAAAAAACCAACTGCCCATATAGACAAAATAGTTAGTAATCTATTAGAAATAACAATCCATTCTACAGTTGCTGTTTCTATTGAATAGAAAAAACCTAAAAGCGTTAATACGGTTGATAAAATAGATAAGTATATAGGCGATTTTTGTTTATTGAATAATAATGAACAAAAAACTAATAATACATAAAGCAAACCAATGGCTAAACCTAATGGAAGAATTAAGTCTATAGTAAACAATAAAATACTACTAAAAATTACAATTAAATATCTTTTAGATTTAAGCTTAGGCATTATTAGAAACGGTCTTAAATACTAGAATGAATTAAATTAATATTATCGTGAGTTAAAGGCTTCGTAAAAAATGATTTTACACTTGAATAATGCTTCGATTTTTCAATGTCATTTTTATTACACGTAGAGCTTAACATATAGATATGATTTGTAGCTTTAAGATCATCGGGTAATTTCTTATACTCATCTAAAAATTCCCACCCATCCATTTTAGGCATATTGATATCTACAAAGATTAGGTTCTTTTGAGTGTTATTTTCCTTAAAAGATGAAATGATATATTCTAATGCATTTATTGCAGAAATGAAAGACTTTATTTCATTGTTTAAAAAATGTTTCCGTAAGTTTTTTTCATTGATAAAATTTGTCATAATATCATCATCAATGAGTAAAATTTTGAGTAATTTCATAATAGATACATTTGATAAAAAAATATAAAAAATATTCATTTTATAAATGTAAAGTTCGTTTAATGGTTTATAATCATAGTTGAATCGACAATAACTATAGATGAATGAATGTTTTAAATACAAGAGTAACTGCTTAATCCATCTTACAGTTACCCTTGAGCTTTCTAGATTGAATTATTTAGCAAGAGCAGAAGGATTCGAACCTTCACCGTTGGTTTTGGAGACCAAAATACTACCCTTATACAATACTCTTTTTTTGGTGGACCTGATGGGGCTCGAACCCACACTAACTAGATTCTAAGTCTAGCGCCTCTTCCGGTTGGGCTACAGGTCTAAAAGAAAGGATTGGCCTAATAACCAATCCTTGTTAAAACAAATCGTATTATTTTACAGAAAAGATTTCTTTTAATTGACCAATCATACCTCCATTACCAGATACAGTAATTTCACCTATTTTATCGGCAATTTTTTCAACATACTCCATCTCTTTTAATTTATAAAGCATCTTGTTGTCTTCCATTAGCTTTGCTGTATTTAACAAGCTTCTGGTCGAAGCAGTTTCTTCTCTACGCATAATAATATTTGCTTGAGCTTTTTTCTGTGCTACTAATACCTGATTCATGATTTCTTTCATGTCTCCTGGTAAAATAACATCTTTAATACCACAATCTAAGATTTTAACACCTAAAGATTTAGCTGAATCAGATACGTTATTTAATACAGCTTGAGCAATATTTTCTTTACTTTCTAAAAGCTCATCTAAAGTATAAGCACCAATATAATTACGTAGACTTAATTGTAGGTTTAAGTATAGTTGCTTTTCAAAATCTTTATTTTCTAACAAAGCTTTTTCAATATCAACAACTTTATATTGAGTGTTGAAGTTAACACGAATAGCAGCTTTATCTTTAGTTAATAATTCTTGACCTGCAATTTCTAATTGTTGCTGACGCAAATCTACTTTGGCAATTTTTATATTAATATCATTTTTCCAGAAGCGATAAACACCGCTTTCCAATGTCTTTGTATAAACGTCATCTAATAACAATACCGCCTTTTCATAGGCAAAAACCTCAAAGGTTCTTATGTATTGACTAATTTCAAAATTGCTGAATAATGATTTGTCAATTTGTTCAGTAATATAAATTTTGTTGAGGTCAATTGTTGTAAAATTATATGTATTTAATCCTTTCCAGTAGGTATATCTACCAGCATTTAAGGTGTTTTTAAACAACCCATTTTCATAAACTAATACAATTTCATTGTTTTTTACTTCAATTACCGTTAATAAACTAGCTAAATTGTCATCCTTTAGTAGAATATCTAAATGTATTGGAGCAAAAAATGGTGTGTTTAAGTCATAAACATAAACAGTTTGACTTAATGATAGCCAATGATTTCCTTGGGTAATTACTTTTTGGTAGTCTCCATTTTTAAATACCAAACCAATTTTCCCCTTGTTAATACGTACTCTTTTCATTTTAAGCGTATTTAAATTAAACAATCTATTAGGATAATATTCAGCCGTAACGGAACTGATTATTATATATTTGAACGTGCCCACTAGTAAGGTGGTCAGGTTTTCGGCTGTCGTTTTTTTGCTTTAACGAAACAAAAAAGAACTTCAACAAAGCTTCTACCCCTCACGCGACATTTTATTCTAAAAACAAGAAGTAGTCATCATTATTGCAAGACGGAAATACGAGGTTATATATTTAAAAAAAGATGTTTTAGATATTTAACAACATAAATGGTTGTTAATAAATTAAAGATCTTAGTCGCCACATATAAAAATTCACTTTCTGGCCTATTCATAACCGTAATAAGTTTTAATATTACAGATGAATACAACTTGTTTTTTGTTAATTTTCTTAACTAGGTTAAGACTAGCGTAACAAGCTAGGTAATCAGTTTTACAAGATGATTAGCTTATAGAAACTACATTAACAATGTAGTGCTCTAGCCTACTGAGCTACAAGTCCCATTTTGGTGGACTTGGCAGGATTCGAACCCGCGCCACATCAATTTTGAGTTGAGTGCTCTACCTATTTAACTAAACCCCAAGTTTAGCGCGTCTACCAATTCCGCCACATTCTTTATGAATGGTGGGATTCGAACCCACAAAAAATAATCTGTCGTTCTAACCAGGCTGAACTATAGGAAGATATTTCCTAGCGGGATTCGAACCCACGACCTACAGAGTCACCAATTTTTGGTTATTGGTTAACCTTCAAGTCGAGTTGGATATAATAAACTTATACAGAAACCTGCAAGCAATTATACAATGATGTTATACAGAAACATTCAACAAGACTCGCTTAATGTTGTAAAAAGATGCTCGT
Source organism: Pseudofulvibacter geojedonensis (assembly GCF_042675745.1). Classification (NCBI taxonomy): domain Bacteria; kingdom Pseudomonadati; phylum Bacteroidota; class Flavobacteriia; order Flavobacteriales; family Flavobacteriaceae; genus Pseudofulvibacter; species Pseudofulvibacter geojedonensis. The sequence continues at coordinate 185,561 of NZ_JBHTJM010000005.1, read as the reverse complement.
TATTATTTTTCAAATAACTGTAACATGTAACGTGCAAATGAGAATGTTACCTAAGAGCATCTAATTATTGCAGTGCCGACGGGATTACTCAAGAGGTTTTATTGCCATTTGATTTCGTGAATGCATAGCATTTCGAACCCGCAACCCCTCGGGAGACAACCGAGCATTCTAGCTATTGAATTACGGCACTATTTAGTCTGAGAAGCAGGACTCGAACCTGCAACCTCTCGCATCCAAAGCGAGTAAACAACCAATCGTTATCTTCCCAGATTTTTGAGGGAATAGTAGGACTTGAACCCACATCTTCGGATTCGTATTCCGAAGTTTTTCCAGTTAAACTATACTCCCTTTTGTGGACCTGATGGGACTCGAACCCACACTTTACGGTACTTAAAACCGATGCCTCTTCTAGTTGGGCTACAGGTCTATTTTAGTGGAATAAATAGGATTATTCTATTGTTGGTTATTTGTCTTAATAGGTATTCATGAATGTTAAAATTTCGAACCTATATCTCTAGAGCTTCAATCTAGCGCATTGACCAACTTTGCTATTATTCCATAATCATTTTTTTCAAGAAGCCCTGTCGTTATATATATATCCCAAAAAAACCAACTACGACAGGGCACTACAATAAATAACACTACAAAGAATCTATGTCAGTACGCAATCTTTTTACGTTTTAAAAAATGTTATTTATTTATGTGATTATTAATTTGAATTTGAGACAAGAATGAGATTCGAACTCATAAAAAACAGTGTTGCAGACTGTTGCCTTAACCATTCAGCCACCTTGTCTTTTTTAAATTTTGTGGAAGCAGTAGGACTCGAACCTACACGCTGATATACAGACCAGAGTTTAACTCCACGTATTTATTTTCTTTCGAATCGTTGAATTCGAAACTCATTTCAGTCTGGCGAGCCAACCAATTGCTCAATACTTCCTTTTTAATTGCAGAGAACAAAGGAATCGAACCTTCGCCACTTACCAAGTGGACTTGTTTAGCAGACAAGCGCAACGAACCAACATTTGCCTATTCTCCATATACCAGTTGTTGATAGAAATTAGTTTAAAAGAAAATGATGATTTTTTTCTTAATGCGAATTTTAAAATTTTAACATAGCCATAGCTACGGTTAAATTTTCTAACTAAAGCAGAAAGGAAAAAAGGGTGTTTTATTTCACTAATTTCTATTGATAAGTGGTATTAGTTGCGGAAGAGGTGGGAATCGAACCCACATGAGTCATTAACTCCTAACAGTTTTACAGCTAATTGTATTTGATTACGATGCTGTGAATTCGAAGATTTAAAAAATAATTGATGTAATTATTTTTTAACAAATCTCATTACAAGACTGCGGCCACCACCTATTGGCTTGACCTTCCTTAATTTTTTCCAGTATGTCAAAGATCATTCCTGAGTTTCTTGCTTAGTGTCTGAATAGAAATAGGTGAATTTTACAACTTGAAAGATTTTTGATAAAATTTAGATTTACTTTTTCGGAGTAGATGCCTTAGCATCAATTGATGAAAAATAAATTGAAATTTTGCGAAAAGAATCAAGTTTAATTTTGCATTATTTCTATTCTGCCACTATGAGCAAAAGGATCAGTTTCCTTGTTTTTGGGTCAAAAAAAACGCCCGATGTAAGTCGGGCGTTTGATTAGTGTTGTTAAAATTCAATATCTAAAGAATTTTAAATTGCCTAAACCATTGGCCCTTTTGTTTGGTATCACGATACACAAGTTCAATTCCGTCAAACGAACAAAACCCATTACTCCATTCTAATGAAAGTAAGCTACTCGGCTGTTGTATCGGTGTTATGTGTTTACTTGTTATCATGTTTTGTTTTTTAATTTTTTTCATAAAAAAAGCGCTCGTTTTACGGAGCGCTCAAATATTGTTGCAGTAATTATACAATTACTGGTGTTTGTAAAACTCCTTTTTCCATTTCAGGTTACTTCCTGAAAAATCTATGTTATGTAAATTTTTGTTTCTCATTTGCAGTGCAAAGATGCGAACAAAAAAATGTATTTTCCAAATGTTTTTTTCAATCTGTCGGAAAATATTTTCCTTAATACGTAGTATTAAAAAATTTTAAAAAAATCAAAATTTATTTTTTTGAGTATCATTTTTTACTCTTTTTACTATCTGTTTTAGAAGTTTTAGCCTCCTTCTTTTTCTTCTTTTTGCTCTTTTTTTTCTTCTTAGGAGAAGCTTCTTCAATCTTGTTTTTTAAACGTGTTTTTTCATTATTCAAAAAACTTCTATAACCATCATTATAAGTAAATTTTTTAGCCTCTTTTATGGATTTAATTCCATCTTTATAAGCTTCTTTTATTTCATAAATAATAGCCTGATTCCATAAAACCATAGCCTTGTCTATGGCTTTAATTTTTAATGAAAAATCAATAATTTTTTGAGCTCTCTCTAATTCATCTGCCCATATTAATGCTTTAATATACTCCGGATACACCTCAATATAATTTGAATCGGTTTCTATAACCTTATCAAAATACATGAAAGCCTCTTCTAAATTGTGTAAATATTTAGCATAAATAATCCCTAATAAAGTTAAAGATGGGCAATGAGCTTCATCATACGATATAGCGTAATTAAGAGAATCGCAAGCTTCCTCCCAGTCATAACAAACAGAGTCTTTTGCTTTTAGATAGTATTTATCTGCTATTTGTAAAGCCATTTTATAAGTTTTTTATACTGTTGTTTAATTGTTTTTTTAGCTCATTTCGTTTACTCTTAAACGTTTTTTTCTTGAGCTGTTTTTTAAAATCGGTGCCGTTAAATGTTTTTACAGGATTGCCTCTTTCTATGTTTAAATGCTGAGTCCAATCTTCTGTAGCTTGTTTAGCTAATTCATTGATTTGTTGGTCTTTTAGTTTGACTATTAAACGTTCTGTAGCTAGTTTTTTATTTTGAGTTTGAGAACGCGAATCCATACTTACTACCGCTAAACCAGTTGGTTTATGAATGGCTCTAACTGCCGTATTTACTTTGTTTGCATGTTGTCCGCCTTTTCCTTGGCTTCTCATAGTTTGATAGTAAATATCTTGCATTGCTATTTTTTGAGATCGAACTTGTTGCAATTCATAAATACCAATAAACCAGTTTTTTCGTTTATGATATTTTCTAAATTGGCTTTTCCCAATCCATTGTATAGTCCCAATCCATTGAGACAGAAATAGATCCAAAGAATGACTAGTTAATGATAAGGTTACAGATTGTACCGTTCCATTTTCCATTCCGTTTTGTTTGTTAAGAATTGTATACTCAATCTGGTTGTTTTTTACTTCTTCTAGAAAAAACTTAAGTACTTGAGCCACTACCCAACAACATTCTAAAGGACCTCTTCCTGCCGATATTTGTATTGTTTTTGTTTCCATTTTATACCTCTAAAGGGTTTTTGCTTAACAATGAATTACCAATAACTTGCAGGTTCTTTTTTAATAACAGAACTGCCGCTTTTACTGCCCAACATTTATCACTAGAGTGAATGCCTCTATAGAAACTTAACAAGGCTTTAGGTTCTACTAAACTCCAGCCATTTACCTCTATAGTTTGAATAGATTTAGACTCAAAAAAATCAATGGTAATTCTAAATTCTTTACCGTTAGGTAACCATTCTTTTTTCTCGTAACGTCTAAAATTTTCGTTGCTTGGTAAAGCATCATATCGAGTCCAGACTTTTGTAAATCCATTTTCAAGCAATACTGTCATTACCTGAGCTACGTTTTTAGGATGCACAAAAATGTCTATGTCTTTATGGTCATGGGCATGTTTATATTCTTTATGATTGATTTCAGACATAAAGTGCCAAGCCCAACCTCCAGAAATGATAATCCATGGTTTTAATTTTTCTAATATCTCTAGCCCGTATTTTATTCTAAAATCTGGCCAGAGCTCTCCGTATCTTTTTATATTATGATTTGCTCCCATAATTTTAATTTTTAGTGTCATATTGAGCCTGTCGAAATATTTTTTCGGACTTCGACAAGCTCAGCCTGACATAGTGTTACTTTGCCATACGAACAATTTTTGGTGTAAAGGTTCCAAGTACTTCTACTAATTCTAATTGGTTGGCCATAACGTTTTTAATGTCTTTATAGGCCATTGGTGCCTCATCTATGCCTCCTCCAATTAAGGTTACATCGTGGTTTTTTAAATGTTGTTTCATCTGGCTACCAGTGAAATTTTCTTTGCATTTTTTTCTTGAATGCAATCTACCTGCACCGTGTGAAGCCGACTGTAAACTCATTTCGTTTCCGGTACCTCTTACTATAAATCCTGGCGCCGTCATAGACCCTGGAATAATTCCTAATTCTCCTTTACTAGCTGGTGTAGCTCCTTTTCTGTGAACCACACATTCTTTGCCGTTTACATTTTGTTTCCAAGCAAAATTGTGATGGTTTTCTACAGTTGCTATGGGCTTTTTACCTAAGGCTTTACTTATTCTTTTATGAATATCGTCATGACAAGCTTTAGCATAATCTCCAGCTAAATTCATCGCCATCCAATACTCTTGTCCGTCGTGCGTGTTTAAATCTAACCAAGCCAAATGCTGCACTTGCTTGGGTAATGGGCACTGTTTAGAAGCTAAATAGGTGTAATGCTTTGCAATATTTGCACCTAATCCTCTAGAACCAGAGTGTGATAACAGTCCTAAGTATTCGCCTAATGGTAAATTAAATTCATTGTTTTGGTCTGTAATAGTTACTATTCCAAACTCAACAAAATGGTTCCCTCCACCAGAACTTCCTAATTGTTTATATGCTTTTTCTTTTAATCTTTTTACTAACGGAACTGTGCTAAATGCTTCATGAGAAAATATCTCGTGGTCATTTCTTTTTTTGTGAACTCCGTACATTCCAAACTGAGTATAATCTAGCAAGAACTGTTTGTATTGATGCACTTTTCCTTTTAAATAACTAGCAGGAATATCAAAAACAGACAAACTCATTCTACAACCAATATCTACTCCAACACCATAGGGTATTACTGCATTGTCTGTAGCTAATACACCACCTATTGGTAAACCATAACCGGTATGAGCGTCTGGCATTAAAGCACCTGCTACTGCTATGGGTAATTTTAGCGAATTGTATAGTTGATACTTTGCTTGATCATCTATTTCGTTTTCGCCAAAAATGTTGAACGGTGCACGTGTGTTTTTTAACTCATGCATTCGTACTTCTACTGGTTTTACTAAACCTTCAGCAACTTTACCCCAAATAGGATGGTTGTTGTATTTTTCTGGAGCTAACAAAACTTCTTTAGCTTCTGTTAGTATTTTTTCTTTCTTCTCTCTTTTTCTGTATCTATTAATTTGCCCTAAAGCAATATTGATACTATTGTTTTTTGGGAAGCCTAATTTTATCAGGTCTTTCCCTTTTAATTTCTTTCCCATGATATGTGATTATAGATGATAGAAACAGACGTATAATCTGATTCTGAAAACTTTAAAAATCTTCGGAAAGGAATTTCAAAAACGATTTGAAATAAAAAATCCGAAGCAGATGGCTTCGGATTGATATGTTTAGTAGATGGTAATCTAGCTGTTAACTAACCGAAGCATAGCCTGAGCAGGATTCTTTCCTACTGCGCTTTTTTGAGATGTGTTAAATACGAACATTTTTCTTCGGTTATTAATCCACTAAGGTGGAAGTTATTGTTTAAATTGTTTTCTCTGTAGCTCTTACTTTTATTCTGAGTTTAGCATCTTGTGTGTTGGACAAGAACAGTTATTCGCTGCTGCAAATATCAGAACATTTTTTTGTAATCTCCAAATATTTTTTTCTATAAAGCTGTTTTTTACCCCCTTAATACGTAGTATTACTTTTTTTGAAAAAAATGAAATAATTACGATTTTATTTATAAAAACCCGTTTTTTAAGAGCTGTATTTTAGCTTCTAATGAAACACATTTATTTAAGTTTTGAATGATTTTTTGAGCTTCTTTTTTAAATCCTAAATTGAATTCTTTTGCTCTCATATAACCAATTTCAACTAAATTATGTTGAGTGTATAATAAATAGATTTCCCATAACAATTCATAGCCACAGTCATAGGTGTATTTTTTTACAACTTCCATTGATTTATCACATATTTTATCTGAAGTTTTCACATTGATTATGTCTAAACATGTTTTTTCTAGTAAGAACAAAATACATTCCTCTTCAAGGTAATTTTCGTTAGCAAGATTTTTTAAATAGTTGTAAGAATTAGGGTTTTTATAGTTGATAGTTACTAACTCAAATATAAAGTCATTTGAGTCTATTAAACACATTAAATTCTCTTGTTTATAAAGCCATTTTTCAAACTCTAACATTGTAATTTTTAGTGACAGTGCTTCAAATATTTTTAGTTTTAGCCGATCCATTTTAATTAAAATTAATTATTCAAAACAAAGATTTTTCTTAACTACGTAATATTTTTGCGTACTACTATTTTTTCTTTACTTTTAAATTGAAAATTTAACTATAATGGCTGTAAATAAAAATGCACTAATTAGATATAAAACTATTGATAAATGTTTACAAAACAGGTATAGAGAATGGACGCTTGATGATTTAATAGATGCTTGCTCTGATGCACTTTACGAATACGAAGGAAAAGATACTTATGTAAGTAAAAGAACAGTGCAGTTTGATATACAAATGATGCGTAGTGACAAGTTAGGTTACAACGCTCCAATAGTGGTTTATAATAGAAAATATTACACCTACGAAGATGAAAATTACAGTATTACTAACATCCCGTTATCTGATAATGATTTAGGAAAATTATCAGAGTCTGTTGCTTTTTTAAAACAGTTTCAAGGCTTTTCTCATTTTAGAGAATTAGATGGAATGATTCAGAAGTTAGAAGCCCACGTATATGCGCAAAAAACGCATCAGAAAAGTGTGATTGATTTTGAGAAAAATGAAAATTTGAAAGGACTAGATTTTTTAGATAATTTATACCAAGCCATTATTAACAAACAGTGTTTAAAAATAACCTATAAATCATTTAAAGCTAGACAAGAAAGTGAATTTAATTTTCATCCCTACTTGTTAAAAGAATTTAGAAACAGGTGGTTTTTAATTGGTTGTAAAAAAACGAGTCAGCCAGTAATGAATATAGCTTTAGATAGAATTATATCCGTTAAAAAATCAGATATCGTATTTAAACCGAAGCCAGATTTTGATGCAGAAACTTATTTTAATAATGCCATTGGCGTATCTATAAGTCCGAATTTGCCAGCAGAAGAAATTATTTTATTTATTACTCATAAAAACGCTCCGTATATATTAACCAAACCATTTCATTCGTCACAAAAAGTAATTGAAAAAGATGCTTTTGGAGTGACAATTTCGTTGCAAGTTCAGCATAATTTTGAGCTAGAAAAAGAGATTTTAGGTTTAGGCGATGGCTGTAAAGTTTTAGCTCCTTCAAGGTTAAGAAGGAATATAAAAGACCGTTTGCATTTTGGATTGGATTTATACAATACAGAAGTAACAGAAAGCAATTTAAAACGCTCAGTAAAAAAGTTGAATTATAACGGTTTTTCTATTTTAAATAATGTGTACGGACAACGAGAGGTGAGAAGAATTAAAAAGATGTTAGATCAGTATTTTACTAAGTATGAGGATAAGCCTTTTGCTTTGCGCTGTTTGTTACATAAAATACCCGATTTAAAACAACTATTGTTAAATAAAAACCTTCAAAATATTATAGCAAGTATAGACAAAAAAGCTGTACTTACTAAAGCTATTTATTTTGACAAACCGCCTCAGAAAAATTGGTATGTTACCTGGCATCAAGATGTACCTATTAATGTAAAAGAGAAAATAGAAACTGAGGGGTATTCTTCTTGGACTAAGAAAGAAAATATTACTTCAGTTTGTCCTCCAGAAGAAGTATTGCATAAGAGTTTTACTATTAGAGTGCATTTAGATGATACTAATGAAAAAAACGGAGCCTTAAAAGTATTGGCAGGATCGCATAAAAAACGATTGACCAATAATGAAATTAATGTAATTACAGAAAACAGTGTTCCGTATATAGCAGAAGTAGCTAGTGGAGGCATTCATTTAATGAAACCATTATTGTTACATGCTTCTGCCAAATCTGTTAGCCAGAAAAGAAGGCGAGTATTACATTTAGAATTTAGTTCTGCTCAATTACCTAATGAGTTGGAGTTTTTGGAGAAAGAGGTTTTAAATTAACTTTTAATAAGTTATATAATGAAGAATAACTATTATAAATTTAGACAAGACATCAAAGTAAATTTTAGTAATGTTTGTATAAATGATTTTTCGACTCTTTTAAAAGAGAATAAACCTTTTTCTGGAGTTGTTGAAAGTAAATATGGGAAAGAATATTATTCTAAAAGAACTTATATCAAAGGTTATCCTTATGGGCTAAATATATTTATCAATAAAAGACAACGATCATTATATTCATTAGATTTCACTAAAAGTAATGGTTATGCTTTGGAGTATGAAAATAATGATAGGACATCCTTTGAAGTATATGACATGGGGTTTCTTTTAGAAAAAATCACTTGTGTTGAAGGAAAAATAATAGAAAAAGAAATTACTGAGATTGATATTATTGAAACAGTTAAAGAGTTCAATATAAAAGATTTGCTAGAAGAGATATCTGTTAAATATGAAATAGAAGTAGACGATATTGATTCTATGTTAGGGTGGGGTTTATCGACGTATAAATCTGTTAAATATGATTATAAGTTTTTAAAAAAACAATATTGGAATTATTATCATAAAACTAATAAGGAAATGGGATTATATAAAAATAATGATTTTATAAAATACTACACAGAACAAAATAAATTAAAAGATCAAATAATTAAGGGAGATGTATTACCAGAAAAGATACAATATGTAGCTGGTGTAGATGTAGCATACAATGAGCAAGAGCAAATTATGGTAGGAGCTATTGTAGTTTTAAATGCAGAAACTTTAGAGGTTGTCGAACAAAGCAGTCACGTTATGGATATTACTTTTCCGTACATTCCTGGGCTGTTTTCTTTTAGGGAAGTGCCTGCTATTTTAGAAGCTTTTAAAAAACTTACTATGCAACCAGATTTAATTATTTGTGATGCACAAGGCATTGCCCACCCTAAAAATGTAGGTATGGCTACTCATTTAGGAATAGAGTTAGATATACCAACCATAGGTTGTGCTAAGAAGAGGTTAGTTGGATTTTATGAAAAAGAAAAATTAGGTAGCAATAGAGCAGATACACAAGAGTTAATTTGGAATAGTGAAACAGTAGGGGTTGCCTTAAGAACTCAAGATAATATTAAGCCTATGTTTGTTAGTATAGGTCATAAAATTAGTTTAGAAACAGCTATAGAATGGGTATTAAAAGTAAGCCCAAAATACCGATTACCCGAAACTACCAGACAAGCAGATCAACTAGTAAACAGTATTCTTAAAGAAACAACCGACTATGATTTTTTAGATGATAATAAGGTTTAGATTAACCACAATTTTCACACATACCCACCAATAATAACTGAGATGAATTAATTTTTTTATTAGGAATAGTAGGGATGCTTACATTCATAGAAACGCACTCTACTTTTCCGCATTCTTGGCACTGAAAATGAGGGTGAAGATCTATGTGATTGGCAGAAGAACAACCATGACATTTAGCATACCATTTCAAGCCTTCTTTACCAAGAAATGAGTGAACAACTCCATCATTTTCAAGTCTATCTAATATCCTATAAATAGTAGTTTTATTCATTTCTTCACTTAATTGATTAATTAAGTTTACTACAGATATAGCTTGACTATTATTTTCAAAAATAGTAAGCAATGTTTGAACAGATTTTGTTTTTCTAATAACACCCATGTTGCTAATTTAACGCAACCTAATTGGTTTTACAAATAAATTCTATATATTTGCAACTCAGTTGCGTTAATATATGGAGTTAAGTAAATATAAATCGGATTATTTTGGTGCTATAGCAAGTTTTTTGTGTTTGATACATTGTATTGCTACACCATTAGTTTATGTGGTTAATGTAAAATCATTATGTTGTTCATCTTCTACACCATTTTGGTGGAAAAGTTTAGATTATATATTTCTTATTATATCATTTATAGCTGTTTTTTGGTCTGTAAAACATACAAGTAAAAATTGGATAAAATACGGATTTGGTGCCAGTTGGCTTGTTTTGTGTTTTATTTTAATAAACGAAAAGTTTTTATGGATTTACTTAAGTGAATATAGTATTTATATACCATCATTAAGTTTAATAGTATTACATATTTACAATGCAAGATTTTGTAAGTGTAACGAAGATAAATGCTGTGTATAATGAATATAGATTTAAGTATAACAACCTTACATTCTTTAAATTATAAGTTAGTTAAAGAGAATGTTTATGTTGATTTAAATGATACAAGTGGATTTTCGAATTATAGAGTGGCTGTTATTATAAAAAAAGAGCCAGATAACTTTTGTAAAAAGAAAATAGAAAGACGGTTTGAGAACAATTTTCTACATATAGAAAAAGTAGAATTTTGTAATAAGAATAAAGAATTAAAATATGTTTTAGGAGGTGACTTAGAAGATATAATAAGCTTTAAGTCTAGAATATCATCAAGAAATATTTTCATTAAAGGGTTGGTTAATGCTAAGTAGATTTACTCTTAATTTTTCGCGATAATTGATAATTTGGTTAATATCAATTTTTATTACTTACAACTATTTAGCTGCGATTGTATTTTAGATTTTGTTAAGGGTGAACTTTAAAAGTTTGCCCTTTTTCATTTTAAGACATATACTAAAAAGAGATTATCTAAACGTATCAGGGCTAATTTTGGTTCCTACTAATCGTTTTTAGATACGTAGTGTAGGGTTAGATAATCTCTCGTATTTTAAAGATATGAGAGCAATACCGTTTTTAAAACCAAAAATGAGTAAAACCCTCTTTTGGATGAGGGAACTTATATGTTAAGTAATCTCTACAGATGTAAATTCAAATTTACTTCCGTTAAACAAACCTTTATCACTTAACTTTAAACTAGGTATTACCAAAAGAGCCATAAAAGATAGTGTCATATATGGAGCTCTTAATTTACTACCCATTTGTTTGGCAATTGTATCTAATTCTGAATAGGCTTTACCAATAATTTCACCAGGTCGATCGCTCATAATACCAGCAACGGGTAAAGGCACGACCTTTTCTTCTGTGTTATTTACAGCACAGATACCTCCTTTATTTTTTATTAATAAATTAACAGCTTTACAAATACTGTCATCGTTTGCACCTACTGCAATGATATTATGAGAATCGTGCCCTACAGACGATGCAATAGCACCTTCTTTAAGTCCGAAATTTTTAATAAAGGCAGTGGCTGGTTTTTGATCTTGATATCTATTAACCACAGTCATTTTCAATACATCAGTTGAGGTATTAGAAACTAAATTTCCACTTTCTAATAAACTATTGGCTTCTATTTCATTAGTAACCAATTCTCCATCTAAAGCTTCTATAACGCGTATTTTTTTAGCAGTAGATGAGTAAACAAAATCTTCAATATATTTCTTATTAGTATTAAAATTGTTTGGCGTTTCAAAGGCTACAGAATTAATTTTAGTAGTACCGTTTTCAGCAACTAGCTCACCATTAATATAAGTAGCTAAAGCTTTGAAACTTATTAAATCTTCTACGATTACAAAATCGGCATCATCTCCTTCTTTTAAAAGTCCTACATCTAAATTGTAATGTTTAACCGGATTGATACAAGCAGCTTGTAATACTTTAAAAACATCAATTCCCTTTGCAACTGCTCTAGCACATAAAGCATTGATATGATTAATTAATAAGTCGTCAGGATGTTTATCGTCTGAGCAGAACATGATATTTTCAAAATGATCAGGAAGTAGATCAATCAAGGCTTCAAAGTTTTTAGCAGCACTTCCTTCTCTTATAATAACCTTCATTCCTTTTTGAAGCTTTTCTAAAGCTTCTTCATAAGTAAAACACTCATGATCTGTGGTTATACCCGCAGCAATATAATTACTTATATCTTCTCCTCTTAATCCAGGAGCATGACCATCTATTGGTTTGTTATAATGATGAGCCCAAGCAATTTTCTTCATGACTTCTTCGTCTTTAAATAACACACCAGGGTAGTTCATCATTTCTGCTAAATACTTGATATCTGGATTTTCTAAAAGTGTTTTTACATCTTCAGAATTAATTACCGCTCCAGCACTTTCAAAAGAAGTAGCGGGCACACAAGAAGGAGCCCCAAAATTAAATTTAAAAGGAACTTTTTTGCCGTTTTCAATCATAAACTCAACTCCTTTTACCCCTAAAACATTAGCTATTTCATGCGGATCTGAAACTGTAGCCACTGTACCATGTAGTACTGCCAATTTTGCAAACTCTGAAGGAACTAACATCGAACTCTCAATATGTATGTGAGCATCTACAAAACCAGGGATGATGTATTGACTTATTTGATGTTCTTTACGAGAAATACGCTCAATCTTACCATTTTTCACTTCAATTTCGCCGCTAAAAATCTCCTTGTTAAGTATATCAACAATTTGTCCTTGTATAACCATATAATATGTTGGGTATTATTTCTTTTTAAAAAGAAAAGAAATTTGGTCATCTCCAGCAGAGATAACCGCTTTTAAATCTCCATTTTCTGAAGAGTAAATGATCTTTTTTGGAAATTCATTTTCAGGATTTTCACCAATAAAACTTGTTTTGTTTAAAGAAGTAATAGGGAAAAGTGTTGGAGTTTCATTAACTCCAATCACTTTAAAAACCCATTGTTCTTTATCTTTTATTAAATGAATATTTTCTTTAAAAACCGTATCTTTTTCTTTTAGAGTACACCCTAAACCAATATACTCTGTATCCGATTTTTTAGTCCAATATTCATAGGTTTTATTTCCTTTGGAATCATTGGTTCGTTCCCAAGTACCCAATAACCAATCAAACTGTGTTTCTTGAGAAGAATTACAAGAAACGAATAGTATGATTAGTATAAAGAAATAAGATTTTTTCATGTTATTTAATTGATGTCATACGAAACGCAATCAAAATCTTTTAGATAAAAAGTTCTCGATTGCGCTCGAACCGACAATATAATTTAATCAGACTATGTCTGTTATTTGTCGTTTGGAAGTTTATCAAACCCCATATTGTACAATGTAAAAGCAAATAAATCTACATACTCAGAAATTTGCATTGCAACTGGTTTACCAGCACCGTGACCTGCATTGGTTTCTATTCTAATTAAAACTGGCAAATCTCCTGCTTGCTTATCTTGTAATTCAGAAATAAATTTAAACGAGTGAGCTGGTACAACTCTATCGTCGTGATCTGCTGTATGTACCATAGTTGCAGGGTATTTAGTTCCTTCTTTTACGGTATGTACCGGTGAATATCCTTTTAAATATTCAAACATTTCTTTAGATTGTTCAGAAGTACCATAGTCATAAGCCCAACCAGCACCCGCTGTAAAGGTATGATAGCGTAACATATCTAAAACTCCAACTCCTGGTAAAGCTACTTTCATTAAGTCCGGACGTTGAGTAATAGTAGCACCTACTAATAAACCTCCGTTAGATCTTCCTAAAATAGCTGTATATTCTGGAGAAGTATATTTCTCTTTATGTAAGTATTCTGCGGCAGCAATAAAATCATCAAATACATTTTGTTTTTTCATTTGTGTACCTGCATCATGCCATTTTTTACCGTATTCTCCACCACCTCTTAAGTTAGCAACTGCATAAATACCACCTTGTTCTAACCAAATGGTATTGGCAATTCTAAAGCTAGGTGTTAAACTGATATTAAATCCTCCGTAACCATATAATATAGTTGGGTTTTTACCGTTTAACTCAATTCCTTTTTTATAGGTAATAATCATAGGTATTTTAGTACCATCTTTAGAAGTATAGAATACTTGCTTAGACTCGTAATCTTCTGATTTGAAATCGATTTCTGGTTTTTTGTAAACCTCAGAAGTTCCGTCTGTTGGATTATATTTATAAATGGTACTTGGATTCGTATAATTGGTAAATGAGAAATATAAATCTTTAGCTTCTTTTTTGCCACCAAATCCACCAACACTACCAACACCTGGTAATTCTACTTCTCTAACTAATTTACCATTGTAGTCGTATTGTTTAATTTGAGAAACAGCATCTTTCATGTACTCAGTAAAAAAGTATCCAGCACCTGTACTTGGCGATAATACATTTTCTGTTTCTGGTATAAAATCTACCCAGTTTTCTACGGTTGGGTTTTTAGCATCAACCGTTACAATTTTTTGGTTAGGAGCGTTTAAGTTAGTAACAATAAATAACTTGTCTCCATCATTTTCTATTACATAGGAATCTGAATCAAAACCTTTAACCATTTGTACTAATGGAGCGTTAGGTATAGTTAAGTCTTGAATGAATAAATCGTTTCCAGATGTAGAAGTTGAACCAGAGATAATTAAGTATTTGTCATCTTCTGTAACTCCACCACCTACATAGCGTCTTTTTTGTTCATCTGTTCCTCCAAAAACTAATTGGTCTTCAGATTGTTTGGTTCCTAGTTTGTGGAAATATAATTTGTGTTGATCTGTTTTAGCAGATAGTTCACTTCCTTTTGGCTTGTCGTAACTAGAATAGTAGAAACCTTCATTTCCTTTCCAAGAAAGTCCAGAAAACTTCACATCTATTAAAGTATCCTCTTTAACTTCTTTGGTTTCTGCATCCATAACAATTACTTTTCTCCAATCACTACCTCCTTCAGAAATTGAATAAGCAACAGTTTTTCCGTCTTTCGAGAAACTAAGACTTCCTAAAGAAGTAGTTCCTCCTTCTGAAAAAGTATTAGGGTCTAAGAAAACTTCATCTTCTCCATTATCATTTTTTCTATAGATTACATATTGGTTTTGTAATCCATCATTTTTATAATAATATTCATGATCACCTTCTTTAAAAGGCGCTCCTATTTTTTCGTAATTCCATAATTTAGATAAACGATCGTTTAATTTTTTACGATAAGGTATTTCATCTAAATGCGCGTAGGTGACTTTATTCTGTTCTTTTACCCAAGCTTCTGTTTCAGGGCTTCTGTCGTCTTCTAACCAACGATAAGGATCTTTTACTTGAGTGTCGAAATAGGTATCTACAACATCTCCTTTTTTGGTTTCTGGATAAGTCATTTTTTTAGCAGTCTCTTTTGGTGCTTCGTTATTTTCATTCTTGCATGCACTAAGCAGGGCTAACGAAAAAACACCTAAAAGTATTTTCTTCATGATGATTAAAAATTGGTTTATTCTCTCAAAAGTAACCATAAAAAAAACGCCTGACAAATATCAGACGTTAAAGGATTTATTGAAAAGGATTAATAAAATAATTGAGTAAATCGTCTTTTATTATCAAGGATGTTTAATAATACCAGAAGAGCAACAAGCCCTAAGGGACTTAAAATATTTTTAGGATTGGTAGATAAATGATGAAATAATACCTGAATGCTAAAAAATAAAAGAATAATAAGAGCAACTGGCATGGCTTTTCTAAACATAATTAGTGATCCAGAAATAACAAATAATGCTCCATAAAATAAATCGTCTGCCTTTAAACCAATAAGTTCACTAGTAAAGTCTAATGTTTCTGAAAAATGTACAAATTGATTTAGACCTAACAAAATAAGTAAAATGCTGAGGCAAAGGCGGATAATAAGTGTGTAGTTTGATCCCATAACTGTATAAATTTAAATAGGTTAGTATGTTTTTTGAATTACAGGATTTAAGTCAACTACAAATTACAAATACTTAAGAGGGTATAAAAAATTAACCGATGAAGCGTTGTGTTTCATCGGTTAAATGTAAAATTGATTTTAGTGTAATATGTTTTAAATCAGAGAGTTGATGTTTAAATACTCTGCGATTTGTATAGTATTAGTTGCTGCTCCTTTACGTAGGTTATCAGCAACAATCCACATGTTTAAAGAGTTGGGTTGAGATAAATCTCTACGTATTCTACCCACAAATACTTCATCTTTACCGTTGGCATAGATAGGCATTGGATACGTATTAGTGTCTAGGTTGTCTTGTACTACAACACCTTCAGTATTATTGATAATTGACTTAACTTCATTTAAATCAAAATCATTTTCAAACTGAACGTTTACACTTTCTGAATGTCCACCAGCAGTAGGAATACGTACTGCTGTAGCAGTTACTGCAATACTTTTGTCGTCTAAAATCTTTTGTGTTTCACGAACCAATTTCATTTCTTCTTTCGTATAACCATTGTCTTCAAAAACATCGCAATGTGGCAATGCATTTTGATGAATAGGATATGGGTAAGCCATTTCACCCTTTACTCCAGCCATTTCATTTTCTAACTGTTTAACAGCTTTTACACCTGTACCAGAAATAGATTGATAAGTAGATACAACAACACGTTTGATCTTGTATTTTTTGTGCAATGGAGCTAAAGCCATTACCATTTGAATGGTAGAGCAATTAGGGTTGGCAATTATTTTGTCTTCTTTGGTTAATTGAGAAGCATTGATTTCTGGGACTACTAATTTTTTGTCTAGATCCATTCTCCAAGCCGAAGAATTATCTATAACGGTTGTTCCCGCTTCTGCAAATTTTGGAGCCCATTCTAAAGAAGTACTACCTCCAGCAGAAAATAATGCTATATCTGCCTTCATATTAACAGCAGTTTCTAAACCTACAATGGTATAGGTTTTATCTTTAAAAGAAATGGTTTTTCCAACCGATTTCTCTGATGCTACCGGAATTAATTCTGTTACAGGAAAATTACGTTCTTCTAAAACGGCCAACATTACGTTTCCTACCATACCTGTTGCGCCTACAACTGCTACTTTCATTTGTTTTTTTTGAATGAAAAATTAATAATAAAAACAAAAGTAGTTAATAAAGAGATTGCTTGTTCATAAAAGTATACCAATAATATTTTTTTAACAAAAAAGGATCTGAAAGTGAGTATAAATAAGAAAGCCACTCATAATGAGTGGCTTCTTTAATATATTAAAGGATTAATAATATTGGGTTATTTTTTTAATAAGTCTCTAATTTCTGTTAAAAGATCTTCCTGACTTGGCCCTGCTGGAGCAGCTGGTGCTTCTTCTTCTTTCTTTTTCATGGCATTGACAGCTTTTACCATCATAAACATTACAAATGCTACAATAATAAAATCAATTACATGTGTTAGAAATGTACCATATTCTAAAAATACTTGTCCTTCCATAACTCCTTCAGCATTTTTCACGCCTTCTTTTAACTCTAATTTTAAATCTTTGAAATTTGAATTGAATATCATTCCAATTAATGGTGAAACGATTCCTCCAGTAAATGACGTAACTACTTCTTTAAAAGCAGCACCCATTACGAAACCTACGGCAATATCTACCAGGTTTCCTTTCATTGCAAATTCCTTAAATTCTTTTAACATTCCCATTGTATTGAAATCTTTTTTGGTTAGACAATTGCAAAGCTACATAAAGCTAGTAGATTACTCAATAAAATGTTAAAACAGGATGCTTTTATCGATAAAAAACACGTTTTATTCGCTGAGATGTAGCGGTTATGATTTCATAAGAAATACTAGTAACCGATTTTGAGAATTCTGAAGCAGTAAAAATACCATTGTAAATAACAACTTCATCACCTTCATTACAGTTTATATGGGTTATATCTACCATAATCATATCCATACAAACATTACCAATAATAGCTGCTTTTTGATTATTAATGATTATACTTCCTAAACCATTTCCGTACTGTCTGCCAATGCCATCTGCATGACCAATAGGAATGGTAGCTGTTTTTGTAATTTTGTTAGCTATATAAGCTCTGTTATAACCTAAAGAATCTCCTACTTGCAAAGTATGTATTTGTGATATAACAGAGGTTAAACTTGCTATTGGCTGTAATTCTTTGTTGAATTTAGCGTCGTTACCAAAACCATATAAACCAATACCAGTTCTTACCATATCTAAATGTGCTTTAGGATAATTTAAGATTCCCGAAGTATTACATAAATGTGCAAACGGCTTATGATTAGATAATTGATTGAAATTTTGACGAATTTCTTTAAATTGATTGATTTGTTTTTTTGTAAATTCTAACTCTTTTGAGTCTTCGCTTGCAGCCAAGTGAGAAAAAATTGAGGTTACTTTTATAGGTGAGGCTTGATTTGTTTTTTGGGTAATAGCTTTTACGTCTTTCGCTATAAAACCTAATCTATTTAGACCCGTGTTAAATTTTATATGAACAGGATAGTTCTTCTGATTTAATCTTTCAGCAACCTTAACAAAATCATTTAAAACTCTAAAACTATATAAACTCGGCTCTAAACAATTATCAATAATTTCTTTAAAGTTAATAGGTTGTGGATGTAAAACCAATATAGGCTTATGGATTCCTGCTTTACGTAATGCAACACCTTCATTGGTGTAAGCTACAGCAAAATAATCTACGTTTAATTCTTGTAATTCTTTTGCTACTTCTTCAGCATCGCTACCATAAGCAAAGGCTTTTACTACGGCTAATACTTTCGTATTTGGCTGTAATTTACTTTTTAAAAATTCAAAATTCTGTTTGAGCTTTTTAAAATCTATTGTAAGCGTAGTTTGTTTAGTAGCGCTCATGAGGTTTATTCATCATCAGCAGAAAGTTCTTCTGCATCAACATCAAAATCTTTAATTTTTTCTTTAAGCATTGCTTTATAGTAAGCGGCTCTACTTAAAGGTTCATACTCTTCTGTTTCACCTAATAATACAATATCATCGCCAGCGGCTTTTCTATAACTGTATTGTGCTAAATTGCCTGTTCTTGTACAAACGGCATGAACTTTAGTAACATATTCTGCTGTAGCCATTAGAGAGGGTATAGGCCCAAACGGATTTCCTTTAAAATCCATATCTAATCCAGCAACAATAACTCTAATGCCTTTATTGGCTAAATCGTTACAAACTTTAATGATTTCATCATCAAAAAATTGAGCTTCATCTATACCTACAACATCACATCCATCTGCTAAAATAGGTATGTTTGCAGCGGCAGGAACAGGTGTAGAACGAATTTCATTTGCATCGTGCGAGACAACCATTTCCTCATCGTAACGGGTGTCTACTGCAGGTTTGAAAATTTCTACACGTTGTTTGGCAAATTGTGCACGTTTTAAACGTCTAATGAGTTCTTCTGTTTTTCCAGAAAACATAGAACCGCAGATTACTTCAATCCAACCAAACTGTTCTTTATGATTAACGGTGTTTTCTAAAAACATAAAACTATAATTAAAAGTGTATATAGAGCGAAAACAAAACTAAGCAATTTTAATTTATTTCAAACCATAATTATAAGCAATAAGTAGGCTTGTTATATCGTTTAAATTAGTATCTTTCAACAAAATTGTTTGTTCTTACAAACTTCTCAAAAAAACATGGTATGAATCACGAATTAAAATCAGAAATACAAGCTTTAGCTAAACAGGTTTTAGAAATGAATGGAGTAGCTCCGTTAGGTGAGTTGCAAATGGTTGCAAAAGATTTATATGATAAAGTAACTATTTTAAAATATATAACAGAAAATCCATCGGTTAGTAACCAGGAAGTTCCAAGTCTTCATGAAGTTGTAAAACCAGTAGTTGACCAGCTAATAGAAGAAGAGAATTTAATTGACGAAATAGAAGATGATAATCTGGAAGACCAGCAAATGCTCTCTACTTTAGATGAAAATCTTTTTGTATCTAATGAACCGATGGATGAAAGTTTAATAGAGTCTGCTACCGAGAAAATAAAAGATATTGTAGCACAAATGCCTCCAGAAGCTGAGCAAATAGAAGAGTTTATACAAGAAGTAGTAGCTCCAACTATAGTAGCTAAAAACGATATTGAAGAAATAACACCTTTGCAAGAAGATATCGCAGTAGTTACTACTAATAAGCAACAACAATCGTTAAACGATAGATTGAAAAAAAGTATTACAATTGGACTTAATGACCGAATAGCTTTTGTAAAACATTTGTTTAATGGTAGCACAGAGGATTTTAATAGAGTCATATCTCAATTAAATACCTTATCTAGCGAATTAGAAGCTTTAGAATTTTTAAACAATATGGTTAAGCCAGAATATAATGGTTGGATAGGTAAAGAAGACTACGAACAACGCTTTTTATCTTTTATAGAAGGTAGGTATGTTTAATTAATCTATCTGGTTTTCTTTTCTTTGCACTATGAGCAAACTATACATTGTACCCACACCTATTGGAAATTTAGAAGATATTACTTTTAGAGCTTTAACAGTTTTGAAAGAAGTAGATGTTATTTTGGCTGAAGATACACGCACAAGTGGTAAGTTATTAAAACATTTCGATATCAATACCCAAATGTATAGCCATCATATGCATAACGAGCATAAAACAGTTGATGGGATCGTAGAAAAACTTAAGAGTGGACAAACTTTTGCGTTGATATCAGATGCGGGCACTCCTGCTATTTCTGACCCAGGTTTTTTACTTACAAGAGCCTGTATAACTAAAGGAATTGAAGTTGAGTGTTTACCTGGGGCAACAGCATTTGTACCAGCTTTAGTAAATTCTGGTTTACCTAATGATAAATTTGTGTTTGAGGGATTTCTTCCTGTAAAGAAAGGTAGGCAAACTAGATTAAAACTATTGGCCGAAGAAAATAGAACTATGATTTTCTATGAATCTCCACATAAGTTAGTAAAAACTTTAAGTCATTTTTGTGAATACTTTGGAATGGATAGACAAGTGTCGGTCTCTAGAGAAC
This sequence comes from Pseudofulvibacter geojedonensis, assembly GCF_042675745.1. NCBI lineage: Bacteria > Pseudomonadati > Bacteroidota > Flavobacteriia > Flavobacteriales > Flavobacteriaceae > Pseudofulvibacter > Pseudofulvibacter geojedonensis. The sequence continues at coordinate 164,737 of NZ_JBHTJM010000005.1, read as the reverse complement.
TAACTAAATTATACGAAGAAACTGTTCGTGGAACGGCACAAGAGGTCTTGTCTCATTTTGAAGAGAAAGCACCAAAAGGAGAAATAGTAATTATCGTGGCTGGAAAAAATTAGTAACTTAACTCAGTATCGCCTTGATGCTTTAAGAGCTTAGTTAAGTTCATCATCATATTTTTTTCTAAAACATCATATTCGCCATCACACATAAAAAGCAATTCTATTTCATGTAATAAAACATCGATGTCTTTTTTACTGTATTTGTGTTCTTGAATATATTTAAGAATCTTTTGTAGGCTTTTATAGTCGTTATCGTTTAGTAATTCATTAACTACATTTGTATACGCCTTGATATTGACCTTTGCTAAAATCATATCTTTTTCTTCTACGTCAAAAATAAAATCAGCATGGGCAGCATACAACAATGTATAAGCTAAGAATTCGTCATTAGTCCAATACGTTTGATAAGTAGGAATCATAAATCAGTTAAAATAATTTTAGATAGGGTGAAGTCGTAAATCTAAGTTACTGATTATTAATGTATTAAAGAAATTTATAGTTAAAAAAATCCTATTCACATAATTGAATAGGATTTGGTGTTGTAAAAGATGAGGGAAATTAAATATGTTTTCCTTTTTCCCAACCGTGTTTTCCTAAATATTGATTTCCAGATTCTACAGCGCCATCTTCTATTGAGGTTCCCATAGAGTCATTCCACCTATTTAAATATCCAAATAAAGAAATTACGCCTAGCATTTCTACAATTTCTCCTTCGTCCCAATATTTATATAATTCGGTTTTAATTTTTTCATCAACATTATTAGGTACTAAAGTTGCAGCTAATGAAAAATCTAAGGCAGCTCTTTCTGCATCAGAAAAGGCAGGATGCGTTTTATACTCCCATATATTATCTAACTGTTCTTGCTCTGCTCCGTAACGCTCTGCTGCTCTAATAGCATGAGCTTGGCAGTATCTACAACCTGTTGCATTACTACTAACCCAAGCAATCATACGTTTTAAAGCAGAAGTAACTCTACCTTCATTAGCCATAACCGCTTTATTTAAATTAATAAAAGCTTTAGATATGGCGGGTCTGCGCTGCATTGTTAATACCGAGTTAGGACAAAAGCCTAAGGTTTCATTAAAAAACTCGGCCAGTTCTTTGGTTTCTTTATCATGATCTGGCGATAATGGAGTTACTAATGGCATAGTTATATAGTTTTAAGTTATTAATTTCTAAGGTGGTCTAAAATACAATATTATTTAGGCTCTAGCAATAGTCTCTTTTGCCATACATTGCTTACATTTACCTATCTAAAAAAATAAAATGCTAATTAAATGGGAAATGTAGTAAAAACTTACTGGAAAGGTGATATGACTTTTGAATCTACCAATCCGGGTGGTAGCTTAACAATAGACGCTAGTAAAGAAATTGGCGGTAATGACAATGGCTTGCGTCCAAAGGCAATGATGTTGTCCTCTTTAGCTGGTTGTTCTGGAATTGATATTGCTATGCTACTTAGAAAAATGAAAGTAGAGATAGATACTTTTGATATTGAAATAGATGCCGAGTTAACAGATGAGCATCCTAAATATTATCATAAAGTAGATTGTCATTATAATTTTTATGGAACCGATTTAAACGAGAAAAAGATTAAGAAGATTGTAGATTTATCGGTAGATAAATATTGTGGAGTAATGGAAATGTTTAGGCGTTTTGCTGAAGTCTCTATTCATATTCATTATCATAATTCATAAAAAAATGAGCGCAGAAAACTATTTAGAAATTAACAAAGCTTCTTGGAATAGAAGAACCTCACATCATATCTCTTCAGATTTTTATGACATGGAAGGTTTTAAAGCGGGTAATACTTCTTTAAATAAGATAGAGTTAGACTTGTTAGGAGATATAAAAGGAAAAAGCATTTTGCATCTGCAATGTCATTTTGGTCAAGATACGATGTCTTTTGCTAGAATGGGAGCTAAGGCAACCGGAATTGATTTGTCTGATGAAGCAATAAAACAAGCTGAAAAGATAAATAATGAATTGGGTTTAGACGCCACTTTTGTAGAATCTGATGTGTATGACTTACCCAATAATTTAGAAGGACAATTTGATATTGTTTTTACCTCTTACGGAACTATTGGTTGGTTACCCAATCTAGATAAATGGGCGAAAGTAGTTTCTCATTTTTTAAAACCTGGAGGTCAGTTTATTTTTGTAGAGTTTCACCCTAATGTTTGGATGTACGATGATGATTTTACTCATGTAAAATACAATTACTTTAATGATGAGGCTATCATAGAATCTGTAGATGGAACCTATGCGCAAGATGAAAAAGAAGAAACTTTTGATAGCGTTTCTTGGAACCACGGGTTGAGCGAAGTAATGACTAGCTTATTAAATCAAGGTTTGCAAATAGAAGGTTTTAAAGAATACAATTATTCTCCTTACGATTGTTTTGATCATACCGAAAAAGTAGCCGATAAAAAATACATTATTAAACCATTTGGTACTAAAATGCCATTGTGTTATTCGTTGGTTTGTAGAAAGTAGTGTTATGAAAAAGGTATTTATATTATTTATTGCATTTGCTTCATTAACTTGTTTAAGTCAAGACAATTTAATTTTAAAAAAAGAAGGTAAAACATTACAGAATATAATACCTAAAGGATGGAAAATATTAGACTCTAAAAAAGGAGATTTAAATAAAGACGGTATTTTAGATTTAGTATTCGCTATTCAAAATACAGACAAAAAGAATATTGAGTCTAACGATGGATTAGGTGCAGATACAATAGATTTAAATCCTAGAATATTAGGGATTTATTTTGGGTCAAAATCGGGAGGTTTCACTCAGAAATTAGTATCCAATCATTTCATAATACTTCAAGACATTCCTACTATGGATGAACCTTTTGATGGTTTTTCAATTAGTAAGAAAGGAGTTTTAGATATTAAGTTTAAGTTTTGGTTCAGTGCAGGAAGTTGGACAATGTCTAACAATACTTATAGATTCTGTTATCAGAATAATGAATTTGCTTTGATTGGTTATGACTCTAGTGAAACACATAGAGGAACTGGAGAAACAACAGATTATAGCATTAACTTTTTAACTAAGAAGATGAAAATAGTTAAAGGAAGTTTTTCTAATGAAGTGTCTGAAACAGTAGATTGGAAGGAAATTAGTTTAGAAAGGTTAATTACTTTAAAAGATATAGATAAACCTTTTGAATTAGATTTTGAAGGAATTCGTCTTTAAAAATTACAAAAGATGAAAAAAGAAATAATAAGAGCGTCATTTATCACTTTGTTTTTAGCTTTTATTGTATACCACTTTATTAAAGTTGAGTCATTTAAATTGGATGTTAGTTTTAAAAGATGGGATATAATGTATTTAGAATCTGATATTGGAACGATAGGTGAAATTACTTCTAAAAGAATGTTTAAAAGGTCTGAAATTGACACTTTTTTAATTAATAATTATTATCCTTCAGATGGAGATTATGATATAAATGGGGATACTATTTTTCTAAATAGGAGTTATCTTGTTTTTAATAAAGATTCTTTAATCAAATTTGAACCTAATAGTTATAAAGAGAATTAATTTTGATATGCGTTGGATCATTAAACCTATACCCGAAAAACAACAAGTCATTCATTTACAAGAAGTATTAGGAGTAGATGCCATTATTGCTACTTTATTGGTACAACGTGGTATCAATACTTTTGAAGAAGCAAAAGCTTTTTTTCGTCCGTCTCTAGAAGATTTGCACGATCCGTATTTAATGAAAGATATGGATAAGGCAGTGGCTAGAATAGAAAAAGCTATTATTAATAATGAAAATATTTTGGTGTATGGAGATTATGATGTAGATGGTACTACAGCGGTTTCTTTAGTGGCTTCTTATTTAAAAACTTATTACCCTCAAGTTGCTACTTATATTCCAGATCGCTATGCAGAGGGATATGGCGTTTCTTATCAAGGAATAGATTATGCACACGACAACGATATTTCTTTAATTATTGCTTTAGACTGTGGTATTAAAGCCATAGATAAAATTGCTTATGCTCAAGAAAAAGGTGTCGATTTTATTATTTGTGATCATCACAGACCGGGAAAAGAGCTACCCAAAGCAGTGGCTGTTTTAGATCCGAAGCGTGAAGATTGCTCTTATCCATACGATGAATTAAGCGGTTGTGGGGTAGGTTTTAAATTGATACAAGCAATAGGGAAAAATAGAAATCAAACTATAGAAGATTTTATTCCCTATTTAGATTTGGTAGCTACGAGTATTGCTGCAGATATTGTTCCTATAACAGGAGAGAATAGGGTTTTAGCTTATCATGGTTTACAACTGATTAATAGTAAGCCTAGAATCGGAATAAAAGTTTTTACAAAAGCGTTAAAAAAGACAAAGCTTAGTATTACTGATGTTGTTTTTCAAATTGCTCCTCGTATTAACGCAGCAGGTAGAATTAAACACGGTAATCATGCGGTGAGTTTACTTACGGAGTTAGATTATAATACAGCAGTTGACTTTGCAGTAGATATAGACAATTACAATACAGAAAGAAAAGCTTTAGACAAGCAAATAACAAAAGAAGCTTTAGATCAGATAGAAGCGAATCAAGAAGAAGATAACTTTACAACAGTGGTTTTTAAAAAAGATTGGCATAAAGGAGTAATTGGTATTGTAGCTTCTAGATTAACAGAAACTTATTATAGACCTACTTTAGTATTTACCCAGAGTGGCGATAAATTAGCTGCTTCTGCTAGATCGGTGAGAGGATTTGATGTATATGAGGCTCTAGATAAATGCTCAGAGCATATAGAACAATTTGGTGGTCATAAATATGCTGCTGGTTTAACTTTATTACCAGAGCAATACGAAGCTTTTAAAACTAAGTTTGAACAAGTAGTAAGAGATAACATTGATAAAAAACTACTAACACCAGAATTAGTAGTAGATGCTAGTTTAGACCTTAATCAAATCACTCCTAAGTTTTACAGGTTATTAAAACAATTAGGGCCCTTTGGTCCTCAAAACCCAAATCCAGTTTTTATATCTGATAATTTGCAAGATACTGGTCATGGTAAGTGTGTTGGCGAAGACCAAACACATCTTCGTTTTACAGTTAAGCAACAGAATAGCAACCAATATGTTGGTATAGGTTTTGGTTTGGGAGATAAACTACCAATAATTAGTAATAAAAACCCTTTTAAAGCAGCTTACCATTTAGATGAAAATGAATGGCAAGGAAATGTTTCCTTACAATTAATGGTAAAAGATATTAAATAGCTATTCTTATTTAGAATAATTAAAAATAACTATTATATTTGTATCAATAATATGATACAGATATGAACGATATATATAGAATTTATCACAACGATATAGGAATTGCTTTTCAGTGGAAAAAAGATGTAGAAGCGGGTTTTACAGAAACAATTCAGGTAGTGTTTAGAAATACTGGTTTTTATCTAGATTATAAAGAGGTAAAAGAATTCTATAACAAAGCTAAAGTTGCTCATCATCTACAACAATGTGAAGGATGCGCAAAAAAAGGAAAGTGTTCTAGCTATTTACTACAGACCCCAACCGATAAAGTAGATTTAGCCGTTACTAAAAAAGAATTAAATTCAATTACCGACTTGCTGAAAGGGACTCTTTTTCAAATAGAATTAAATGGATATATAAATGAGATATGTAAAAACTAAAAGTTGTATAATAGATTATTCTTATTTATAATTAAATACTTACAAAAATGACGCAACCTTTTTAGATTAGTTACATCTAATTAAGTATAACTAACTAAATTAAGGATGAAAAAAACGATTTACTTTATAGCATTATTATTACTTGTTATTTCTTGTCAGAAAGATGATTTTTCAGGTAATACTATTGAAAACCCAAATGGCTTAATAGATGATGTTGCATTTATTGAAAATTTTGGAGCTAGTACCACAAGTAATTTTATTGGGCGAGTAGTAAATGAAAACGGCACAGGTGTTAAAGATGTATTAATTAGTATAGGAAGTTTAACAACGTTAACAGATCATAATGGTGTTTTTGTGTTAAACGGAGCACCTGTTTATGAAAAATTTGCTTATATAACAGCAGATAAGAGTGGTTATATTAAAGGTTCTAGGACAATAGTTCCAGCTGTAAGCGGATTCAATGATATTCAAATAGTTCTTTTAGAAAAAAATGTTGTTGGAGTAATAAGCTCAGGAACCCCTTCAGAAGTGTCTTTACCTAATGGTGCCAAAGTAAGTTTTCAAGGAGAATTTATTGATGCTTCAGGAAATCCATATTCAGGTCAAGTAGAGGTATCAATGCATTATTTACAACCAAATCAAGAAACAACTTTTGCACAAATGCCAGGTATGTTGTTTGCTCAGGATAATAGTAATAATCCTAGAAGCTTAGAAACATATGGAATGATGAGTGTAAACTTATTTTCACCAAGTGGAGAAGAATTAAATATTTTAGAAAGTAGTCCTGCTACTCTTGAGTTTCCTGTAGATGTAAGTACATCAAACGCTTCTGATAGTATTGAATTATGGTATTTTGATGAAGATTTAGGTTACTGGAAAGAACAAGGTCAAGCAACTAAAATAGGAAATAAATATACTGCAGAGGTAACTCATTTTACATGGTGGAATTGCGACTTACCGTTAGATTATGTAAATATTTGTTTTTCTATAGAAACTACAGAATTGAATAGAATTGCTAATAAAAGAATAGAGATTATACGAAACGCTACCGATCAGGTTATTTTTTCAGGTTTTACAAATGAAAATGGAGAAGATTGTGGTTTATTTCCTGCCAATGAAGAGGTAACAATTAGTGTTTTATCTCCATGCAATAGTGAAGTTATATATTCGCAAGTATTAGGTCCTTACTCGTCTGATACTTCAATAAGCATAACAAATCCTAGTTTGCCATCAGAAATTTTAGAAACAAATATTACAGGAACTTTTACAAGTTGTTCGGGAGCTCCAATAGAAAATGGATATATGTTCATTTTTAGTGGAAATGATTCAAACCTTTATCAATCTATTCAAGTTCCTGTTGATAACGGTACAGTTAATTACCCTTTATTATTTTGTAGTGGAGAGAGTTATAGCTATTTGGTTTATGATATGGATAACAATCAATCTACTACCATAAATAGTTTTGTTTTAAATGAAAGCGTAACAAATTTAGGAAGTTTAAGTGCCTGCCAAGAAAATGGTGGTATGCATGTTGGAGATGTAGTTTTAGAAACTCAGGAAGAAGTTAATCGTTTTGGATTACTTAATTATTCGGCAATTCAAGGAAGTTTAACAATAGGAATTAATAATTCAGCTATAAATGATATTGTATCTTTAACTCCTTTGCAAGGCTTGTCATTTGTAACAGGAGGTTTATCTATTGATAGTAATGATCAGTTGACTTCATTAAATGGATTACAAAACTTAGAAACTAATACTTTATCAGTAACTAACAATGATGCATTAGTTTCTCTTGAAGGCTTAAATAGTATTACTTCATTAAGTACTCAAACTAATATACACTGGAATGATAGTTTAATTTCGTTGAACGGATTAAATAACTTAACAACTTCTAATGGTTTGATTTTAATTATAGGGAATAACTCCTTAGAATCGCTCGATGGTTTAGAGAGCTTAAATGAAGTATATCTTATTAAGATAGGAAATGCTGTTTTTTATAGTCCTAGTGAGAATCCGAATTTAACAGACTTTTGTGCTTTACAAAATTTAGTTGTTAACGGTACTTACGAACAAATAGAGATTGCAGGTAATTTATATAACCCATCTGTTCAAGATATTATAGATGGCAATTGTGCTCAGTAATTAATAAAAACTAAAAGAGAGCTTATTTAGCTCTCTTTATATTCTTTTAATTCTAATGTATTATTCTCAAAAACACCATAAGTGTAATATTGTATCCAGTCACCTAAATTAATATACTGAGAGCTTTCTGCAATATCTATAGTCATTGGTAAATGGCGGTGTCCAAACACAAAATAATCGTAATGCTTTTGGTTTTGTTTGCGTTTGCAGTATTGTACTAACCATTCGTTTTCTTCGCCTAAAAACTTTGCATCCTCATCTCCAGAAATGAGTTTGTTTTTAACCGACATGTATTGGGCTAATTTCACCCCTAAATCTGGGTGTAACCAACGGTAAAGCCATTTGCTAAACGGATTGGTAAAAACCTTTTTCATTCGTTTATAGCCTTTGTCACCAGGACCTAAGCCATCTCCATGACCAATTAAAAAAGATTTGTTATTAATGGTAAACTCTTGTGGTTTGTGGTAAACAGGAATGTTTAATTCTTTTTGAAAGTAATCATTCATCCATAAATCGTGATTCCCAACAAAGAAATAAATAGGAATTCCGCTATCGCTTATTTCAGCGAGCTTTCCTAATACTCTAACAAAACCTTTAGGTACTACAGTTTTGTATTCAAACCAAAAGTCAAATAAATCACCTAGTAAAAAGATAGCACCAGCATCTTCTTTTATTTCGTTTAACCAAGCAACAAATTTTTTTTCACGAGGAAAACTAGCTTCAGGAGTTGGGGCTCCTAAATGATTATCTGACGAAAAATAAACCTTCTTTCCTTCTGGTATGTTAAGTACGATACTACTCATTGTCTGATGCATACCACTCGGCATAAGAAGTATCAGTTTCTTGAAGTTTTAAAGAGTGTAGTTGAATATTATTAGGAAGTCTATTTTTTATTTTTTGAGCAAAGTCAATGACCATATTTTCACTTGTAGGTTGGTAATTTACGAGTATTACATTATGACCTCTATCTTTTAATTCTTTAGCTAACTCTACATGTGGAGTGTTTTGATTAAAAACAGTTGCGTGATCAAAAATATCTACAATTTCTTCTTTTACAATTTTTTTAAGGTCACCAAAGTCAATTACCATTCCTAGTTTAACTTCTCCTTCTTTAGTAATTGGTTGGCCAATTACTGTAACCGATAATTTGTAACTGTGTCCATGAACGTTTTTACACTTACCATCATAACCATATAAAGCATGACCAGTTTCAAAAGTGAATAATTTGGTAATTCTAATTTTACTCATAAAAGATATTTGTACTACAAAACTACATAATTTTAGTGGGTATATAAATGAGTGTAGATTAAAAATAAAAAGAGACTAGCTTTAACAAAACCAGTCTCTTTTAGTTGATATCAGTAATTTTCTTGGGGAAAGTTTTTCTGAGATGGTTTAAAGATACTCAGTATTTAAAGATTATTGGTAAAAAATGTTGTAAAAAGACTATAAAATGTTGTTATAGAGTGAATAAGGGTACTTTATAGTGTGCTGTTTTATTTAAGGAGTAGTGAAGTGCTACCTAATTTTTGGTCCTCTAGAAAAATACTTATAAAATAGTTGCCCGGTAAAAGAGTTTTAGTTTTTTCTTTGTTAACTAGTATAGAGGTGTTTAGTGTTTCGTTTTTATAAGAAATAGTTTCTTTGTCACTATACAATAAATTGAGACCGCTTTTAAACTCAATTGTTTTTCTATCGCCTATAATATTGTTTTTAGGATCGAGAATTTGAATATAAATATCTTTGTCTCCTTTTTTGGCAAATAAATTGGCACCAATAGTAAAACTGAGTTTTATTCTTTCTACTCTAATAGCTCTTTGAGTCTCAGATAAACTACCAGTAGTTCTTACTCTAATACCAGATGCATTAAGGTTGGATATCTGTAATTTAGAAGCTTTTTTAATTACTTCTGCATATTGATTGTTTTCTTTGGCTAATTTATTGCTTAAGTTTTTCTGAACTTTTAATTGGTTTTCAACAATACCACGTTCTTCAATTAGAGAATCATTTTCTATTTTTAATGAGTCGGCTATTTTAAATAATCGATTTCTTTCTTCTTTTAAGAAATCTAATTCTTTTCGGTATGCAATTAAATTTTTTATAGAACTTTCACTAGATAAAACTTTTCTTTCTAGCGATTTAATTTTTTCTTTATAGGTAGATATTTCTTCTATTTTTAGGGTATTTTCAATCCTAGAACTATCATAACGAGCAGTGATATCGTTTAGCTCATTCAGAAATAACTTTTTTTCATTTTCGAAATAACGCTTTTCTTCTTTACGTTCTTGAACAGTATTAAAATTATAAAACACAAAACCACCTAAAAGCAATGAAAGAATTGCAATAGTAATTCTAGATAGTATAATTCGTTTTTTTATGTTCACAGAAAAAATGAGTATAGTAAGCTCAAATCTAAGTATATTTATATAAAACTTAAACTAAAATTCGATTAAGTGTATAAATATCTGATTAATCTACTTTTTCCGAAGCTTTGTGTTGGATGTGAAGATTTATTAAATGGAAATGAAATATTTTTATGCAATAAGTGCTTGCATTTAGTTCCATGTACTAATTTGCATACAATTGAAGGCAGTATGATTAAAGATTTGTTTTATGGTTCTGTGTGTTTAGAACAAGCTACTGCATTGTTTTACTTTCATAAGGATGGAATTGTACAAAAATTAATGCATCATTTAAAATATAAAGGTCAGGAAGGAATAAGTTCTTATTTGGGTAATTGGCTTGGAGAAGATTTAAAGAGTTGTAATGCTTATAAAGACATTGATATAGTAATCCCTGTTCCGTTGCATACTAAAAAATTAAAGTCTAGAGGTTATAACCAAGTTGATGGTTTTGGTAAGGCAATTGCTAATAAATTAAAAGTGGGTTTTGTAAATAATGTTCTGATAAGGGACAAAAATACCCATACTCAAACAAAAAAAAGTAGATGGAAAAGATGGAAGAACGTTGATACTATTTTTATGTTAGATAGTACTAAAACAGCTTTGCTAAAAGGAAAGCATATTCTTTTAGTAGATGATATTATAACAACAGGTTCTACTATTAAAGCTTGTGCTTATGAATTGTTAAAAATACCAAATGTAAAATTAAGTATTGCAGTTATGGCATATACAGAATAATATATTTAATCTACAATTTATTTAAATAAACTCTAGATTGTTTTAATGAATTTTATGGGATTGATATGCAAAGGTTGTAAGAGAATAAAAATTTTAGCATTATAATATTCTTGATATTATTTTCGGGTTATTACAATTCAATTCGAATTAACTTTATAGTGTGTAATTAGCCATCTTAGAAGGCAATATATTGCTTTAACAATTTATTAGTTGAGATATAACCAAATATGTTGTTTATTTGTGTATTAATGTATTTTTAATGAAAAAAATTGTACTAGTTTTAGTTTTTTTAGCTTTAGTAGTTAGCTGTGCCAAAAGAGGTAGCCCGTCTGGAGGAAAGAAAGATATGGAAGCTCCAGAAATTGTAAAATCTTTTCCAGAAAACTATTCTACGAACTTTAATACAAAAGAGATAAGAATTAATTTTAATGAATACATTAAGCTTAAAGATTTAAACAAGCAATTAATTGTATCTCCACCATTAAAATATCAGCCAACTATAATACCGCAAAGTGGAGCTAGTAAACAGTTGAAAATTAAGATTTTAGACACATTACAAGAAAACACTACTTATTCTTTTAATTTTGGGAATAGTATTGTTGATAACAACGAAGGTAACCCATTTCCTTTTTTTAGATATGTTTTTTCTACTGGTACAGAGATAGACTCACTGCAATTAAAAGGAACGGTTAAAGATGCATTAAATGTAGATACAGATTCTTATGTATCGGTATTATTATATGAAATAGATTCTACCTATTCAGACTCAACAGTATATTTAAAAAAGCCTAGGTATATTACCAATACTTTAGATAGCGCAACCACTTTTCAATTTAATAATATAAAAAAAGGAACTTATAAGTTAATTGCTTTAAAAGAAGAGTCTGACAATTATGTGTTTAATCAAAAAACAGATAAAATTGGTTTTGTTGAAACAGAAATTACATTACCCACATCTCAAGAATACGAATTATTGTTGTTTAAAGAAATACAAAACTTTAAACCTTTAAAACCAAAGCATCAAAAGAAAAATAGAATCCGATTTAGATACGAAGGGCCATATCATGAAGATATTTCAATAAAATTATTGACAGACAACCTGCCGGAAGGATATACTTCTATCATAACAAAAGAAATAGAAACAGATACATTAAATTATTGGTTTAAACCTAGTGTTGAACTTGATTCGATGCTTTTTTCCTTGAAGAGTAAAAAAGTAGTTGATACGTTTAAGGTGAGAATGAGAAAAAAAATTAAAGCAGACTCTCTATACTTTAAAAAAATAACTCAAAGTTTGACTGTAGATGAAAAATATGAAATATCATCTTCTATACCAATCATAAAAATAGATAAGCAAAAAATACAAATAATGAATAAAGATTCAGTTTTAGTTCCTTTTAAAATTGAGCAAAATTCATTTACAAATACAATTGGTTTTGATTTTGACAAAAAGGAGGAAGATCGTTATAAAATAACTGCTTATCCAGAAGCTTTTCAAGATTTTTATGGAGGAATGAACGACACCTTAACTTTTAAAGTGTCTACTAAAAAACTCTCTGCATATGGTACAATTAAGCTAGAATTATTTAACACACCAAAACACTCTTTATTGGTTCAATTAGTAGATAAAAACGGAAAAATAAAATACGAACAAAAAGGAGTTGGTAAGACAATTTTCGATTTTCAGAATTTAAACCCAGCAACTTATAATTTAAGAGTTGTGTTTGATGTAAATGGAAACGAAAAATACGATACTGGAAATTATTTAAACAAATTACAGCCAGAACGTGTTAGTTACTATCCTGAAGAAATAGAAATTAGAGCTAATTGGGATAGAGATTATAAGTTTACGTTACAATAAAAGAATCTTTATCGTTTAAAAAGCCAAATTTTTTTCGGGCAGAGTCTAGCTCTTGCTTATTTAAAGTGATAGTTGAAACACTTTCTTGGCCTGATTGGATATTACACATGTTTTTTCCTAAATAATTTAAAGCGGCAGAGTTTCCGGAATATTCATTTCCGTTAGGGTCAATACCAACTCTGTTTACCCCAATAGTGTAGCACATATTTTCTATTGCTCTAGCTTTTAATAAAGTATCCCAAGCTTCAATACGTTGTTTAGGCCAATTGGCTACATAAACAAGTAGATCGTAATTGTAAGTGTTTCTAGACCAAACAGGAAATCGAAGGTCATAACAAACTTGAGGGAAAATTTTCCATCCTTTATATTCAATTAGGGTTTGTTTAGTTCCTGCAGTATATTGGTGCTGTTCCCCGGCGAGTGTAAATAAATGTCTTTTGTTGTATTGTTCTGTTCTACCATCTGGGGTAATAAATAAGTACCTGTTATAATACTTATGATCCTCTTTTATAATAAGACTTCCGCAAATAGCCGCCTGCTTTTTTTTAGCTAAAACTTTCATCCATTCAACAGAATCTTCATCCATATTTTCAGCCAACGATTTTGGATACATAGTAAAGCCAGTTGTAAACATTTCAGGTAAAACAATTAAATCTGTTTTTTCTGAAATAGAATTTATTTTAGCTTCAAAATTTAATCGATTTTGAATTGGATTCTCCCAAACTAAATTAGATTGAATAAGGGTGATGTTTAGGTCTTGCATTGTTAAGCTTTACGTAGTTTTTTCTCAGCTTTAGCTATCTTTTCTTTGAGAGATTTTAATTTTTTCCCCCATTTAGCTTCATCGTCTATCTTTCCTTTTTCACTGAGTTTTTTGTACTTTTTAACTTCTTTTTCGTATTTTTTTGTAATCTTTTCTAAGTTTTTCTGAGCTTGTTCTTTCTTTTTTAACGCTTTTTCTGCTTTATTTTGTTTTTTCTCAGCTTTATCTTTTGCTTTTTTATTCTTTTTTTGGTCTTTTTTAAGTTTTTCAGTTGCTTTTATTGCTTCAATACGTTCTTTATAAAGTTTAGTAATTTCATTTTGTTGAACTTCAGATAAAGAACTAGTTACGTCTGTTTTATCTTGATATATTTTTTTCCCTTTAACGCTATACAAACTACCATTGTAATTAACGTTCTGAGAAAACCCAATTAAACTGGATAATAAAAGGGTAAAAAAGAGCAAATGCTTCATAGGTGTTATATTTTATAAGCAAGTTAGTAAATAGATAGCTAAAACCAAATAAAAAAATATGTGTTCAAATATTAACTTCATTAAAAAAGGTGATTTAAAATATATACCTAAATTTTGTAGAAAATGGTTTATACAAATTCAGTAGTTTTGCCAATATTACATTTAAGTAATTACCCACAAATCTAAATTATGAAAAAACTATTTTTATTACTATTATTTAGTAGTAGTTTATTTGGGCAAGAAATGCCCAAAATTATTCCGCCTTCACCAGAGTCAGCCTCTTTGGCGAAGTTTACAGAAATCCCAGTATCTCATTATACAGGTATACCAAATATTAATATTCCAATACATACAATCGTACAAGATGGAATTAGTATACCTATAGGCTTATCTTATCATGCCAGGGGTATACAAGTAGAAGAAATAGCCTCAAGAGTTGGCTTAGGTTGGGCATTGAATTATGGAGGCTCTATTTCGAGACAAATTAGAGGTCGAGCTGATGAGGGTGAATATGGATATTTAAGTAACGCTACCTCATTTAGCAACTTCACCAGCAGTCAATCCATTAGAGAGTCTGTTTGGAATACTTATACTAATGTGCCAGATTTAGATTTTTACCCTGATCAGTTTTATTTTAATACTCCAACTGTTAATGGGAAATTCATCATAGACTACACTGATTTAAAACCTGTAGTCCAAAACTTTAATGATTTAGATATTGTATTCAATATGGGGAATTTTGCAGGGACAAATGCAATTTTAAGTTTTATGATTAAAGATAGTGAAGGTAACACTTATTATTACGGTAAGTCTAAAGACGGACAGCGAATAGCTAGAAATTATGATCAAACTGAGCAAAATATTTCTGTTCCTTTAATTGGAGACCCCTCTTTTTCTGCAGGTGGAGAATATTATTTTAATTCTTGGCAATTATTAGATGTAGAAACTAAAAACGGTTCTTTAATTCAGTTTTTTTATGGAAATACAGGAGCAGTAGCTGATGCAGAAGTATCCCATATGTATAAGAGAAATTATGATAAATATGTTCATGTCGATGAGTCTTCAGACCCTGGGAGTGCAGCGTCTCAAAATGGAGCTAACCCCTCAACTGGCAACCCACTTCAGGTATCAACTATCAGAAGCTTTATTAGTAAAATACAGAGTAATCAATTCCAATTAGAGTCCATTAAATTTAAACAAGGAGAATTAAAGTTTATTAAGGATCTTAATAATGGAGATGGTAGAGATGATTTTGATGGCTTTGCATTAGATAAAATAGAACTCTTCAATAATTCAAATACATTAGTTAAATCCTATGATTTAGAGTATGAGTATACTACAGCATTAGATGACGGAAATATTCTCTCTTACCTAGTAAACATTGAGCCAAAAGCTTTTAAAAGAATGTTTTTAAAATCCATAACAGAAGTTAGTGCTAATGGCAACAAATTACCTCCGCATGAGTTTTTTTATAATACTGAAAAACTCCCCAATCGTTTTTCGAATTCTCAAGACTATTGGGGCTATTATAATGGCAAGCCAAATGGTAAATATTTAACACTTGCAGATTATACCGTTCATGTTGATAGGACTGTCGACACCTTAAAAACAGAAGCGGGAATGCTAAATAAAATTAAACTTCCTTATGGAGGTAGTACTACTTTTACTTATGAACAAAACAAATCATTACCCTCTGAAAAATATAAAAATGTAGATTTTCAAGCGGTAAATCCATATACTAGTAAAGGAGTAGCACTATCTAATCTAGATCATACCAATCCCAATTATTATGACGGAAGGGTTTATACCAAACCTTTTACTGTAACCAACACCCCATACGGGCGTATGAAAGTAAATATTTGGTTTACAGATGAATCTAATTGCCCTACAGGAGCTGAACTAGGACAAGGTGAATGTAGGTTTCAAGTTTCTGTTCACGGACAAACAAACGAAGGGGTTGCTGTAGATTATTTTTTGCTTATCAATGTTGACGAGATAAATGCCTTACCTCCCGGTAATTATACATTAAAAGTAAAACCTTTGAATCATGTTCATGACCCTACCAATATGCAACACGGATTTGGAGCCTACTTGGATTGGAAAGAACAAATTGTGAATGAAGATGAACTTCTATATATGGGGGGAAAGCGAATTAAAAAAATATCATTTTTTAATGAATTGAATGAATTGACTCATAGTAAAGAATACCGTTATGAACTACCTAGTGGAAAAAGTAGTGGTGTTGTACTAGGTTTATCTAGTTTTCATGTAAAAAAGAATATTGAAGGTGTTACTACATATAGAAACTATAGTAACATACCAGGTAGTCCATTAAGAACTCATCAAGGCAACACTATTGGATATTCTTATGTAACAGAATATAATAAAGGAGTTGGAATTGATGCAGGAAAAACAGAATATGAATTTTCTATGATAGAAGACAGTGGTGAGTATTATAAATTTCCTCCACATATTCCTACAGATAATGAATGGTTACGCGGTAAAAATCTAAAAACTATTATTTACAAATCTGAAGGAAATGGAAATTATAAGCTTATAAAAAAAATTAAAAATGACTATTTATATGCTGGACTAACAAATATATTATCAGGACACATTGGTATATTTCAATATGAATCTACTTATCAAGACCCTTTAAGTGAAAATTTAACGACAAATCCATTTTTTAACCCTAAATCTGTATATAATCTTATAGGAAATAATATTACTGCTAATAATTTAAAACATATAAAAGCACATAAATTATTTAGGGTACCATTATTTACGTACCCTAATTACAAAGACGTTCCTTTAGGTGTAGAAGGACAATCTTATTATTTAACTTATTATTTAACTGGTGGAACTTTAGAACTTAGTACTAGCACCGAGACCAATTACTTTGATAATAATACAATTTTAAAGACAGAGACTAAGTATTATTATGAGAGTGATAAGCATTATTTACCTACTAAAACAGAAGTAGCTACTAGTACTGGAGACAAGATGGTTACTAAAACATTTTATGTAGATGATGTTACGAGTGCTACGGCATTAAATTCAGACGACTTAACAACTCCAGAATATACTGCTATAGATAAGTTAAAAAAAGATGATTTACATAGACCAGCTACAGCAGTTCAAACAGAATCGTATAAAGTTGCTGCAGATGGAACAGAGAAGTTATTATCTATACAACGTAATTTATTTAAAGAACAAACTAGTGGTTTAATCTTACCAAGTATTGTGCAATCATCTAAGAGTTCAGATGCTTTAGCAGACAGGTTAGAATATTTAAAATACGATTCTAAAGGGAACCCATTAGAAGTATCTTTAAAAGATGGAACAGTTATCTCATATATTTGGAATTATAATAAAACACAGCCTATTGCTAAAGTAGAAAATGCTACATATGTAGAGATAGCTGCAGCTTTAGGTACTACAGTTAACGCTTTAGAAAACCATAATCAAAGTACTACTTATTTTAATGGTTTACGTAGTTCATTACCAAAAGCAATGGTTTCTACTTATACGTATAAACCTTTAGTGGGTATTACAAGCATGATAGATCCTAGAGGTTATTTAACGATGTATGAGTACGATGAGTTCAATCGATTAAAGTATGTAAAAGATGCTGATGGCAATATACTATCTCAGAACGAATACAGGTACAAAAATCAAAACTAATTAAGGAAATGAAAAAGTTATTATATACACTAATGTTTGTTGTTCCTGTATTAGTACTAGGACAAAGCACGAATCAGAACTACGTAAAGAGTACGACCTTTAATAAAGAAATAAGAGAACAAGCTACTACTGTAACCAATCCAGATGGAAGTACAACAATCATAAAGAGTATTAACCAAGCTACCGAAAAAGATAAAATAGAACAAGTTACATACTATGATGGATTAGGTAGACCTATGCAGTCTGTAGCTCATAAAGCAGGTGGAGCTATAAATGCTGCTAATGAATTAGATTACGATTGGAGTTTAGGAGATATTACCAGTACTTTTTTCCGTCAAATAGGTCAAGCTTCAGAAAATGAAATAGTAAATGGAGAAACTCCTTTTGGAGATATCGATTTACTATGGAAGTGTGGTAACGATTCAGATAGTAATGCAGATGGAGGTTGGAATACCCGCGAATTTCCTGTAGACAATACCAAGTCTTATAGATATACTACTTGGGTTAAAAAGACCAGTGATTTAGTAGATGGGAATACATACCATGGCGTTCAACATGTAAATAATTTAGATGGAACTATTAATGATAACCCCTATTTTTGGTTAGGTGATTTACCACAATTAGATACTTGGTATTTATTAGTTGGTGTGGTACATCCTCATGACTACAATGGACCAGATACTGGTGAAAGTGGGGTTTACGATGTTGATGGAAATAAAGTGCTAGACGGAACTGAATTTAAATGGAAATTAGGTGCAAATTTTAGTTATTTTAGGAACTATTTGTATTACTCTACAAATACTTCTGTACATCAATATTTTTACAAACCATTATTACAAAAGCAAGATGGTAATCATTGGCCTTTACAAGATATTGCAAATAATGTAAATGCTAAAGATGTTGTTTCTCATATAGAGTATGATGATATAGGTAGACAAACTCAAACCCATTTGCCGTATGCTGATACACAAACTAATACTCCTTTAGAGTACAGGACAAATGCTGAAGCTGCGACAAATGCTTATTATACAGCTAACTATTCTGCAGATATAGATGTTAGTGCTCCTAATCCTTTTTCTAAAATAGAGCATGAAGCTTCTCCTTTAAATAGAGTATTGCAACAAGCTGCGCCAGGTAAAGATTGGAGTTTAACTTCTGGACATACCATCAAGTTTGATTATCAAACTAATTTAGCTAATAAGGTTAGAAACTATGGAGTATCTTTCATAGGTAACGATTATAAAAAACCAAAACTTATTTATAATGGTAATTATGCACCTAATGAGTTGTACAAAACCATTACTAAAGACGAAAACTGGGTTGCTGCTGATGGATTAAACAAAACCACAGAAGAGTTCAAAGATAAACTAGGTAGAGTTGTTTTAAAAAGAACCTATAATAATAGTCTTAAACATGACACTCAATATGTATATGATGACTTTGGAAATTTAACTTATGTATTATCTCCAAAAGGGTCGGATACGGTACTTACCTTGAATCAATACACTGATTTTACGGATTCTATTCCTGCTACAAGTTTTGCTCTAGGTTCTAAGTCGGCTGGCCCTCATACAGGTTCAGCTGTAGTAAGTTTGTCTGGTACAACTTTAACCTTAAATTTGAATATTCAGTTTTCTTATAATGCATATGTTACTACGGGTTCTATTCATCAATTAAGTCAAGCTATTCCAAATGTAGATTTTAACACTAGCGGAAGTTTAAATGGTTACGAATTTAAAATAGAAAACGGTTATTTAACAGTATTTCATCCGCAAATTCAATATGCTACTAATCCACCAGCTGTAAATTCATTAAACGGAACGTTTTCTGTTGAAGTACCCGAGTACAATATTCATCAAGATCAATTAGATGGTTTATGTTACCAATACAAATACGACAAAAGAAATCGTTTAATAGAAAAGAAAATACCTCAAAAAGGTTGGGAGTATATTGTGTATGATAATTTAGATAGACCTACCCTTACTCAAGATCAAAACCTAAAAGCTCAAAATAAATGGTTGTTTACTAAATACGATGCTTTTGGGAGAGTAGTTTACACAGGGTATTACGATACTTCTACGTTAAACCCAATACCTACTAGAAGTGATTTACAGGCGACTCTAGACAGTAGACCAGTTAATTACGAAGAGAAAACAACAGCTAATAATTCGATAAACAATTCACCTTGTTTTTACACTAATAATATTTTTCCAAATAGTAATATAGATTTATTAACTATTAACTATTACGATAATTATACGTTTGATTATACTTTACCTTTAGCTACTACAGCCATTTTTGATGAGAATATTACTACTCAAACTCAAGGGTTAGCTACAGGTTCTAAAGTACGTGTATTAGGAACTAGTAACTGGATTACTACTTTAACTCAGTATAGTAAAAAAGCAAGAGCTATTTATATAGCCTCTAAAAATGGGTATTTAAACACTACTGATATTGTTAAGACTGATTACGATTTTATAGGTAATGTATTAAAAACAGAAAGCTCACATACTTTTGGTATGAACTTACCTATAGTAACGGTAGATGAATTTAGTTACGATCATCAGAATAGATTGTTAACTCAGAAGCAAACTATTAATGGAGGTTCTAAAGAAACAATTGTAAATAATACTTATGATGATTTAGGGCAATTAGTAAAAAAAGGAGTAGGTAACAATACTACGATGCCTCTACAAAATGTTGATTATGACTATAACATTAGAGGATGGTTAACTGCGATTAACAATGTCGAGCAAAATACTTACGATCTATTCTCTTTTAAATTGAATTACAATGCAGTAGAAGGAGATTTAGTAGCAACTACACCAAAATTATACAATGGTAATATTGCACAAACCATTTGGAAGTCATCTGCAGATAATGAAAAAAGAAGTTATGCCTATAACTACGATGCATTAAACAGAATTACATCAGGATACACCAGAATGGGAACTGCATTAGACACCAATATGAATTTTGATTTACATGGTGTGATGTATGATAAAAACGGAAACATATTAGATTTAAACAGAAAAGATGTTTCTGGTGTTTCTATGGATGAATTAGACTATACTTATAACTTTAATCAGTTAATAAAAGTAACCGATAGTGGAAATGCAGAAGGGTTTAAAGATGGTACAAACTCTGGAGATGATTATGCGTATGATGTAAATGGTAACATGACATCTGATGCTAATAAAAAAATTACTTCTATAGAGTACAATCATTTAAACTTACCTACAAAAGTAACTTTTAGTAATAACGATGCTAATATTACTGGAGCTGGTGAAATAGAATATGTATACGATGCTACAGGAGTAAAATTAAAGAAAGTAGCTAAACAAGCGGCTTTATCTAGCGGCACAAGTACTTTTTATGCTGGTAACTATGTTTACAAGCAAGCTACCGGGCAGTCTGCCACTACGTTAGAGTTCTTTAACCACCCAGAGGGTTATGTAGAACCTACTAGTAACCCACAAAGGCCTTTCCAGTACATTTACCAGTATAAAGACCATTTAGGTAATATTAGGCTATCCTATAGAGACCTAACAGGAAACTATCAAGTATTAGATGATAGTAAGTTTAATGATAATGTCTTAGAAGGATGGAGTATGTTTGTGGGAGCTGGAAATGCTATAAGCGTAGAAAATAATAAATTAAAGGTAGACTTTACGAATGCTTATGGTGAAGTATGGAAAGATTATGTAGGATTAAATGGTCAAGGTAATAATATAAAGATTGAATTAGATGTAGATACGGGTGCAGACACCAACCCTTTGCATATCATAATTGTAGAATATGATGCTAATTACGTAGGGTTAGAAACTAATTATACTTATAATATTACTTCTGGTAGAAATAGTATACAATATCAAACAATAAATGGTAGCACTGCTATTGTTAGAGTATATATAAGAAAAACCAATCCAACTACTGGAACTTCTAACCATTTCTATTTAGACAACATTAATATTACTAGTGGTGAGCTAGAAATAATGGAAAACAAAGCCTACTATCCATTTGGCTTAAAACATAACTATGGTACTAACTCACCGCTAAGCATTGTTTCTGGTAGACAGCATAAGTATGGATTTGGTGGAAAAGAATATAATGACGAACTTGGACTTGATTGGTATGATGTATCTGCTAGAAACTATGACCCAGCTCTTGGTAGATGGATGAATTTAGACCCGCTGGCTGAGGATATGAGAAGACATAGTCCTTATAATTATGCTTTTGATAATCCAGTGTATCATACTGACCCAGATGGGATGGCTCCACAAGGTGCTGGAGACCCACCAGATGATGATGGAGGTTTTTGGGGATTTGAGATACCTAGTTTAAGTAAAATATTAGACAATACTAAACAGTTCTTTAGTGAGCTAGTGGGTGACGCTAATGCTTTAGCTGCTTCAAATGGTACAGATGGTGATGCTGCTGCTAGGATTAATAAAAAAACAGAAATTTTAGACAAACAACTTGAAGTAGTTGATAAATTAAACGAAGGAGCCGAAGAAGTTTTGAAGTCGTTGCCAGGAGGGCAAGAAGGAGCAGCTATAGCTAGATTAGGAGCAGGTGAAGATACTAGCACAGTTTTGACTAATTATGCGACTGAACAAGCAGAGCAAGCACCATATACTATTGGGGCAATGTTTGTACCTGGTGCTGATGGAAGAACTCTTAAAAAGGGGACTAAAACATTGTATAAAATGCTGCCTAGTAGAGGGCGAGGTAGAGCTAAGAGTATTCCTAATGTAAAAACAGATATCAGTGCTAAAGAGTTTGGCTCTAACCTAGAAGCTAGTGGGTTTACTAAAAAAGCCAATAGTGGAGTAACAACATATTCAAAAGATAATGTAACTTACACAGTATATGATAAAGCTAGTTCTACTGGAGGTACAACAGCGGCAAGGGCTGTTGATGGGAAACAAAATATAAAAATTAGACTAGAAGACTAATAATGAGACATTTGTTTATAAAAAACACAAAGAATGTAACAGATAAATTAAATGATGTTTCTTTAATTTTAAAGGAAGATAAAATAGATTTACCTAAAATTGTATTCAATGAAAAATTATATAAGAAATATCTCTTTTATGATTTTGACTATATTTTTTCAGAGTTTTTTTATGAGGATATAATAAGTTATTTAAAAGCAACTAATCAAAAAAGCTTTGTTTTTATATGTCTTGAACCTCAAGAGGATGAATGTGTTTTTGAACATTTTGAATCTTATAATTTAATCGAGTTTCCAGTAGATTTATCATTCAATGAATATATTTATAATTTGAATTATGGAGTTAATAACGATATATCTAATGCGGTGATTCATAGAGGGCAAAAGTTTCTTATTTATTCTGAGAAGAAGGATTTAGTCTTTTTTGCTAATAGAAAATTTGAAATGGGGGTTTTTGGCTACGACCAAAACCAAATTGATGAAAAAAATATAAAAGTTTTTATTGATAATTTTATGAGTGCTGAAGAATTTTTGACAGAGAGCCTAACCTTTTATTCAAATTTGGATAATATACGAGATGAATTTATAGAATTTTTATATTCTGTAAGAACTAACTACGGAAAAGACTAGAAGCTTATACAGTTCAATAAATTAAACACCAAACTAAAAAAGCAGCTCACTATAATCCAGTGGGCTGTTTACATTATAACCCACCCCTCACAACCAACATCCCCTCTCCTCTAGAGGCTTAACATAATTTACAAAATAGAATCGTATATTCGAGATGTGAAGAGATACGAAATAATTAAAAAGAATATTACTTGAAAATAATTTTTTGCAATATAGATAACGATATAAGTGAATATCCAGAAGAAGGATATCATTTTTCAGACGTTATTTCAAGCTCTAATAAAATTCCAGAAAAAGGAATTGCAATCATTTCTTTTGACAGAGATAGCATAGCCTGTATTGCGACATATAAAAAGACAGGTAGAGTTGCTACTAAAAAAGATAGAATAGCATTCAAAAACTTTGTGGTATTAGAAAATGAAATTACAATTGAAGATATTGAAATTAATCTTTCTTCAAAAATCAAAAAACACTTTTACAGACAAGCAACAAGTCATATAACTGTTTTTTCTGAGAAAGTTTGCGATGGAGTTCTTGGGTATTTTTCAAAAAAACACCCAAGGATATACGATGAAATACAACTTTTAGATAAGCGTATTCAAAATTATATGCCCAAATACACTAAAAGAGTTGAAGAAATTATCGCTCAAGAAAAAGATGCGGTAAACCTAGTATTTAAGATGTTTAATTTTAATGAATCTGATATCCCCATATGGAGTTCAAATGATAATACAGCACCATTTTTAAAAGGATTCAATAATATGACAATTCGTGAAGACCCAATGGTAAATCACGATTCCCAAGTATTTGGAGATTGGTTAAAAATTAAACAACATGCTCAAGGGATTGTAGAGTTTGTAAAAGAGAATCAAAAAGTTACACTAATGAATGTTAATAGACAACCCCTTGAAAAAACTATGGGTGTTGATTTATTAATATACCATCATACATTCGATTCATATACTTTTATTCAATATAAACGAATGACTAAAGAATCTGATATATACTTATACAGACCTTCAGATTCTACATATAAATCTGAAATAGAACGGATGAACTCGTTTATGGAAAAAATCACCCCTAATGTATCTAATAAAGATTTAAAGAATTATAGATTTAATGATGACTTATTCTATTTCAAATTGTGTCCAGCTAGAATAGAAAATTCTTTTTCTAATCGAATGGTAGGTGGAATGTACTTACCGCTTGAATTATGGAATATACTTTTGGAAGATGATTGTACTAATGGTCCAAAAGGAGGAAAACAATTAAACTTTAACAATGTAGGAAGGTATTTTAATAATTCTCAATTCATTAACTTAGCTCAAAATGGTTGGATTGGAAGTAAAGTTGAAGATTCAAAAAATATAACCGATATCATTATGGATTCAATCAATTCAGATAATTCGATAACTTTAGCTGAATATAAAACTGACAACTAATACTGGTGTAATTCTTTGCGGCGGCGATGACTTTTCTAAAACGCCTATTTTAAAAGGAGAATAATATAAAGTGGTTAGATCCGCTTCGCGGATTCTAACCCTTTACATATATCCATAATGTGGCAACGTATCATATTCTTTTGTACAGTTTAAAAATATTTTTGGGATTTTCAATTCAAACTTATTGTTAAATTTAAATGAGAAGTCTAATGAGTATTTACCTAATGGTGGATAAACCTGATTATTATATTCATTATATAGCTCAACTTGAAATTTGAATGCCCTACCTGCTGGTATTTCAATTTCTTCATCTAAATATATATCATTAGTTATTCCTTCTTTTGGTATTTCTATTTTATACTTTATAACTGGTCTAAGAGCTCTTGGTAATGGTTCAGCTACTCCAGTCATACCAACTGGCATTTCTTTACTGGATAATTTAATACCCGTAAGTAATTGAGTTTTATTTGAGTTGTTCAGGAATACTAAGTTAAATACTGGATAGTGAGATTTTAATAAATTATTAGCTTCAAAGGCTATAACGTTAGATTGAATTGGAAGCCAGCCGCATTGCTTTTTATCCACTGATATAGAAATGAATTCTAGTTTCTGAATTTGTTCATGAATTGTTTTTTTCTTCTCTACAACCTTATTCATCAATATATCCCCCTTAGTTATTTTTGAATGGCATGTTGGACATAATAACAATAAGTTATTTAATGAATTATCTGAAGGATTTTCATTTATATGATGAATTTGGAAATGTCCCACATCTGTGCTTTCACAAAATGGACAAGATGAGTTTATCTCTTTTTGAAGTTCTGCTCTAACTTTACTTACTTTGGGTATACTAACTCTTTTCTTCATTCAGCTTATATATTAGTCATCTGCTAAAATAATTATTGAGAATTCAATTACGCATTGGAAATTAAAACGAAAATAGGTACATAAAAAAATACCTAAAAACTGGTATTGTGTCGATTAAATTATTAGCCTATTTTGTAAAAAAAACATGAGTAATTTTTCAGAAGATATAATTAATAGCGTTTGGGAGAAAGCAGAAATAGTAAATGAAGGTAGTAAAAATGAATGGCGTCAAGATTATGCTGGTGCTTGGATAAATAAAAATCAATATGGTGAAGAATCTGATTATGGTTGGGAAATAGACCATGCAAACCCTGTATCAAATGGTGGTGGAGATGAATTAGCTAACCTAATGCCTTTGAATTGGAGAAATAATAGAACTAAAAGTGATGATTATCCGAGTTTTAAAACATCCGTTACTTCAGATGGAAATAAAAATATAGAGAAAGAAAAAAATTGGAAGTATAATTAATAATGAGATTTAAGTTACCATACTGGATTAGACAAATTAGATACGCATTTAATTGCTTATGGTATCACGTTCTATTTCCAATTGGTGCTAAACAAGATGATTTTTCTAAAACGTATTTCAAGAATAATAAATCTAAAAAGTAATATCACCAGAATACTTATCCAATATCTGACCATGCTTGAATGATTTCAGACCAACTATCTTATTCGATTCTGAATCATAATGAACCTCAACAAAGAACTTATCTATAGCATATAGAACCATTTTAATGCCATCTTGGGTGACGACATCTAAGTAAGTTCCATTATCCCAAACGGTCTGGCATTGGTCTGATTCATTAAGAAGGTTGAACTCGTATAGCGTCATTAAAATAGTTATTTCACTAGCAATGGTAACTGAGGTAATTATCTTAAAAATCAAATAGGTCTTTAGCATCTACCCCCAATGCATCTGCTAATAATTTTACAGTACTTATAGAGGTATTAATTTGTCCTTTCTCTATTCTACTAATTTGAGAATATTCCATATCTGCTTTTTCAGCAAGTTTCTCCATTGTCATTTTCTTACTTTTACGAACCTTTCTAAGGTTCTCACCAAATAAAATAACGAATTCTGTATCTACTTTTCTTCTCACGAAGGCAAGGTCGGGTTATAATTTTTCTTTCGTTATAGCATATAATGCTATATTTTATTATATTTGGCTATAACCAAAGGCTAAAACAATGAAATTAAACAACTACTCAGTTAACGAATATACTCAGGTACTAGATAAGTTTGCCCGCGCCAAAACCGTGCATAATGCGACCTACATGGCTGATTATACCAGCGAGAATTTATTTTGGTTGTTACTGGGATGGGTATTCCAATTGGCAGTATACATATTGATTTATCCTATCACCTTCATTATTGTTACTGCTATCAAATTATTTAAAAACCAATAATCAATACACAATGAATAGACTGTTCATATTAGCCATTATAATGCTTGTATTTGCCTCTTGTTCATCAGATGATAACAATACATCAAGCCCAAGTAATTCAACCTTAGTAACCTTACAAGCTAATAAATGGGTATTGTTTCAAACCATAACTGAACAATCAAATCCAGCTGATGAATTTGCTGTTCCAGTTGCGTATTATAACCGCAAGGAGATTGACTTTATTAATGATTCTGAATATGAACTAACTATTTATAATGCTGGTATTTCTCCTATATCATTTGTATATGGCTTAACTGTTAGTGAACAAATCCTCCTACGAGATTATGGAACTGCAAACATTAGTTATATAAACTACGATGATGCGTCACAAACGTTCTATGTAAGGAAAAAATATATCTCTATGTCTGGAGAGACAATCAAAAAAGAATACTATAAAATAAAAGAAGATTAATTATGAAAAATATATTAGGTACTTTACTCTTTGCAATAACTATTATGTTATTCTTATTTAAAAACTGTAGCAGTGATAGTGAATCCAAATATATACAAGTTAAGGACTGGAATAGTGAAGCTTCTGTAAGAGAAGGTATGCAAGGAAAATGGTACACGGCTCAAGACCAAATTGCTTCTAGCGCATATTATGTTACTAATGGTACTGGTTGGGAGCGTAGATTATTAATAGAAGGTAATACAGTTACTGCTTGGTCAAGAAGTAATATTAACCCAGAATGGAAAAGGATTGGTTCTGGAGAGCTTAGATTAGTTAAGCATGAAACAAATGCTTTATCTGAGGTTAGTGCAAATCACAGGGCTATTAAATGGATATTTGAAGTCGATTATGACAATAGTGGATTTGAAACATTAACGGTTAAATACGAAAAGAACTCTGGAGGTGTAAAATCTTTTAGGAAAGGTGACTATGATATATATAGAGGTTGGAATCATTAGTATAACATTGAATAGCTTCAGACTGGGGTTATATCACTGCGGCGGCGACGGTTTTTGTAAACCATAAATAACAAAGGATTTAGATCCGCTTCGCGGATTCTAAATCCAATACTAACTAAAAAAGGACTCAATTAAGAGTCCTTTTATTTGCGTTATACTTTAGTATTAAAAATCATAATCGCCGTCAGCCATTGCTTCACTCATTCTATCTTGAACCATTGTTTCATGGTCTATTTTTTGTTTAGCTGGATATTCACATTGAAATGCCAACCATTTGCTAGAAACTGTTTTACGTTCTGGTATTTCATTTTTATCAAAAACCAATTTTTTTAAGTATTCTTCAAATTTAGTTTGAGCTTTTTTAGAATAATTAGGAGCTTTTTTCTCAGTTACTGATAATAGGTTTTTATAAATTTTTCTTTTCTCTTTTTTAAGTACTGGTACCATAACTTTTCTAATTTCTTTGAAGTTCGTAATAAGCCCTTCAGTATGCTTATCCATCTCTAGGTAAAATTTTTGATTTAGTTCATCAATCTCGATATACTCACCTAACTCATTCAAATATTCTAAAAACTCTAGTTCGTTTTGTTCTTTTGTGACTGGGTTTTCAATTACTAGTATTTCAATATCTTTACTAGAATCACGGTTTGACTTATTTAAGTTACCGAATTCAGAAAGGATATAATAATGCCCTTTAAACTTACAGTTCTTCTCGATTTTCTTATTAAGAATTCTTTTTAAGTAGCCGTGCTCCTCTAAATTCTCTAATCCTTTTCTAATCTTATATCTAGTTTCACCGAATCTAGTCATAAGCAAACCTTGGCTTACATAATAGTCGATAGAGTCATTTATGATACTCATAAATATCGTTTTTGCTAAAGCAGTTAAATTTTTATCATACAGTATTGTATTCTTAATCGTAGAGAAATTTCCTTTCTCATTTGCATAGGTATACACTTCCTTGTTTGTAGTTCCTTTCATAATATCTTTTATATTACCTTTTTATTATGTCTAACACTACGAGGAAGGTAAAACCTCCAGTTGCAAGCTGGAGGGATTCCCCGCATGTTGATAAACTTATTATATACAACAAAAACCTAAGTGTCAAGTGTTTTCTGAAAATTTCTTATTTTTTTTTCTTATTACTGGATTGGGTTAATTATTTACCCAATAATTGGGTTAAAAATTGAACACTATACTATATAAGTATTATATAAAACCACTTATGGAAGTGGTGCACCTTAAGTGCACCCACATTCCAACGTGTTTAATGAATGAATAAATTTGATTTTAATTTAGAAGAGAAGTAAAATACTCCAGTAAATAAGATAAAAATCACCTCAGTAATTAGAATTTGGAGCGAGAGCGACTGAGTAAGAATAAATAACACTCCAGTAGTTAATTAAACGGCGCGTAAGCGACGTATATTAATTGTTAAACAACTAACCTCACTCCAGTGTAAAAAGGATATATAGCTCAACTGAAACATTCCAGTAGAAATAGAACAACCAGCCACGGGGGTACCCCAGATGCGGGGGCTCGGGGCGTTAATTATAAAGAGTTAAAACTAACCTTCAGCGTTACCGCGTTTATATTACCTTAATGATATTAAGTCAAATAAAGCCTATGATATAGCTTTTAAAAATTTACCAAAAAATCTGGGGATTTTAAAAGTAAAACCACCTCAGTTGATATTTATAGTTAAACAAGCATATGAAACTAATAATAACCTTAGACCAGTTAAAAAAAGTGGTACACACCAGTAATAAAATTAAATATCCGATTTCCTTTAGAAGTGCTAAAGATTTTGATAAATGGGTAGGACACGTTCAGAAAGCTCACCCAGAACTGTACCCAAATGGTTAAATACTGTACCGAACTACTATAACATGTTTTTAATATTCTATACATAAAGCTAGATTTCTCTTCAGAATCAGGCTTTTTGTTCTAATGGGTGTTCACATTGATTAAAACTTTCTAAAATATTTTGAAAAAATTGGCCAAGAAACTGGCCGTCAAGCCATTGTAGGCCTATTTCGATTTATTATTATTGGCCCAAGCAAATGTTTCACTTTTTGAGAGAAGTGAAATAAAAAACAAGAAACCCAGTAATAACAAGGGTTCTGAGCGATTTAAAAATAATAGTAACCAAAGTAACTTTTAGAAACTGAATTTTCAACTAAAAGTGAAACATAAAAACTAGAATTATGAGTTTATTAGGACAGAAAACAAAATCAGATTTTTTACCATGGTCAGAAATGCAAACCACCGTTTTAAAATTAGAACGTGACGGAGATTTAAAGTTCGCTTTACTGATAGCTACTGGTTCTTATATAGGATTACGCATATCTGATTTACTTCAGTTAAAATGGAGAGACGTTTTAAACCAAGAGTATTTTGTTATCACTGAGAAGAAGACTAAAAAAGAGCGTCGTATAACTATCAATCCAGAATTGCACGAAATTCTAAATCGATTATTCGTAAAGATTAATCCAGAACTTGACCAGTATATGTTCGTAAATCGTTTCGGTAGCAAACCAGTTAGCATACAATATGTTAATAACAAACTGAAGCAAATATTTACCCAATACGGTATTAAAGGACAGTTCAGCTCACACTTTATGCGTAAAACTTTAGGACGTAGAGTTTGGGAAGTTAACGAGTATTCAGATAAAGCTCTTTTATTATTGTCTCAATTATTTAATCACGCATCACCAAATACCACGAAGATTTATCTTGGAATTAAAGAGCAAGAAATAAGCGACTTATACCTCAGCGTATAAAAAAAGTTGGGTTTTGATTTGTTATATCCATTTCAGACTCCTATACTTACATAACTGACTGGGGTAGTATTCTTCTCCTCAGTCAATCCAAGTCAAATAATTTCAACCACAAGTTTATCGATTAATACCTAAATCAAAGACGTCTTGATTGGTATTTCATTTTATCAAATCCATTTGGAGCTAGCCCCTTTGGTATTTGATACGGACATTGTTATGTCCAAAATTGAATATTAATACTTAAAAAACAAAAACATGATTACAGTAATAAACGAAAACTTGTATCAAGGAAATTATGATGAATTAAACATATCAGTGCAGGGTGGTATTGATTATGATGTTTACGATTCATTAAACGTGACACTAAAAATTAACAAAGAAGGAAATCACTATACCATTAGGCATAACCTAGACCTGTATAACGCAAATCATACCGAGAAGTTAAATAGAAAGATAGATGAAGAATTAGGGATAGGGATAACATCAGCAAGAATGGCTCTATCTAGTTTAACAGATGATTTAGAAGAGCTAAGAAATAATACTCAAGAACGTGAAGAAACTGATGCCACAACAGAATATCAGCTATCAGAGGATGAGCAAGAAGAAGCAATTGAGCTGCTAAGCTCAATTGATCTTCTAGCGAAGACCAATTGCCTTATCACTCAAAGCGGTGTTATAGGTGAAGAAATCAACCGACAACTGATGTATTTAATCTATACTAGTAGGTTAACCAATAATCCATTACATAGCATCATTTTTGGCTCTTCTGGTTCTGGTAAAACACATTTACAAAGCAAGATTGCAGATTTGATTCCACCAGAGCATAAAGTTGAGATTACTAGTCTTACAGCCAATTCATTCTATTATCGTGAACAGCATGAGTTAAAGCAGAAACTAATCTTAATTGAAGACATGGATGGGGCACAAGAAGCCTTACTACCAATACGCGAACTTCAAACTAAAAAACGAATTACTAAATCAATAGTTCAAAAAGGTATTGGTGGTTTTGGTAGAACCGTTAATCATATTGTTGAAGGGCCAGTATGTGTATCTGGTTGTACTACTCAAGAATCCATCTATGAAGATAACAGCAATCGTTCATTCTTACTTTATGTAGATGAAAGTTTAGAACAAGATGCTAGAATTAATGCTTATCAACGTATGATTTATGCGGGTAAAGTTGATGAATCTAACCAAAGGGATGCAACCAATTTATTACGCAATGCTCAGCGCCTTTTAAAGCCGATTAAGGTCATTAATCCATTCGCTGAATACTTAGCTTTACCTAGTTCAGTATTCAAGCCTAGACGTACTAATATTCATTATTTACAGCTTATTGAGGTGATTACTTTCTATCACCAGTACCAGCGCAAAGAACAATATGATGAATCAACTGGAGAGGCTTATATAGAAACCACTTTAGAAGATATTAGAATGGCTAATACCCTTATTAAAGATGTTCTTCTAAGAAAGTCTGACACGCTTAACGGCGTTACCAGAAACTATCTAAATAGGTTAAAAGAATACATAAATTCAACGCACTCGAGGTTTTTTACTAATAGAGAAATAAGGAAAGAGTTTGGAATCCCTGAAACCACTCTAAGAAGGTATCACAGTTTATTAGTTGAAGAGCAATTCATAGCAAAGTCTAGAGAAAGTGCAGACGATTCATTTAGCTACTACTTAACTGGATTAGATGAATTTGAATCTATTGATAATGCAATTGAACAAGCCCTTCAGTTATGCATTGAAAACATCGCCAACCCACCAGAGGTTCGCCACTAATAAAATGGCGAGGCTAAACACTAGTGAATACTGGTGATAACAGACACCTCGCCACAATTTTTAATTTAAAAGAAAGCTTATGAAATCATTACCTATATATAACAACAGTTTTAGAGCTTTATTAAGCTCATATGAATCTTGGTTAACTACCAAAAGATATGCAGACTCAACAGCCTACTACATGCCAATACATTTAAGAGAGTTCTTCCATTACTTAGAGAGCCTAGGACATGAAGGAATACAGAATATAACTACGAAATTAGTATCTCAGTACTATGAAAAGCTATCAGTGCGTAAGAATCAAAAACGCGGCGGGGCATTAAGTAACAAAGCGTTAAACAAACATATACAGAGTCTTAAATTATTTGTAGAATACCTCAACAAACATGATGCAACATTTGATTTTGGTGTTCATCTAAAGTCTGAAAAAGTTGATAATCTAACAGCTAAAGATATTCTTAATGTTGACCAGATTAAATTATTATTTGAAGCCTGTGAATACTCAAGTATGAGAGCTAGATACAGATTGAGAGATAAAGCAATGTTGGTTCTTCTTTATTCTTGTGGTTTGCGCAGAAATGAAGCTGTGATGTTAGATGTTAAAGACATTATGCTTGATAAGAACCTGATTCATGTTAGGTTCGGTAAGAAGTACCAAAAGCGCAAAGTCGCTTTTAATGACCGAAACAAGAAAATATTAGAAGAGTACATTTATGAAGCGAGAGGTCAGTTTAAAAATTCTAGGAAAACAAATGCTTTATTTGTTAACCAAGCTGGTGGTAGGTTAAAGGGTAAAAGTTACATAGATAGCCTAAATAGAATAATCACAGCTACTAATGACAAAAGTATCACTAGCAAGAACTTAACTCTTCACACCTTACGACATTGCATTGCAACCCACTTATTGCAAGCTGGAATGAAGTTAGAAATGATTCAAAGGCTATTGGGTCATAAATCCTTGGAATCTACCCAGATATATGTTCATTTATTAAACGAGTTAGACAATGATTAGTTTTAGTGAGTATCTATATAGAAAAGCTTATTCAGATACTACTGTTAAATCTTATGATGGCGGTGCTAATAAGTTCTTGTTATGGTGTAAACAGAAACGATTAGACCCTTGCACCATGAACTATAAGCAATGTCTGAAGTATACAGATTACCTGAACAATAAGAAATCTAAAAATGGAGGCAAACTGTCTGCTAATTCAGTTGGTCATCAACTAGGAGTTGTTAAAGTTTATTTTGAGTATTTGGTATTTACTGAACAGCATAGTAGAAACCTACTTAAAGGGGAATGTATTAAAGATGGTAAACAAGAATATGAGCATGTAATACTAACCTCAACAGAGTTAGAAGAATTGTATTCATGTTATGAAGCTTTAGATGTAAAGAAACCATATTGTAAGCACGTAGCAATGCGTAACAAAGTCTTAGTTGGTTTAGCTGTTTATCAAGGTATGGATGCTGGTGAATTAGTTAGAATTAAAGTTGACGATGTTAATGTTCATAAAGGAAGTGTTTATGTTTCTGGTACTAGAAAACGTAACCGCCGAACCCTTAAATTAGATAGCTCACAAATAGTCTTTTTAATGGATTATCTCCGAATAGACAGACCAATACTTCAGAAACGAATTAACTGCGAATCTGAAGCTTTATTCCCGTCGAATACGACAAGAACCAGCTCGTTAACTTCACCAGTATTTAGACAGCTTAAAAAGATGAATATGAAGGTTACAAACCTAAAACAAATACGTGCTTCGGTTATTACCAAATGGATTAAAGAACATAATTTGCTTGAAGCTCAACGCAGAGCTGGACACCGATTCATATCAAGTACTGAGGCTTATCTTAAGAACGACCATACCGAAATGCATGAAGAAATTGGGTTATATCACCCGATTCAGTAATTCCCGTTTATTATTAAGAGCCGACGGATCGTCGGCTCTTAATAATTAGTTTGCTACAACCGCTAAATTTGACTTAACAATTTCATCTCTTAATCCTCTTAAGATTTCAATAGAGGTTTTCAATTCTTTTTCGGTAAACGGTTTGTTAAGCTGATTTTCTGGATGATGGATTGAGTCTCTAATATATCTAGATAGTGATGTGTTATAAGTTTTTTGGGTTTTTGCATTTATCCAAGTTTTCTTTTTATCTAAAGCATCTAATTTGTCTGGTGATTCAGACTCTATAAACCCAAATAGTTCATTGTGATAATCAGTTGTTAAAATATCAAACACTTCATAATTAACTTCAGAATAAGTAGTGATTTTTTGCTCTATTTTGTTGATAACAGTTTTTAAGTTTTTCTTCTTAGATAACTTAAAGTTTCTATTAAGGTTAAACTTATCAATTAAATAATTTGAGTGCGTAGCAAAAAACAAAATATTATTATTTGAATTGCTCGTTATCTTAATCATTTCTTTAAGTAAATTTATTTGAGCAGGTGGATGGAGATGTGTTTCAGGTTCATCTATTAATAATATTTTATTTCTTAAAGAATCATTATAATTTTCTACTGATACAGTTAATAAAAATGATATAAACTGTTTAAATCCATCACTTCTTTGCCCAGTTGTTTTAGGCTTGTATTTAACATCATTATCTTCTATCAATAAAGATATTTTATTATTGTTAATTTGAAATAAAACTGAGATAGGATGTTCTGGCCAAACACTATTAATATGTTTGGTTGTTAACTCACTTAACTTTGATTGCAAGCTACTAATAGCAACTGGAGTATTTAATTTTCTTATTTCAGATTCTATATTTGAACTCTTAATACCAGCCAATCTGAAACAGTTAAATAATGGTACAGAAACCTTATCTGGAGAACTAGCAAAAGAATTTAAATCTATCTCATCAAGTAACAGATATTCAGGACTAGACTTCCAGAAAACTACTGTATGAGAAGAGTCCCAAAATGTAGTTGATAGATTATTCTTAAAAAAAGTATTTAGATTTAAAGGCTCTGTGCTATCTGTAACTGACTCATCGTCTTTAACCAAAAGCAACCCGTTCATACTATAATTTTCAAATAAGCTATTTTCGAAAGTAACATCCTCTAATTGAGTTTTAATCGTGCTAGAATCATTACTAAACTGAACAATAATATCTACTTTGTTTATCTTAATCTGTGATAAAACTAATTCATCAAAATTATAATCGTCTCTTAACGTCGATTTTATTTCATCTATTTTGTCTTCATCTGGAGTATATGTTAAAACAACTTCTACAGGCTTTGATTGGTCAAAATAATCTAGAGGGTAACTAATGTCTTCGTTGTCGTAAAGTGAAACAGCTTTTAAAAAACTACTCTTTCCCGATTCATTAATACCTAATAAAGAATATGTATAGCTCCCATTTATTTCTTCAATCGCTACTTCAATTTCTTCTATACTTCTATAATTTCTAATTGTTATATTCTCTAACTTCATAAATTATGACTCTTAAATTCTGTACTAAGATACTTAATCATCAAACTAAAAATAACCCATAGACCTTCGACTTATTAACAACTTTTCCTACATTTACACCACGTTCTTATAAAGATAGGTTCAGGAATAATTCTGGAAGGTATAGCTGTTTTTTGCTAGCGGTGTAATACTCCTTTGGCTTAAAACATAATTATGGTGTATCTTCACCGCTAAGCGTGATTACTGGTAGACAGCATAAGTATGGGTATAATGGTAAGGAAGAGAATCAAGAGCTTGGTTTAGAGTGGATGGATTTTGGTGCTCGTAATTATGATGCTGCATTAGGAAGGTGGATGAATTTAGACCCTCAAGCAGAAACAATGCCTACTTATTCTCCGTACAATTTCGCCTTTAACAATCCTGTCTACTTTGTTGACCCAGATGGTGAAAGACCTTGTCCAAATGGAGATTGTGGCGGAGCTGTAATAGCAGTATTTTATCATGGAGGACCATTTGGTGGAGGAAAGACAACCACAGCTGATAAAGCAGGTGGAACAGGTAATATATACAACAATGCTAAATCATTTGCAGGAGTTGCTGGTAGGGAATTTAAAGGTACTATTATTGCACCTGGATTAACTTCAGCTTCTGGTACCGAAACAGGTTTAGATTTTATTAGAAATAATTATTCAGATGGAGACCAAGTAATAATTTATGGCTATAGCTATGGTGTTGATGTTGCAGTTGATTTAGCTGAAGAATTAAAAGAGTTAGGGATTGATGTAGATTTATTAGTAACTGTAGACGGTTCAGATGGGCCATTACAAAATACAACTGTAAACACTGACATACCAGATAATGTAGATACAAATTTAAATGTTTATCAAGATGAGGACTCAGGAACTTCTAATGCTTCTCCTGGTGTAGCTTCTGGAAGCACTGGAGCATCTTCTTCTGGACCTCCAGGTGCATCATCAGGTTCAGCCTCAGGTTCATCATCTGGTAAATCAAGCGGTGGAAGCAGTGGAAGTAGTAGTCCTTCAAGTAATTCTCCTGGTTCAAATGGAGGTCCTAATTCTGCTGTGAATTCAGAAAAAACTAATGTTATAAATAAAAATATAACTGGAAAAGGAGTTACTCACGGTAATATACAACAGAAGGCTCAAAATATAATTCAACCACTTATTAATACAAGAATAAATAACTATCAATAACCTCAATAAAATGAAAAATCTAATTATAACATTGATAATTATGCTCAGTCTTTTTTCTTGCCAAAAAGATATTGAAAATATTAACGTAAAAGGAATTATTATCGATTCTCAAACCAAGAATCCAGTTGAAAATGTTGAAGTAACAATTATATGTTGGTATTACGGGAATAGTCCAGACCAAAGCTATAAAGATAAGTTCACTAAAACTGTAAAAACCAATCATAGAGGAGTTTATTCTGTTGACTTTGATAAAGGAGCATATGTTGAAGTGCTAACATCTGTTTCAAATTATATGGATGGACATGAAGTAACGTATGTCGAAAAAAGAGAAAACACAATAGATATAACTATTGTGCCTAAATAATCACCAAACAATAAAAGCAGCTCACTCTAATCCAGTGGGCTGTTTACTTTATAACCCACCCCTCACAACATCCCCTCTCCAATAGAGGCTTAGATAAATGGATTTATTCTTACATTTTAGAGATTTTGTATATTCGAGGTAAGTTTATTTAAAAAATTAAAAAGGAGAAATTAAATGGAATTAATTGAGGAAATTTTAAAATTCTCTATTGGAGGTTTAACTATAACAGGGATAGTTGTTTTTCTTGGCAAGCTAATTTTAACTAAAAGTTCTGATATAATTATAGAAAATCATAAAAACCAACTTGAAATATCAAAAGCTAATCATCAAAACCAACTTGAGATTTTTAAAACTGAGCATCAAATTAAATTCTCAAAACTACATGCAGAACGTGGTGAAATAGTAAAAGAAATTTATAAAGCATTTTATGAGTTAGAGATTAAACTTGAATCAATGACTACTCTTTTTCAAGGTCCAGAATGGACCACTGATAAAACTAGAGATGAAGATGCAATTTCTAAATACCGTGAAACACTTCAATTATTAGAAAACAACAGAATTTTCTTTTCTGAAGAATTGTGCACGCAGTTAACATCAGCTTTAGAAGATTATAAAGCAATCATAAACCAAATGTTACAAGCGAAAAACCATGCTAGATTTGAGTCTGATGGTTCTGGTTATAGATTTCCTGATGGAGAAGGTTCAATTGACCTATGGAGAGATGCTGAAAAGAAAACTAAAAATGAAATAAGAGAACTCAGGTTAGAATTAGCAAGAGTCTTTAGGGACTTGATAGGAGCTTAAACCTATTATAACCCCTTTCACATAGTTATCATTTGCGGCGGCGATAACTTTTCTAAAACGCCTATTTTAAAAGGAGAATAATATAACGTAATGTACTAGGGATTATGATCGCTGCGCGATTCATAATCCACTAATATTATTGCCAACCCCAAAATTTTCTAACAAATGCTGCATCACTATTTGGAGCTTTTTTCCTTGGCTCTTTTATTCTAGCAACTAACTTTTCATCAATAT
Source organism: Pseudofulvibacter geojedonensis (assembly GCF_042675745.1). NCBI lineage: Bacteria > Pseudomonadati > Bacteroidota > Flavobacteriia > Flavobacteriales > Flavobacteriaceae > Pseudofulvibacter > Pseudofulvibacter geojedonensis. The sequence continues at coordinate 126,098 of NZ_JBHTJM010000005.1, read as the reverse complement.
CATATTTAATATCACCAAAGATTGCAGCACCAATAATATCATAACGTTTCTTTAACTCTTTAAGATACTCGTCCCCTTCAGGAAAAACATCTCCATGTTTATTTGTGATTGAATCAATTCGTATTGAGATTAACAAATAATCGTCATTACTCTTTTCTATGATTTCAATCAAATCTTCAATGCTTATCCACTTTTCCTGAGCTGAAGAAACTAACACCTCAATACCTATTTCATCATCCTCTCGTTGAACTCTAGTAGATTTGCCTCTAAAAATTCCTGTTAAACATCTAATTAGTGATGATTTCCCTTTATTGGCTGTACCAAAAACTAAATATAATTTTTTCTTCCCCACTTAGTCCTCTAAATTTAAAAGTTCATCAAAACTTACTTCAAATACTTTCGCAAATTTAATAACCGTAGAAAGTTTTGGTTCTTGAATTCCTTTCTCGTACTTTCTAATATTTTCTCTATCAATACTCATTGCAGCGCCAACATCCATTTGGGACATCTCACGTTCTTGACGTAATTCTTTAACCTTTTTTCCGAATTTAATTACCTCAGGTGGTATTGGTTTTTTTCTTTGTCTTGGCATATACACAAAGTTGAAGAATATGCTTGGTTTGTTAGGGATTGTATAAAAGGGGTTGTTTGTTCGGCAATAATATTATATATTTGGCCATAACCAAAGGCTAAAACAATGAAATTAAATAACTACTCAGTTAACGAATATGCTCAGGTACTAGATAAGTTTGCCCGCGCCAAAACTGTGCATAACGCGACCTACATGGCAGATTATACCAGCGAGAATTTATTTTGGTCGTTACTGGGATGGGTATTCCAATTGGCAGTATACATAGTTGTTTATCCTATCATATTTCTAGTCGTAACTATCATTAAATCATTTAAAAACCAATAATCATTATACAATGAAAAGACTATTCATATTAGCCATTATAACGCTTGTATTTGCCTCTTGTTCATCAGATGATAGCAATCCATCAAGTCCAAGTAATTCTACCTTAGCAACCTTACAAGCTAATAAATGGGTATTGTTTCAAACCATAACTGAACAATCAAATCCAGCTGATGAATTTGCTGTTCCAGTTGCGTATTATAACCGCAAGGAGATTGATTTTATTAGTGATTTTGAATATGAACTGACGATTTATAATGCTGGTATTTCCCCTGTATCATTTATATATAGCTTAACCATTGGTGAACAAATCCTCCTACGAGATTATGGAACTGCAAACATTAGTTATATAAACTACGATGATGCATCACAAACGTTCTATGTAAGAAAAAAATATATTTCTATGTCTGGAGAGACAATCAAAAAGGAATACTATAAAATAAAAGAAGATTAATTATGAAAAATATATTAGGAACTTTACTCTTTGCAACAACTATTATGTTATTCTTATTTAAGAACTGTAGCAGTGATAGTGAATCCAAATATATACAAGTTAAGGACTGGAATAGTGAAGCCTCTGTAAGAGAAGGTATGCAAGGAAAATGGTACACGGCTCAAGACCAAATAGCTTCTAGCGCATATTATGTTACTAATGGTACAGGTTGGGAGCGTAGATTATTAATAGAAGGTAATACAGTTACTGCTTGGTCAAGAAGTAATATTAACCCAGAATGGAAAAGGATTGGTTCTGGAGAGCTTAGATTAGTTAAGCATGAAACAAATGCTTTATCTGAGGTTAGTGCAAATCACAGGGCTATTAAATGGATATTTGAAGTCGATTATGACAATAGTGGATTTGAAACATTAACGGTTAAATACGAAAAGAACACTGGAGGTGTTAAATCTTTTAGGAAAGGTGACTATGATATTTATAGAGGCTGGAATCATTAGTATAACATTGAATAGCTTCAGACTGGGGTTATATCACTGCGGCGGCGAGGGTTTTTGTAAACCGTAAATAATAAAGGATTTAGATCCGCTTCGCGGATTCTAAATCCAATACTAACTAAAAAAGGACTCAATTAAGAGTCCTTTTATTTGCGTTATACTTTAGTATTAAAAATCATAATCGCCGTCAGCCATTGCTTCACTCATTCTATCTTGAACCATTGTTTCATGGTCTATTTTTTGTTTAGCTGGATATTCACATTGAAATGCCAACCATTTGCTAGAAACTAATTTACGCTCTGGTATTTCATTTTTATCAAACACTAATTTCTTTAAATATTTTTCAAACTTAGTCTGAGCTTTTTGTGAGTAATTCGGAGCTTTTTTCTCTGTAACTGATAATAATTCCTTATATATTTTTTGTTTCTCTTTCTTTAGAATAGGTTTAATAACTTCTCTTAATTCTTCAAAATCAGTTATTAAACCATCACTACATCTATCCATTTCCTCATAAAACTTTCGGTTAAATTCTTCAATTTCAATATATTCTCCAAGTTCATCTAAATAGATAAGAAATTCTTGTTGGTTTTCTTCTATAGTCACTATTGGTTCTTCTATTATGAATTCGACAGCGCCATCAGGGTTAACATCTTTATTCAAATTACCATATTCTGATAAAATATAGTAGTGACCTTTAAATTTACAACCCTCTTCGATTCTATTATTTAGTTTTCTTTTTAGATAACCGTTCTTTTCTAAATTTTTTAACCCCTTTCTAATTTTATATCTAGATTCACCAAATCTTTTAATCAATAAACCTTGACTTATATAGTAATCTATTGAATCATTCATGATACTCATAAATATAATTTTTGCAAGAGCAGTTAATTTTTTATCATACAATATTGCATTCTTAATTGTAGAGAAGTTTCCATTCTCATTGTCGTAAGCGTACGCTTCTTTGTTAGTAATTCCTTTCATATTACCTTTTTATTATGTCTAACACTACGAGGAAGGTAAAACCTCCAGTTGCAAGCTGGAGGGATTCCCCGCATGTTGATAAACTTATTATATATAACAAAAACCTAAGTGTCAAGTGTTTTCTGAAAATTTCTTATTTTTTTTTCTTATTACTGGATTGGGTTAATTATTTACCCAATTATTGGGTTAAAAATTGAACACTATACTATATAAGTATTATATAAAACCACTTATGGAAGTGGTGCACCTTAAGTGCACCCACATTCCAACGTGTTTAATGAATGAATAAATTTGATTTTAATTTAGAAGAGAAGTAAAATACTCCAGTAAATAAGATAAAAATCACCTCAGTAATTAGGATTAGGAGCGAGAGCGACTGAGTAAGAATAAATAACACTCCAGTAGTTAATTAAACGGCGCGTAAGCGACGTATATTAATTGTTAAACAACTAACCTCACTCCAGTGTAAAAAGGATATATAGCTCAGCTGAAACACTCCAGTAGAAATAGAACAACCAGCCACGGGGGTACCCCAGATACGGGGGGGCAGGGCGTTAATTATAAAGAGTTAAAACTAAACTTCAGCGTTACCGCGTTTATATTACCTCAATAATATTAAGCTAAATAAAGCCTATGATATGGCTTTTAAAAATTTATCAAAAAATCTGGCAATTATAAAAGTAAAACCACCTCAGTTGATATTTATAGATAAACAAGAATATGAAACTAATACTAACCTTAGACCAACTTAAAAGAGTGGTTCACTCCAGTAACGAAATTAAATATCCGTTAACCTTTAGAAACGTTGAAGACTTCGATAAATGGGTTCAGCACGTTGAAAAACTTGCAAGAACGTACCAATAGCTATGTTTTATTGTTCCTACTTTGTATAACATTGCTTCAAATGTTTCTTTAAAGAGCTTGATTTTCATTGATTTTCAGGCTTTTTACATTGGTAGATATTCAAATTGATTAACAATTCTAAAAATATTTTGAGAAAATTGGCCAAGAAACTGGCCGTCAAGCCATTGTAGGCCTATTTCGATTTATTATTATTGGCCCAAGCAAATGTTTCACTTTTCAAACGAAGTGAAATAAAAAACAAGAAACCCAGCAAAAACAAGGGTTTCAAGACGTATCAAAAAAATAGTAATCACAGTAACTTTTTTTTAGCGAAATGGCTAAGGTAAGTGAAACATAAAAACCAGAATTATGAGTTTATTAGGACAGAAAACGAAATCAGATTTTTTACCGTGGAATGACATGCAAACGACAGTATTGAAATTAGAACGTGATGGCGATTTAAAATTTGCGTTATTAATTGCAACGGGTTCTTATATAGGTTTGCGTATATCCGATTTACTTCAATTAAGATGGTGTGATGTTATTAACCAAGAATATTTTACCATTATAGAGAAGAAGACAAAAAAAGAACGTCGTATTACTATTAACCCAGAGTTACACGAAATACTGAATCGGTTATTTGCCAAGATTAATCCAGAGTTAGACCAATATATGTTCGTGAATCGTTTCGGTAATAAACCAGTAAGCGTACAATACGTTAACAATAAACTGAAACAGATATTTACTAAATACGGAATTAAAGGACAATTCAGTAGTCACTTCATGAGAAAAACGTTGGGTCGAAGAGTTTGGGAAATGAATGAATACTCAGATAGAGCCTTGTTACTATTATCACAACTATTTAATCATGCATCTCCCAATACTACTAAGATTTACCTTGGTATTAAAGAGCAAGAAATTAGCAACTTATACCTCAGCGTGTAAAAAAAAGTTGGGTTAAAATTTGTTATATCCAAATTGGACTCCTATACTTACATAGTTGGCTGGAGTAGTGTTCTTCTCTTCAGCCTCAAATCAAATAAGTTTCAACCACAAGTTTAACGATTAATATCTAGGTCAAAGACGTCTTGACCTATGTATTACAATTTATCAAATCCATTTGGTACTAGTCCTCATGGTATTTGGTTCGGGCATTTCTATGCCAAAAATTAAATATTAATTATTAAACAAAACATTATGATTACAGTAATAAACGAAAACTTGTATAGAGCAGAATACGAAGCATTAAACTTCTCAATCCTTGGTGGAATTGATTACGCTTCTCACGATACATTAAGGGTAACACTGAAGGTTAACAAACCTGATAGCAACTATTCCATTAGGCATAATATAGACTTATATAATGGAAACCAAACAGAAAGATTCGTTGTTCGGATGTCTGAAGAACTAGAAATCGGAATCCTATCAGTTAGACAAACTCTAATCACTTTAACTGATGAACTGGAAGAGTTGAGAAACAGCACCAGAGAAGAGGAAATAACAGAATCTACGGCTGGTTATCAATTGTCAGCGGATGAGCAAGAAGAAGCAATTGAGCTGTTAAGCTCAATTGATCTTCTAGCGAAGACCAATTGCCTTATCGCTCAAAGCGGTGTTGTAGGTGAAGAAATCAACCGACAACTGATGTATTTAATCTATACTAGTAGGTTAACCAATAATCCATTACATAGCATCATTTTTGGCTCTTCTGGTTCTGGTAAGACTCATTTGCAAAGCAAGGTTGCAGACTTAATACCACCTGAGCATAAATTGGAATTTACAAGCCTTTCAGCTAATTCATTTTACTATCATGGACAAAGTGATTTAAAAAACAAACTAATTCTGATAGAAGACTTAGACGGTGCTGAATCTGGGCTACTACCCTTGCGCGAACTACAGACAAAGAAACGCATCACAAAATCAATCGTACAAAAAGGTATTGGAGGTTTTGGAAAAACTGTTCAATATGTAGTAGAAGGTCCAGTATGTGTATCAGGTTGCACCACACAGGAATCAATTTATGAAGATAATAGCAATCGTTCATTTCTACTATATGTAGATGAAAGCCAAGAACAAGATGCGCGAATTAATGCTTATCAACGTATGATTTATGCGGGTAAAGTTGACGAATCTGAACAAGAAAAAGCAGCAAAGTTATTACGCAATGCGCAGCGTCTTTTAAAGCCGATTAAGGTTATTAATCCATTCGCTGAACACTTAGCTTTACCAAGTTCAGTATTTAAGCCTAGACGTACTAATATCCACTATTTGCAACTGATTGAGGTGATTACATTTTATCACCAGCACCAGCGCAAAGAACAATATGATAAATCGACTGGAGAGGCTTATATCGAAACAACACTAGAAGATATTCAGATGGCTAATACGCTCATTAAAGATGTTCTTCTAAGAAAGTCTGACACGCTAAACGGCGTTACCAGAAACTATCTAAATAGATTAAAAGAGTACTTAAATTCAACGCACTCGAGGTTCTTTACCAATAGAGAAATAAGAAAAGAGTTTGGAATCCCTGAAACCACTCTAAGAAGGTATCACAATTTATTAGTTGAAGAGCAATTCATAGCAAAATCTAGAGAAAGTGCAGACGATTCATTTAGTTATTACTTAACTGGATTAGATGAATTCGAATCTATTGATAATGCAATTGAACAAGCACTTCAGTTATGCATTGATAACATCGCCAACCCGCCAGAGGTTCGCCAATAGTAAAATGGCGAGGCTAAACACTAGTAAATACTGGTGATAACAGACACCTCGCCACTATTTTTAATTTAAAAGAAAGCAATATGAAATCATTACCAATATATAACAACAGTTTTAGAGCACTAATAGACTCTTACCAATCATGGTTGACAGCAGAAAGATACGCCGCAACAACCGTTTATTATATGCCGATACACTTAAGAGAATTCTTCCATTATCTGGAGACTTTGGGACACGAAGGGATTGAGTATATAACTACCAAATTAGTATCTGAATACTACGAACAACTATCCATTCGCAAGAACCAAAAACGCGGTGGGGCTCTAAGTAACAAAGCTCTAAATAAACATATTCAGAGTCTTAAATTATTTGTTGAATACCTAAACAAACATGATGCTAATTTCAGTTTTGGAGTGCATCTGAAGTCTGAGAAAGTAGACAATCTAACTACTAAGGATATCCTGAGTGTAGCACAAATAGAACAGCTATTTGAAGCATGTGAGTATTCACACATCTCTGCTAAATATAGACTTCGTGATATGGCATTGTTAACAGTTCTATACTCATGTGGGTTAAGACGAAATGAAGCTGTTCAGCTTGATGTAAATGACGTTAAGTTTAATAAAAACTTGATACATGTTCGTCATGCTAAAAAGAGTAAAGAACGTTTTGTGGTTATCAATGACCGTAACAAGAGAATACTGGAGGACTATCTTTATGAAGCAAGACCTCAGTTTGGAATATCTAAAAAATCTAAGGCTTTATTTGTGAATCAATATGGTAGGCGAATGAGTGGTCAAACATTCTCAAATAGATTGAAATCTATACTCAAATCAACTGAAGACAAAAACATCACCAGTAAACATGTAACGCCGCATACGTTGAGACATTGTATTGCGACTCACTTTCTACAATCTGGTATGAAACTTAAAAAGATTCAAAAGTTTTTGGGACATGCGTCTATCGAGGCTACCCAGATATACACCCATCTGTTAACTGAATTAGAAGACGATGATTAGTTTCAGTGAGTATCTGCATAAACATGCGTATGCTGATGCAACTATTATAACGTATGATAACGGTGTGGCTAAGTTCTTATTATGGTGCCAACAGAAAAGATATGAGATAAACCAACTGAACTATAAACAGTGTAAAGAATATCTAATATACCTCAACACAAAAAAGGGAATTCGCGTCAATAAATTAAAAGCAAAAACAGTGAATCACCAGTTAGGAATACTAAAAGCGTATTTTAATTATCTGGTGTTTACTGACCAACATTGTAACAACCCTTTGGCAAATACCAACCTTAAAAATGTTAAACGTAAGTTCTATCACCAGTTACTTACTTCTCAGGAACTGGAAGATTTGTATTTCAATTTTGACACCTTAGACATTAAGAAACCAAGATGTAAATCAGTAGCAATTCGTAACAAGGTCTTTATTGGCTTGGCAGTATTTCAAGGGTTAACTGCTAAGGAACTGAAGCGTATTAAGGTCGGTGATATAAACCTTAACCGTGGTAAAGTTAAAGTTTCTGGAACAAGGAAAAGTAATGGTCGAACATTAGACCTCAACGGTGGACAAAGTTACCTTCTAATGCAATATTTACAAGAAGACAGAGCAATACTCCAGAAACGAATTAATTGCGAGTCTGATGCTTTATTTCCTATGAATTCAGATAGGATTAGTTGTTTAACTGCTCCAGTATTTAAAGAGTTAAAGAAGCTGAATCTTAAAGTTACCAATTTAAAACAGATACGTGCATCTGTGATAACACAATGGGTTATGAAATATGATTTACGTACGGCACAAGTAAAAGCGGGACACCGCTACATCTCAACTACGGAATCTTATATTGAGAATGACCATACTGAGATGCATGAAGAAATAGAGATGCATCACCCGATTAAATAACCCCAGAATATTATAGAGCCGCCAGGATCTGGCGGCAACTATATAATGCATGTTAGTTTATCGTTACGATTGTGCAAATGCAACTAAGTCTTCAAACTCTCCAATATCACCCTTTTTTAGAGCTTTAATGTAGCTACTACGTGCTTCACCTTTATCAACAAGACCTTTTTGTCCCCAAGTAAATTTTGAGCCTTTAAAGACGTTTTTCATCATTATATCACCCATTAAACGTGAGTGTCTTCCATTACCATTAGGGAAAATATGTATAGCAACTAATTCATGTTTAAATCGAATACTTATTTCTTCTGGTGAAAACGTTTCATTCTCAATCCAAAACTTACAATTATCTAGTAGCTGTTTTAAACGCATTGGAATCATATAACGTTTAATACCAATGGTTTTTTCACTTGTTCTAGTCTCACCAGCCCATGACCATACATCACCAAGCATTTTCTTATGAACTGCATAAATGAAATCTTCAGTAAGTATCTTATCTACTTTGAACTTCCTACGTATTAAGTAAAACTCTACAGCCTTTTGAATGTTCAATTGCTCAAACTCATCTAACTCACCTCTAGTTGTAATAGCTGGTATGAGTAACCCTTCCATTTCCTCCTCACTTAGAGGAGTTTGCCCATCATCATATATTAGCTCTAATCCCATAAGTAGCGTGGCATTTCGTATAGTAATTCAGCTGTTTTCTCTTCAACTGCTTTCTTTAAACGTTTGTTAGTGTTCTCTTGGTCTTCTAAAGCCATTGTATCGGATGTAGTCCTCACGATATCTATAGCTAATTCTCTTGCTTGTTTTTCTATAGATTTCTCAATAGAACCATCCATAGGAACAAAACCGTAAACCAATTTCATATTTAAAGCTCTTCCAGCTTCTTCTAAACTTTTAAGGGTAATATTGCCCTCACGCTCACGTTTTTCTATTGATTCAGCCGATGATGGGTTAATGTCTAAACGTTCACCAAATTGCCTTAATGACATCTTATATGCTTTGCGAATAACATGTAACCAACCTTTCTCTGGAATGCTAATTTTTAATAATGATTTATATTCCTTGAGTTTTTCATCAAGTTGGTTAATCATTAATTTTTGATTTGAATCTTTCATAATATCAACCTTATTTATGACTATAGTCATAATATTACAATACAAATATATGAATATAATCATAGAAATATTATGTTTTATATCATTATAGTCATATAAAAAAGATAAAATTTGTCACTATAGTCATAAAAACAATATATAAACATATTGCTATAGTCATATATTACCTTCAAACAAAATCACTTAATATTATGATAATACTTATTAGAATTATAATATATGAAAAACGCTTGAAACAGCTGTAAATATTGATAAAAACGCTAGGAAAACAACTACTAATTATTTACTTTTACACCACGTTCTTTAACATAGAAAGCAGTATAAATATTGTAGCTATTATAGCTGGTTTTCGTTAGCAGTGTAATACTCCTTTGGCTTGAAACATAACTATGGTGCTAATAGTCCTTTAAGCGTTGTCAACGACGTTCATCCTTATGGGTATAATGGAGTTGAAGAATCTGATGAACTAGGTTATAATATGAATGAGATGCTTTTTAGACATTATGACCCAGCTATAGGTAGGTTCGCTGGAATAGACCCAATAATACATCATAATTATTCTCCTTACCAAGCATTTGATAATAGTCCCGTATTTTGGTCAGACCCAAGCGGAGCAGATGCTGTATATAATTGGGATGATGGTAAATATTATGATAATGGAAATGAAGTTTCATTTGCTGATGCATTAGCTAGTCATGGATATAATTCAGATGGCAGTAAAAAGAAAAAAGATAAAGAAAAAAATAAGAGTAACACAGAAGAAGCTTATATTCAAAGGCATCCAGATAAAATAGACTTTAATAACGTTAATACTGAGGCTGAGAAAGAAAACTTCCTAGATAGAGTAGTAGAATGGTCTGGTTGGGTTAATAAATTTGGAAGTAAAACACAGGTTAGACCAGGTACTATGATAGATTTTTATACTGAACCTAAGGTGGATAAATCATTTAGTGAAAAACTTTGGGATTTTATTGATGGTTTAGGAGGAGTTAACACAGATGATGATCATAGTGTCAAATTAACTGATGGTCAAGGAAACTTCGTGAATATAGGGTATAATTTAATTGTTCAAGAAAAAGGTCAATGGTATGCTGCTGAGCAAGTTTATTTTGAACATAATTATGATGGACAATTTAAATATCATAGAATATCTATAACTAACGGTTCTGCAAGGCAAGGTGGGAGACCACCAGCAATAATATTTATGAATTTTGTAGGACAAAATGACAAATTTTATCAAGAAATAAAAAATAGAATTTTATCATATAAATACGAAAGTGTTAAAATAACACCTTACAAAAAGAAATAATGAGGTATATCAAGATAATCATATTAATTGTTTTTATGTCTAGTTGTTCTAATGGCAATAGAATAAAAACTTTTGAAAATATTTTAGGACGAGATAATGATAAGTCATTAAAACTTGTTGTTTCTGATTTTGAAAATATTTTTCTAAAGAATGAATACCCAAATTTATCTATTGAGGGAGCATATAAGGCTTTTTTAATTGATGTTATAAATGAGAAAGATGGTCTAGAAAATAGGCTAGATAGAAGTAAACAAAGATTTGAAAATAGTAATTTAAAGTTTGATATTTATAGCTATGTTGATTCTGTATGGATTGAAAAAGAAGAAAAATTGATTTATCTAAAATATAAATACTTAAACAGTAAAGGGGTATTCAGTTTTAGAGAAAGTCAAGTAAGTTATAATCATGACAAAGAATCTAAAGAACATTTACTTATAGATTATTATAAAACATGGGTAGATATAAATTATAATGGAAAATATTGGATAGCATTAAAAGCTATTTCAAGCGAAGACCCCTTTATCAACCATTATATGAAAATGACTAACTCAGTAGGACTTATTCAACCTAATATCCTAGCAAAGGAGATGTTAAGTAGAGATTTAAACTATTCTGATTATTTTATAAAGAGGATTATAGCTACAATGATAATTCCTAAATCTTTTCCAAATAAAAAGAAATAACACCAAACAATAAAAGCAGCTCACTCTAATACAGTGGGCTGTTATACTTTATCACCCACCCCTCACAACCAACATCCCCTCTCCTTTAAATGTTTAAAGAATGGATTTATTCTTACAAATTGAGATTTTGTATATTCGAGGTATTACGAACTATAAATAAGTAAATTCTTATAATTTTTATATATTAGTTACATATTAAATTTTAAAAATTATGGAAAGATACACTGAGTTAATGTCACAATTAAGAAGTGATTTAAAAAAATTAGCTGAAGCTACTTATAAGAAGGAAACTACCTCTTACGATTATAGTCGATTAGAACGTAGATTTATAGATGTAGCTAATTTCAATTTTGATGTAACAACTATCGGGGTAAATGGAATCCCAAAAGGGTTGGAAAAGGAAACGAATGATTATTTAGAAAATGAATTTAATAGAATAAGAGAGTCAATAAAATTAGCTCATAGTCTCCTTTAATATTAAATTACTTTAGAACTTTGAAAATAAAACTTGTAGCCACCTTCAGGTGTCTTTTTACACTTTAAAATTTAAATAATTCTACAACTTCTACATGGTAACGGTGCAGGTTAGTTGATGAATAAAAGTCAGTTTTAAAGAACTGTAAAACAGAGAGGTAGAATGTTAATTTAGTTTTGAAAAGGTGTGCTTTGGTACACCTTTTTTATTTGAAACGCATTTTAAAGCCTTAAAATACGTTTTTTAACCTTCTTGGTGCAGAATAGTTGATAGATAATATATGAATTGTAGGTTGTGTAAGGCTAAGGCCGTAAAAAACGGAAAGCAGAAAAATGGTAGGCAACGTTATTATTGTAAAATTTGTAGAAAGAGTTTTCAGGGCAGTTATTTTTATAATGTCTATGGTAATAATATTAATAAATCAATTTATAAATTATTAATAAGTGGTGTTGGAATTAAGAGTTTTAGAATTGTTTGAGATATTAACGATGTTTAAAACAGTCTAAATGTTTTATGGTAGTTATATTTTATAAGCAAGTTAGTAAATAGATAGCTAAAACCAAATAAAAAAATATGTGTTCAAATATTAGCTTCATTAAAAAAGGTGATTTAAATTTTATACCTAAATTTTGTGTATAATAGTTTACATAAATTCTGTAGTTTTGTCAATATTACATTTAGGTAATTGCCTACAAATCTAAATTATGAAAAAACTATTTTTATTGCTATTACTTGGTAGTAGCTTATTTGGTCAAGAATTGCCCAAAATTATTCCACCATCTCCAGAGGCTACTTCTTTGGGTAAGTATGTAGAGGTTCCTGTGTCCCATTATACAGGTATGCCAAATATTAGTGTACCCATACATAATATTAACTTAGATGGTAAAACAATACCTGTTAATTTATCGTATCATGCAAAGGGTATAAAGGTAGAAGAAATAGCCTCTAGAGTAGGTTTAGGTTGGGCACTAAACACAGGAGGTGTAATTACTAGGCAAATTAAATGGAAGCCAGATGAAAAAAATGGAGCACAAATAACTAGTTATTTACAAGGAGATCATTTTGTTCATTCTTATCAGAACACTCCCGCTGGTGTAGAAGCAAGAAATAAAATGTATAATTCTGCAATTAATAAAGATTTTGATTATATGCCCGATCAGTTCATGTTTAATTTTATGGGCTATTCTGGCAAATTCATCATAGATCAAAAGACTAAAAAACCGATTCAGTTTGAGTTTTCAGATTTAAAAATAGAACGAGTTGGTAATGCTTTTGATAGTTGGGTAATTACCACTCCCGATGGGTATAAGGCCTATTTTGGTAAATCGTTTATAGGTAGTAGAACGGCAAAGGATCGAGAGAAAACACTCAATAGTTATATGTTTGATACGGTTATTCACCCGCCTCTTGAGTTTATCCCTTCTGAGCCTATTACCGCTTGGTATTTATTAGATGTTGTAAGTCCGCAGGGCAATGTTGTATCTTATACCTATGAAGAAGAGACCCCTATTTACTTAAGAAGGAGTTATGATATAATGACAAAAGTCAATGAGGGATTTAAACATCCGAGATCCTATTTTTCAAGAGTACAACCAACACAATATCAAGTAAAAGAAATAACCTTTAAAGAAGGTAAAATTGTATTTGAAAAGAAGACTACACCACGAGAAGATTTACCTGGAGCCTATGCTCTTAATAAAGTTAAAGTATATAGTGGTAGTTCTTTAATAAAGGGGCTTAAGTTTAATTACAAATACACCCAAGCAGTTAATTCTAATGATGGTAATTCGTTGCAATACATGATAGATAATGATGCATCAGGAGCTAAGCGATTGTTTTTAGATTCTATTGACACATTTGGTGCAAACGAGAATACTTTTTTAGCACCCTATAAGTTTACTTATAACGAGACCAAATTACCCAATAGGTTTTCTAATTCTCAAGACGTTTGGGGCTATTACAATGGTAAAAACAATGGGCCGTTTTTAACTTTTTTAAATTATCAGAATCAGGTAATCGATAGAAAAGTAGACACTTTAAAAAATAAGGCTGGAATTTTAACAAAGGTAGAATATCCTACAGGAGGGTTTGCTCATTATGAATATGAAACCAATAAAGCAATTCCCCCTTCATATTTTAAAGGACTATTGTTTAACAATCCCAATCCATTAGTAGAAAAACATGAAGGATTAATTAAGGATCCTAGTAAGTGGAATGGATCTTATTACGAGTCTACCAATTTTTTTGAAATCAAAGCACAAACGTTTAATCTTCCAACAACTCCTTTAAGGAGTAATATAACTATTTTTCCATCAGACAATTGTAGTTCTACAGAAGCAATGATAGATTGTGCTTACCAAATTACCTTAATTAACCAGCATAATAATGTAGTTGGTCAATTATTTAAAGGAAATAATACATTAACATTTGCTCCAGGTCTGTATAAAATTAGAGTAAGACCTAGGGGGCAAGAAAACCCTAATAGTCATGAAGATAAGTTTTTCTCTGTAGCTTTAAGATGGTTCGAGCCAACTCAAGAACAAGCAGATCATAGTATTTTATTTACCTCTGGAAATAGAATAAAACAGACTGTTTTAGAAGATGGGCATGGCAATAAAATCATAAAGAAATATGATTATAACCAACCCGGAACCAATATAACCAGTGGTAAGATTTTCTCATTACCAGCTTATTATGATGTAGAATTTAATGGTAATTACTATACTTTGCACAATGATTTTTATGCAGGAGCTAGGCCTGGAAGTCCTATGAGCTATCATCAAGGGAATCATGAAGGCTATGAATATGTTACTGAGTATGTTACCGATGTAAGCAATGGCAATTATGGTAAAACAGTATATAATTTTACAACCATTCCAGATGGAGGAGAATTTTATACATTTCCTTTTTCATTACCAATAGATAATGAATGGATGAGAGGTAAACCAATAAGTATAGAATACTATAAAAAAACGAACAATGGTTATTCTTTACTAAAATCTACTAAAAACACTTACAGTGTTACATCGCAATCAGGAACACAGTATTCTTTAACTCCAGAGATGAATGAAATAGTACATATAAATACTAATAAGCTCTATTTACAACCATTAATGCTTCATAAAAGGTCAGATTCAGGAGATCCTATAGATCCTCAAAATCCAAATATTTATAAGTACTATTATATAAGAGGCGAAGCCCAACATTTAGCACAAACCACCGAGACCAATTACTTTGATGATAATACCTTTTTAAAGACCGAGACCAAGTATTATTACGAGAGTGATAAGCACTATTTGCCTACTAAAACAGAAGTAACAACCAGTACTGGAGATAAGATGATAACCAAGACCTTTTATCCAGACGATATTACCAGCGCTAGTTCTTTAGCCAAAGGCGATGCTTTTACCGCAGCAGAATACACAGCTATAGACAAGTTAAAAAAGAGAAGCTCAAACACTTCAAGCAGTTTGCACAGTTTACACAGACCAGCTACACCTGTACAAACAGAGTCGTATGAAGTAGCGTCAAACGGTACAGAAAGACTGTTATCTATTCAGCGTAATTTGTTTGCACAAGACCCTACTAGTAATTTACTATTACCTAGTATTGTGCAATCTTCTAAATCTACAGATGCATTAGAAGATAGGTTAATCTATTTAAAATACGATTCTAAAGGTAATCCTTTAGAGGTTTCTTTAAAAAACGGGATGGTTGCATCTTATATATGGGGTCATAATAAAACCATGCCTATAGCTAAAATAGAAAATGCTTCGCATGAAGAAATAGCAGCAGCTTTAGGGGTATCATTAGAAACTTTAGAAAGCTATGGAGGTAATACAGCATTTATAGGTATGTTACGCATTAATTTACCCAAAGCAATGGTATCTACCTATACTTATAAGCCCTTGGTTGGTATTACAAGTATGACAGATCCAAGAGGTTATAAGACTACTTATGAGTACGATGAGTTCAATCGATTAAAGTATGTAAAAGATGCCGATGGTAATATACTATCTGAGAACCAATACAAGTACAAAAATCAAAACTAATAAAGGAGATGAAAAAGTTATTATATACACTAATGCTTGTTGTTCCTGCATTAGTATTAGGACAGAGTACGAACCAGAACTACGTAAAGAGTACTACCTTTAATAAAGAAATAAGAGAGCAGGCAACTACCATAACTAATCCAGACGGAAGTACAACAGTTATAAAAAGTATTAGTCAAGCTACTGAAAATGATAAAATAGAGCAGGTTACTTATTATGATGGTTTGGGTAGGCCAATGCAATCTGTTGCTCATAAAGCAGGAGGAAACGGTTTAGATATTGTTACTCATATAGCATATGATAATATAGGCAGACAAGTTAAAACATACTTGCCTTATGCAGCTACTCAGTCAAGTACTCCTTTAGCCTACAGAACAGATGCTTTGGCAGCTACAAACACCTATTATCAAACCAATTACGCAACAGATATAGATGCTGTACCCAATCCTTTTTCTGAGATAAAACATGAGGCTTCTCCTTTAAACAGGGTTTTAGAACAAGCAGCTCCTGGTAAGGATTGGAGTTTAAGCTCTGGGCATACGATTAAGTTCGACTATCAGACTAATATTCTTGATGAAGTTAGAAACTATGGAGTATCTTTCATAGATAACGATTATAAACAACCCAAGCTTATTTATAAGGGTAATTATGCAGCTAATGAGTTGTACAAAACCATTACAAAAGACGAGAACTGGGTTCCAACAGATAGCTTAAACAAAACTACAGAGGAGTTTAAAGACAAGTTAGGCAGGGTTATTTTAAAACGTACTTACAACAATGGTATTAAGCATGATACCCAATATGTATATGATAAGTATGGTAATTTAACCTATGTATTATCTCCTAAGGGTTCAGATACTGTGCTAACTACGAATCAATACTCAGATTTTAATAAAAATATTTCTCCTTACGATTTTATAGCACCTGCAAGATATGTACCCAATTTTGCAACAGGAACAGCAAGTATTGTTTTAAATGGCAGAGCTTTAACTTTGAATTTAAATGTGCAATTTGCATCACCTATTTCTTTAGATTTAGGTACAATTGTACAATTACCTATATCAGTTCCTAATGCAGATTTTAACACATCGGGTAATTTAAATGGTTATAATTTTAAAATAGAGAATGGGTATTTAACTTTATCATATATAGCACCATCCAACTCAAGAAGGAGGTCTTATCCAGAGATGTCTGCTATTACAGGTACATTTACCATTCAATTACCAGAATATAGTGTTCAACAAGATGTTTTAGATGGTTTGTGTTATCAGTATCATTACGATAAAAGAAATCGTTTAATCGAAAAGAAAATTCCACAAAAAGGATGGGAGTATATTGTATACGATCATTTGGATAAACCCACTCTTACTCAAGACCAAAACTTAAAAACACAAAACAAATGGTTGTTTACCAAATACGATGCTTTTGGGAGAGTAGTTTATACAGGCTACTATAATTCTTCACAAAACAGATCGGCACTGCAAAGTATTTTAAACAATAGAACAGGTAATCACGAAGTAAAAGAAACATTCAACAATGCCATAAACAATTCTAATTGTTATTATTCTAATAAAGCTTTCCCGAATGAGAATATCGATTTATTAACTATTAATTACTACGATAATTATACGTTCGATACGGTATTGCCATTAGCAAGTACTGCTATTTTTGATGAGAATATAACTACTGAAACTAAAGGTTTAGCAACAGGATCTAAAGTACGTGTACTAGGAACTACTAATTGGATTACTACTTTTACTCAGTACGATAAAAAAGCAAGAGCTATTTATATAGCGTCAAAAAATGAGTATTTAAATACTACCGATATTGTTAAAACCGATTACGATTTTATAGGTAATGTATTAAAAACAGAAAGTTCGCATACCTATGGTAGCAATGCAGCCATTGTAACGATAGATGAGTTTACTTACGACCACCAAAACAGGTTGCTAACTCAAATACAAAAAATTAATAATGCTAACCCCGAATTATTAGTTAGCAATTTATATGATGCACTGGGGCAATTAAAAGAAAAGAAAGTAGGTAATAGTTTAGCTTCTCCATTACAAAATGTAAACTATAGTTATAATATAAGGGGTTGGTTAAAACAAATTAATGATGTAGAAACCCTAGGAAACGATTTGTTTTCTTTTAAATTGAATTACAATACCGTAGAAGGCGGTTTAACAGGATCTACCCCTAAACTATACAATGGTAATATAGCACAAACCATTTGGAAGTCATCTGCTGATAATGAAAAAAGAAGTTATGCCTATAACTACGATGCTTTAAACAGAATTACATCTGGGCATACCCGAAAAGGAGCTAGTTTAACTACCGATATGAAGTTTGATTTGTATGGTGTTGTGTACGATAAGAACGGAAACATTTTAGATTTAAAAAGAAATGGTTTAACGGATGCTATAGATAATTTAGATTACAACTATAAGTATAATCAGTTAACTAAAGTAACAGATGCTATTACAGCCAATACAGAAGGTTTTAAAGATGGCGCTACTGATGCAGTAGAATACGAGTACGATATAAATGGCAATATGACCTCTGATGCTAATAAAAAGATTACCTCTATAGAGTACAACCATTTAAACTTACCTACAAAAGTAACTTTTAGAAATAACAATGCTTCTGTTACTGGTGCAGGAACTATAGAGTATGTATACGATGCTACAGGAGTAAAATTAAAGAAAGTAGCTAAACAAGCGGCTTTATCTAGCGGCACAAGTACTTTTTATGCCGGTAACTATGTTTACAAGCAAGCTACCGGGCAGTCTGCCACTACGTTAGAGTTCTTTAACCACCCAGAGGGTTATGTAGAACCTACTAGTAACCCACAAAGGCCTTTCCAGTACATTTACCAGTATAAAGACCATTTAGGTAATATTAGGCTATCCTATGCAGACGATGATAATGATGGTAAGATAGACGTTTTAAGAGGTACTACAGATGTAGATGGTGATGGAGATCTTAAAAACGAAATAATGGAAAACAAAGCCTACTACCCATTTGGACTGCAACATAACTATGGTGCATCTAGCCCATTATCTGTGATTAGCGGTAGACAACATAAGTACGGTTTTGGTGGAAAAGAATATCAAGATGAATTAAGTTTAGATTGGTATGATGTATCTGCTAGAAACTATGACCCAGCTCTTGGTAGGTGGATGAATATTGACCCGTTGGCTGAAGATATGCGTAGGCATAGTCCTTATAACTTTGGGTTTGATAATCCAATTTATTTCCAAGATTATGACGGGATGGCACCTAGTGCTCCACAAGATGATTATATATTTAAAAAGCAAAGCGATGGTGCTTATGTGTTTACTGGTCAGATAATCAAAAACGACCAACCTGATAGAGTAATATTACAGGATGAAAATGGTAAAGAATCAGGCAGGCATACTTTAAACGACCAAGAGAACGATGGAAAAGCAATTAAAGATGGTTATATTACTACTGCTCATGTTGTTTCTGAAAAATCAATAAATAACGAAGCTAATTCTGTTATTAAAGATAAAGGGGATGAAGGAAGATACAGTTATATTGAAAGAGAAAGTAGACCTCATGGAAGCGAAGCTAAGTTATCAGACAAAACTAGTACAGGAAGAATGGATTTCACAGCATCTAGTAGTTTAGTTAAAACAGGAGATTTACATATTCCTGAGGGAAGCAATACAGCATTTAACGACAAAGATTTTGGTAACTTTTTATGGGGGCACGTGGGTAAAAAACTAGGCTTTTCATTGGGAGTTTTAAAAGTTGGAGCTCACGCAAACAATTTCTTTAATGGAGCAACCGATAACCCTGGAATTGAAGATACAGGAATATTAGATTCTGTTGATGATCAAAATGCTATAAAGGCAGGATTCTATTATCCAAAAAGAGGGTCAAGCCCAAGTATTTATTCTCCTAATAATGCAGGAATGTTAAAACCATGGGAATTTAAATTATAGTTATATGAAGTTTTATTTATTTATAGTCTTTTTTGTTGTTTTAATATCTTGTAATAAAAATCAAGATAAGTCCAATAATAGTTTAGAATTAATAAAATCTAGTAATGTTACATTATTTGAAGATGTATCGATAGAAGCTAGAAAAATAGTTGAGGGTAAGCACATATCTCCTTTTTTCAAGAAGTATAAGAATGGTAAGGAATATTTATTACCTAATTTTGAGTACTACGGCTGTAATATTGAATTAGTTAATTGTCTAAAAGAAAATACTAATAAAAAGTTTGATATTATTTCTTATGCTACTTCTAAAGGTAAAGACAGTTTAACTGCATATGACTTTGTCAATGAATACTCTAAAACTGTTAATACTGAATTTGAAAAACTAAATATTAAATCAATAGTAAGTAAACCTAATATTGGGGAATGTGTTATATATTTTATTAATGAAAAAGAATATGTAGCCTATGTCCCAGATATAAATATGGTGAAAAACACTAATTGGAGAAATAGATTCAATAAAAAGAAGCCAATAGATAACTTTTGGTATCAAGGAGAGTACTAATTAAGTATGAAAACCACCTTTTTAAGGTGGTTTGGTAATGGTGCAGATTAGTTGATGAATAAAAACCGGTTTTAAAACACTGTAAAACATAGGGATAAGGTGTTAGTTTAGTTTTAAAAAGGTGTGCTTTGGTACACCTTTTTTATTTGAAACGCATTTTAAAGCCTTAAAATGCGTTTTTTTAACCTTCTTGGTGCAGAATAGTTGATAGATAATATATGAATTGTAGGTTGTGTAAGGCTAAGGCCGTAAAAAACGGAAAGCAGAACAATGGTAGCCAACGTTATTATTGTAAAATTTGTAGAAAGAGTTTTCAGGGCAGTTATTTTTATAATGCCTATGGTAATAATATTAATAAATCAATTTATAAATTATTAATAAGTGGTGTTGGAATTAATAAAACAGCAAGGTTTTTACAAGTTTCAAAAACAACTGTTATAAAGAGAATAAAAGCGATGTCATTATTAATAAGCAAACCTAGTTTAAGCGAAAAAATCAATATTATGAATTAGATGAAATGCGAGTTATTGTAGGTAATAAACAGCGAGAAGCTTGGGTAATCTATGCTATTAATCGTTATACAAAAAGAATTATAAATTTTGCTGTAGGCAGAAGAACAAAACGTAATATATCAAAGGTTACTAAGTCTGTATTACAGCTAAATCCTAAAAAAGTATTTACAGATGGTTTGATGATTTATAAAAGTTTAATTCCCAAAAACAAGCACAACACAAGAAAAAAGAACACTACTATCATAGAACGCAATAATTTAACATTACGTACAGATTTAAAACGGTTATCAAGAAAAACAATTTGTTATAGTAAAAATTTTGAAATGCTAGAATCTGTTGTTAAATTATATTTTTGGGGAGATCAGTTTAATTATAAAATATAGATAATCGAAAGTTTTTAATTAATTAGGTTAAAGTTTCTTATATTTTGCAGTTAAATATTAACACATGCAAAAAACGAAACTTTTAATTTTCGATATAGATGGTACGTTGGTAGATAGCACTACAGCTTATCACAAAGTAGTAATTAAAGCTATGCAAGAAATGGGATTTGTTACTATAGACACCAATTTTAATGCTCTAAAACATCATACAGATAGTTATGCTTTGTTGTTTAATTATGAAAAGAATTTTAATCAACGTTTTTCTGAAGCTTTACTAGACGATTTTGAAGAGTTGTTGGTTAAATATTTAAAAAAGCAGTCACCTACCGTAGAAATTAAAGGAGCTAAGCAAAGTATAGAAGAATTGAAAAAATCAGAATATGCTATTGTATTTGCAACTGGTTCTTTGCCTAAAGCTGCGTTGCTAAAAATGAAAGAAGCGGGTATATGGATAGATCCTGAAGTGTTAGCTACATCTAAAACAAGTTTTACTAGAGAAGGCTTTGTTTTAGAAGCTATTGGTAAGGCTAAAAGTTATTATAATGTTACTGATTTTGAAAAAATTATTGCAGTAGGTGATGGTGTTTGGGACTTAAAGACGGCTCAGAATTTAGATATAGACTTTATAGGAATAGGAGCTAAAAATAAAGAATTAATGGAGCAAGAAGGAATGCAGCACTGGTTTAAAGATTTTACCAATTTTGACTTGTCAAAGGTTTAATTTTTCCATTAAAATAGCTTTGTAAGCTCTACCAATGGGCATGCTAACTTCTTTCATGAATAATTGATTTCCGGATATTTTAGTGATATAATTACTATTGATTATAAACGATTTATGTGATCTAATAAATTGGTTTGAAGGCAGTTTTGTTTCTAAGTTTTTTAAAGATTCTAAATAAGAAAACTTAGTTGTAGTAGTAACTACCGTTACGTAGTTTTTTTCAGAAAATATATACTTAATGTCTTTTAATTGTATTTTATGTATGGTCTTATCTACATTAATATAAATGGTTTTTTCGGTGCTAATTTTATGATTGTTTTTCTCCACTTTATTAACAGATTTTAAAAATCGATTAAAAGAAAAAGGCTTTACTAAATAATCTGTAATTGTAGGTAATTCAAAACTGGCTACAGCATAATCTGGGTAAGCAGTTGTCATAATTACAGCTGGCGGATTATCAATAGTTTTGATATAGTCAATTCCTGAAATATCAGGAAGATTAATGTCTAAGAATAAAATATCAATCTTATGGTTTTTTAAAAAGTCATTAGCGTTCATTGCACTGTTAAATACTTTCAAAACAGTTAAGTTGGGTATTTTATTTATATAATGTAATAATACCTTTTGAGCTGGGATTTCATCTTCTATAATTACACAAGTCATTCGGTAGAATTTAAATTAATTTCAAGCTTTACAATAAATAAATCTTCAGAACTAATATTTAATTGATGTTGTTTAGGATATAATAAAGCTAATCTTTTTTTAAGATTTTCTAGTCCAATTTGCCCTGAATCCTTTAGTTTATGTTGTTGGAAACTATTACTACATTTAAGAGTAATAGTATTACTGTTCGTCTCTATTTCTATTACAATATCACTATTTGTAGCACTGTGTTTAAAAGCATTTTCAATAATTGTAATAAGTAATAATGGAGCGATAGTAAGGTTTAGGTTGTTAATATTCGTGTTGTATACAATGTTTTTAACTCCAGAAGTTCTTAATTTTTGAAAAGCCATATAATTGTCTATAAACTCAATCTCTTCTTCTAATGGTACAAAAGTGTGATTGCTGTTGTATAGAACATGTTTCAAGTTGTCTGAAAGCATTAGGAGTAATTCTGGAACTTCATTAGGTTTCTCTAAAGAATAAGAGTAAATAGTGTTTAAGTTGTTTAGTAAAACATGAGGGTTAATTTGTGACTTTAGAAACTTTAATTCCATTTTGGTATGTTCTTTTTTTACAGTTTCAATTTCTTGTTGTTTTTCTAAATTTCTAAATAACATCCAGATAAACGAAAAGAATATAAGTGGTACAATAGTTTGCCATAAATAGTCTGACATACATTTTAAAATTGTACAGCCACACTTAGTAAATACATTACAATATAATTGAGTTGCCAAAAAAGAAATACTACCAAATAAAAAAGCATAAATAATAAACCAGCGTTTTTTAATAAAAAAAGGTAGAAGTATTAGATCGTTTATATAAACAATACTCATTAAAATGAGTAAATATTGAATAAACGGATTTTGAGTCCAATAATAATCCGAAAATACTAATAACGATACACAAGTAAATAATATCCAAAAAAGAAGGTGGATAATAAGTTTTATTAAAAAAGGTTTTTTTAAATACATATACTGTCTTACAGAGTGAAGATACAAATTCTATTAATAGTTATTATTTGTAAAGTATAAACAGTAGTTAAACTTATATGAATAACCTTATAGTTTTGTAAATAGAACTTTTTTAAACCAAAAAAACCTGAGTAAAACTCAAGCTTTTTTGGAATTTCAAAAAGAGATTGTGTAATTTTTAGGGTTTCTCTTTTTAAAGTAACAGTAATTAATTTTTTGGGGATTAAGTCTGTTTGTTTATCTATTGTAAATATAATACGAATTTACCGTTCATTTAACAAAAATGTTGTGAATGTGTTAATTTGTGTTGTAAGAATTAAATAGAGTTAATAATTGTTGCGGCTTTTTCTAAAGTTTCGTTCGTTTTTGCAAAACAAAAACGAAGTACCTTGTTATCTAGGTTATTTTCATTGAAAACTGAAAGTGGAATAGCTGCTAATTGATGTTCGATAGTTAGTCTTTTAGCAAAATCAATATCTTTTTCTAGGGTTATATTACTGTAGTCTAAAACTTGGAAATAGGTACCTTTAGCAGGTGTTATTTTAAAGCGAGAGCTTTTTATTAAGCTTAAAAAGAAGTCTCTTTTTTCTTGATAAAAAGCAGCTAATTCTAAATAATGATTAGGTTCGTTTAAATAGGTTGCTATAGCTTTTTGCATTGGGTGATTGGCACAAAAAACATTAAACTGGTGAACTTTTTGAAATTCGTTCATGAGTTCTTTAGGGGCGCAAGCATATCCTAATTTCCACCCGGTATTATGAAATGTTTTTCCAAAAGAAGCTACAATGAAACTGCGTTCTTTTAATTGAGGAAATAAACAAGCACTTTGGTGCTGTTCTCCATCAAAAATAATGTGTTCATAAACTTCATCACTTAAAACGATAATGTTTGTATTCGCTACTAGTTTTTCAAGTTCCTCCATATCTTTTTGAGAAAAGATAGAGCCACTTGGGTTTTGAGGAGTGTTTATAATGATCATTTTGGTTCGATCATTTATTTTTTGCTTTACTTCTTTCCAATTAATTGTATAACTAGGAGCTTCTAGTTGTACAGATATTGTTTTTCCGCCGTTAAGAGTTATTGTTGGTTCATAACAGTCATATGCAGGTCTAAAAATAATGACTTCGTCATCCGTTTTAATGAAAGTACTGATGGCAGTGAAAATAGCTTGAGTTGCACCTGCTGTTACTGTTATTTCGGTTTCAGGATGATAATTTGTTTTGTATAATAGATCAAATTTTTTAGCAATTGCCTCTCTAAGTTCTAGTAAACCTGCCATTGGGGCATATTGATTGGCTCCGTTATTCATTGCTTTTGTAACTAAATCATTTAATTTAGAATCGCTTGGGAAATTAGGGAAACCTTGAGATAAGTTAATAGCTTGGTGCTTATTTGCCAAAGCACTCATTACGGTAAATATTGTTGTGCCTACATTTGGTAGTTTAGACTTGTGGTTAATCATGTTTTAATTCTAATTAGTGATTACAATATAAAATAAAAGAGCTGCATTTACGAATGCAGCTCTTTTATTTTAAGTCAAGTTTTATTATTTTTTTATAAACTGGTGTTTCAGTAATTTATTTCCTTCTTGTAATGTTAAGAAATAAGTTCCTGATGCTAAATGACTAACATTAATAGCGTTATTTTCGATTTTAAAATTATAAACCCTTCTTCCGTTGATGTCAAAAATTAATGTTGTAACATCGCTTAAATCTACATCGGTAATTTGTATAAAATCTGTAGTAGGATTAGGGTAAATAGCTTTATTGTCAAGAATAAAATCAAGTACATTTAATGTGCTGCCCTCAATTACATTGTGAGTTTGATTAATTCCAGGGTTAGTGATTGTGTCTGTGATTCCAGAAGGCCACTTAATTATAATTTGAGTAATGGCTGTTTCTGATCCTAAACCAAAATGTGTGGTTAGACTGCTCATGTGTCTAAATCCATTACCCGTAATTACATCTCTAATTTGCATGCCTAAATTAGCTGTATAAACTTCAACTCTGGCACCAATACCATTACTGTTACTCTGTACTCCTTGAGTGTTTATTTTTACCCAGTTATGGCCACTATTGCCATCGTTCATGTAAATACGATCATTACTATTGTATACATCTAGAAAACCATCGTTGTTTAAATCGCCAACTGCTCCCACAGAAAAACCAACATCTATAGCGGTAAAGGTCATATCTTGATTGTTCAACATAATAGTATTATCTGCTGTAAAAAGATCTAAAAAACCATCGTTATCAAAATCATGAGTTATATGTTCTATACTAGTGCCTGTAAAAGTGTCTAAACCTGTTCCGGTTGTACTATCTGTAAAAGTACCATCATTATTATTAGTCATTAATTTATGCTGTCCATCTATAAAAGAACTAGCTCCTACAAAAAGATCTAAATCACCATCGTTGTCGTAGTCTCCCCAAGCCGATGACCAAGTTTGAATGGGATCACGTAAACCAGAAGCAATACTTACATCTGTAAAAGTTCCATCACCATTATTTCTATGCATTTCATTATGCCTGGCATCTGCAGAAGCACCCCCGCCATTACATTTAGCTAAAAATAAATCTACATCACCATCATTGTCATAATCAACCCAAGAAGAAGCGTAATTTCCGCCTGTTGGAGAATCTCCTAAACCTCCTTGATTGTAAACTAAAGTGTTGTCAACTCCATTATTTAAATAATATACGTTTGGGTCTACATCATGACAAACGAAAGCATCTAGATGCCCATCGTTATTAATGTCAACAAAATTCGATCGTTGAGAAAAAATGTATTCCGGATTAGAAGTTACTGTGTATGCAGTTCCTGTAGCGTTTGAAGCAACAAAAGTTGCACCATTACCTCCACCATACAGTAAATCATTAAATCCATCTTTGTTAAAATCACCTGCAGCTATGCTCCATGAGGGTACATCGTCTGCTGTAGCTGTTGCGATATTAGTAGTAGTAAAACCACCTCCAGCTTGTTGGTAATGTATGTTTAAGTTGTTGTTATCTACTGTAACAATGTCGTCTAAATAATCGTTATTCATATCAACAACACAGTTTTTATATTGTCCTGTAGCACCTAAAGTAGATGAAGTAAATGTTATTGGGCTTACAACAATTGGAGCTTCGGTTAATCTAAAGTCAAAATTATTAGTGTTATTAACCCAATAATTATCAAATACTATATAATATGTTGTTCCGTTAGTGACATTAAAAGTATATGTTGATAAAAAACCGGTAGCACTATCGTCATCACCTCCAATACAAACTAGGCCAGCACAGCCTCCAGAGCCGTTATAAACTTGTATTCTTGTGTCTTTTCCAGCGCTGTTTGGTAAATCTGTGGTAACGGTTACTGTAGCGTCTGTAGTAGGGGTGTAAGTATACCATTCTCCGTTATTTCCAATATTGCCATCAAAACAAGAAGAAGTAACTGGTGTTCCGTCAAAAACTCCTACTGAATAAATAGTATTGGCTACTATTGTACTTGCAGAAGTACAATCGTTTTGAGCACTTACGAGAAAGCTGCTCAGAATAAAAAATAAAAAAAATGTAGTTTTTTTCATGGGTTTAGTGTTTTATATTTTTAATATGTGAGTTAATTATGGGCAAACTGTTTCTAGAGAGTTGATCCAATCTTCCATTAAAAGAAGTCCTTCTTCATGAAGAATTGTACGTCCTATTAATGGCATTCTAACAGATTCATTTGTAGTGTTCATTCTGTAGAATAAAACTGAACGATTGGTTCTAGTAGGTGATACAATATGGGTAAGTGCATTATTAATATTTTCATCTGGAACAATACATTCACCGTAATTGTCAGGATTGGAAGTTTCGTTAAATGCTAAACGAATAGGTCTGTACGAGCAATGTGCATCTTGTATATGGCAATGAGCACAATTAATATCTAGGTATGAACGAGCTCTTAAGTCTAAAGAATTAGAAGTGTCTTTCCAGTTTACAACAGTTTCTATTTCAGATGAAGTTGGTAAGTTGGCGTTGTCTAAGTATCCAAAAGAAGCTAGTTTTTCTAATTGATTAATATTACCATCATCATAAGAATAATTGCTATTGATATTTTGTGGTTTTGTTCCTATAGGTGTAGCGGTATTACTTATTTTATGGCAAACTAAACATTCTGCGTTACTAGGAATTCTATAGGTGGTAGATTTTGTTACAGAACCTTCTACCCATTCTATATCTAAAGTACTACCCTCTGTGTCTAATAAAGCTTCTGTTTGATCGTTATTCCATATATAATTAGCAAAAATCCATTCGGTTTCTTTTCTAATCATTAATCTAGTTTCTATGATTTTTGTAGTGTTTGAGGGAAGAACATTATTGTAATAAAATGTCTTTATTAATATTGTTCCGGTGGGAAAATTTAACGTTTTATAGTCATTAGTATAGGTAGCTTTAACATCATCGGGCATCCATACAAAACGTTTTTTAAGAGCGTAATCTGTAAATAAAGAATTAATGGGTTTATATGGTAAAACTCCGTAAACAGGATTTTGATCTTTTATATCGCCTTCGAAAAAATTGTATTCAGATAGCGAATTGTATGGTACTGTTGAAATGTCAAATACAACAGGAGAAACTGGAGCGGGAACATAATCGTTACTATCGTCAGATTTACAAGAAAATAAAAGTGTGAATATGAGTGAAAGAATGAAGTAGCTTTTTTTCATTTATAAAAGAGTTGGGTTAGTAACTTGTAATTTCTTAAAAAGAATAGATTTCCTTTCAAGATATAGTTTTTTTTAGACAAAACACCCTTATTTTTAGACAAAATGTTTTTTTAATCGATAAAATAACACTATGTCTTTTTGTTGTAAATAAAAAAAGGATGCCTGTTAAGACATCCTTTTTAAAAATATATTGTAAGTAATAATTATACTACCCCTTGAGCTAGCATAGCATCTGCTACTTTTACAAATCCAGCAACATTAGCTCCTTTTACATAATCAATGTAACCATCTGCTTGTGTTCCGTATTTTACACATGCTTCATGAATATCGGCCATAATACCTTTTAGTTTAGCATCTACCTCTTCTCTTGTCCAGTTAAAACGTAAAGAGTTTTGAGACATTTCTAAACCAGAAGTAGCAACACCTCCGGCATTACTTGCTTTACCTGGAGCAAATAATACTTTTGCATTTTGTAATACTTCAATAGCTTCTGGAGTTGTTGGCATATTAGCTCCTTCAGCTACACAAATAACACCATTAGCAACTAAAGTTTTTGCTTCTTCTGCGTTTAATTCGTTTTGAGTAGCACATGGTAAAGCAACATCGCATTTTACAGACCATGGTCTTTCTCCTTTAAAGAATTTAGCATTAGGGTACTTTTCTACGTATTCGTGAATTCTACCACGCTTAACATTTTTAAGTTCCATTACGAAAGCTAATTTATCAGCATCAATACCTTCTTCGTCATAAATATATCCTGAAGAATCAGATAAAGTAACAACTTTACCACCTAATTCAGTAGCTTTTTCAGTAGCATATTGAGCAACATTTCCTGATCCAGAAATTGCAACAGTTTTTCCTTCAAAAGAATCTCCTTTAGTAGCTAACATACTTTGAGCAAAGTAAACATCTCCATAACCGGTAGCTTCTGGGCGAATTAATGACCCTCCATAAGATAAACCTTTACCAGTTAATACTCCGGTAAATTCGTTACGCAATCTCTTATACTGACCAAACATATAACCAATTTCTCTACCACCTACACCAATATCTCCAGCAGGTACGTCTGTGTTAGGACCAATATGTCTAGATAATTCAGTCATGAAGCTTTGGCAAAAGCGCATTACTTCTGCATCTGACTTACCTTTAGGGTTAAAGTCAGATCCACCTTTACCACCACCCATAGGAAGTGTAGTTAAACTATTTTTAAATACTTGTTCAAAAGCTAAGAATTTTAAGATGCTTAAGTTTACAGAAGGGTGAAAACGAAGTCCACCTTTATATGGTCCTATAGCAGAATTCATTTCTATTCTGTATCCTTTGTTTATCTGAACTTCTCCTGAATCGTCAGTCCAAGGTACACGGAACATTAGAACTCTTTCTGGCTCAGTCATTCTTTCTAATAACTTAGCTTGATTGTAGTGAGGGTTTTCTTCAATAAATGGGATTACAGTTTCTGCAACTTCTGTAACAGCCTGTAAAAATTCTGGTTCGTTGGGGTTTCTTTTATCAACAGTATTGATAAAATTCTTAATAGTATCGTTCATGATTCTTTTAAATTAAAAATCTAATTGTTTCAAAACGTAATTTTACGTTTTTGTCAAATTTTCACAAATATACAAGTATTCATTATATGGCAATGTCTTTTTAACTTTAAAATGAGTATTTTATACACCTTAATTGATTTAAATTTTTTTCTTACTTCAGTTTTTATATATTTGTTTTTTAAAGCTTAAGATAAATTAAGGATGATAAATAGAAAATTATTATTGCTATTAATAATAGCTCTTTCTGTTCAAACAATAAAAGCTCAGTTAGGGTTTTCTCATGAAGTAGGAGCAATTGTTGGACCTGTAGCTTTTCAATCTGATTATGGTGTAAATCAAAATTTCGATACCAACAAAGGTAATGTAGGTATAGGTATAGGATTGGTTCACTATATTAACTTTGCTTATAGAGCCGATTGTAACTGTTATACTAAAGACACTTATTTTAACGATCACTTTAAACTTAGAAATGAAATTTCTTGGAATAAAACTAAATTAAATCATTTTGGAGAATGGACTCACG
Organism: Pseudofulvibacter geojedonensis; assembly: GCF_042675745.1. Classification (NCBI taxonomy): domain Bacteria; kingdom Pseudomonadati; phylum Bacteroidota; class Flavobacteriia; order Flavobacteriales; family Flavobacteriaceae; genus Pseudofulvibacter; species Pseudofulvibacter geojedonensis. The sequence goes on along the minus strand of NZ_JBHTJM010000005.1, from coordinate 95,586 downwards.
GAGAATCACAATACTCTAGAGCCCTTATTGGTACTGAAGGAACTGCTACTGTTTTAGATATTGGATCTCAAATAGAGTATTTTCCGTACAGTATTCGTGATTTTGCAGCAGGAGGTTATTCTTTTGCTCCATACGTTAGCTTAGGAGTTCATTACAATAGTTATACGCCTAAGTTCGAAAAAAATGCAGAAGCGCAAGCTGTAGAGGCATTAGTTGCAACTCCTGCTAATTTGCAAGATGAAACTTTAAATATATGGAGAGCAGAAAGCTATACTCAAGAGCAAGCTTCTACTTGGTCTATAGTTTGGAGTGTAGGTACACGATATAAACTAACACCTTTATCTGATTTATTAGTTGATTTAAGATGGCAATATTATTTTTCTGATTGGGTAGATGGTTTAAATCATAATGGACCAGCCGATAAGAATTATGATTGGAATTTATGGTTGAACTTTGGTTATGTTTATTACCTAGATTAATAAAAAAGTAAACTAAAAAAATATATATAAGCTAGAGATAAATTCTCTAGCTTTTTTTATATGAGGTGTTTTTTTCTAAACTTAACAAAATTGGTAGGTTCATCAAAGCCTAGTTTTCTTGAAATTTGATTAGTACCTAAGCCCAAATGCTGTTGTCTTTTTATTTCTAGAGTAGTATTATCTATAATGCAATCTTTAGCAGTTTTGTTAATGTGTTGCTTGCAAATAGTATTTAAGTGCTTGTATGATATACCTAATTTTCAGCATAAAATAAGGTATTTCTTGTGGTATTATTGTCTACTAAAAATTTAAAATGATTAAAAAATACTTCAGATTTGTTTGTAGAGTTTTTAAAAGAATAACTTTTATATACTTTTAATAAAAGTCCAACTAAAGTATTTTTTATAATAGTTAGGTCTATTACCTCCTCATTGGTTTTGCATTCTTTATAAAGGTTTAAAATAATACTATAAAAATTTTCTTTTGTTGTTAGAGGAGTTGGTTTGTAGAGCCAGTAGTTAAATAATTTTTTATGGTTTAAGAATTCTGTATGATTAGATAGTAATTCTATTTCTGTAGGACTTATTTGTATTATAAATCCATCTTCTTTTTTGCTATAATTAAAATTTAGTAACTGATTTTTAGAAAGTAGAAAAATACTGTCTTTTTGGTAAGCTATTTTGTTAAAATCAATTGTAATAAAACCTTTTCCTCGTGTAAAATATAAAATACTATAATTGTTTAATTGAGTTATTTTTTTAGGGTTAAAATCGGAAAGTCGCAAACAAGATATAGTATTTTTTTTCATTTTTAATGGTATTTTATTTTACGTAAAATTCTAATAACTTCTTTGTATTCTTGGTATAATTCTTCAGAATACCTTTTGATATAGGTTTTAGCTTCAATTAATTTTTGCTTAGCATCTGTAAAGTCGTTTAATTTTAGAATTAAACTAGTTGATGGTAAATTTAAAACATCTATTTTTTCGTTTTCGGTTAATGATAATTTATTTTTCAACTTATTTATCAACGCAGCATTGGCATTGTATATGTGGTGTAAGGCCTTTTTGTCGTATTGAGGCGGTTCAAAAATGAGTTCGTTGGCAATGTTGTAATTTCCGTTTTCAGAAAAATGTATAATGCGTTTTTCAAGAGGATACCTTTTTAGGTTATTGTTAATGCCTAGTGTGACATATTCAACAATAATAAAAGAGTTTTCATTGTAATGAATAGCAACTTCGTCTAAAGCAGAGTAAAATAGTTTAACTTGTTCGGTGACCATTTCTATATCAACTCTAGAGTAGAATATACCTTCTGATGTTTCTTTTTTTCTTCCAGACCAACATACAACGAATTGTTCTTTAAAAACTTTGTAATGTGTATCTCTGTTTTGATGTTTTTCTCTAAAAGAAATAACAGAATCTAAAGTGTGTTCAATATTGTTTTTAGCACTTTTTTCAATTTCAAATACTATTGTAGAGTTGCGATCTTCTAAATCAAAATCTTCTTCCATTAAAGAAGAGTTGCTTCCTATGCGTTTGTATATATAGCCAGAATAATATTTTAAAATAGATTTTTTAAAAAAAGATTTTTGCCAGGAGGTTTTGGCTTTTACAGTAACCAGCCCAAGTACTTTGTTTTTTGGTAAACTAGGAAAAGGAATGTTTTCATAAAGTATAGAGGGGGGATTTCTTAAATAGGCATTTATAAGGTTTTGTATTTTACTGTCATCAAAAAAATCAACACCAGTTAATTTGTTGTCGCCATCTTCTACTCCAACAACTATATACGAATTGTTTGCTGGATTGGCGTTAGACAAAGCACAAATATGCTTTAAAAACTTAGCCTTTCCTTCTTTAGAATGTAAATTCAATTGCCGCTTTTTGTCATAAAAGCTATTCTCATCATTGTAGGTGAGTAATTTTTTTATAAGCAATCGTTTGTTAATCATTTATATAAAAGGCTAAAGTTTCCTTAAAACTATTCATTTTTAACCAATTTTTAACAAGATGTATTGGCTATTTTTTTCAATTTGCAACATTCAAATGTGAATGTTATTTTCACAGTCTTAAATTTTAATAAAATGGATGCACAAACAGCAACAGTAGATATTAGAGCGATTAATGAAAAAATAGAAAGAGAAAGTGCTTTTGTAGACTTGTTAACTTTAGAAATGAATAAGGTTATAGTGGGTCAGAAGCATATGATTGAACGTTTATTAATTGGTTTGTTAGGTCAAGGACATATTTTATTAGAAGGTGTTCCTGGTTTGGCAAAAACTTTAGCCATTAACACTTTGGCTAAGGCTGTTAAAGGAAGTTTTAGTAGAATACAGTTTACACCTGATTTGTTACCAGCAGATGTTGTAGGTACTTTAATTTACAACATGAAAGAAAATGATTTCTCTATTAAAAAAGGTCCAATTTTTGCCAATTTTGTATTAGCAGATGAGATCAATCGTGCTCCTGCAAAAGTGCAATCGGCTTTATTAGAAGCAATGCAAGAAAAACAGGTGACTATTGGAGATGAGACTTTTAAATTAGATAAGCCTTTTTTAGTAATGGCTACTCAAAACCCAGTAGAGCAAGAAGGAACGTACCCTTTACCAGAGGCACAAGTAGACCGTTTTATGCTAAAAACAGTTATTGATTATCCTAAGCTAGAAGAAGAGCAATTAATTGTTAGAGCTAACTTAAATGGATCTTTCGAGCAGGTTAACGAAGTTGTTTCTTTAGAGCAGATTTTAAGTGCTCAAAAAGCAGTTAGAGAAGTATATATGGATGAAAAGATTGAGAAATATATCTTAGATATTATTTTTGCAACTCGTTATCCAGAAAAATATGGCTTAGCCGAATTAAAACCCTTGTTAAATTTTGGTTCGTCTCCTCGTGGAAGTATCAACTTAGCTACAGCAGCTAAATGTTATGCTTTTATTAAGCGTAGAGGATATGTAATACCAGAAGATGTTAGAGCGGTTGTAAAAGATGTGTTGCGCCACAGAATAGGAATTACTTATGAAGCTGAGGCAGAAAATATCACCTCAGAACAAATAGTAGATAAAATTGTGAACCATATTGAAGTACCATAATTTTAATAAAGCTACATTGGGTTTTAATCAAAATATAAAAGTATCTGAAGCTTTAAAAGAAGGAGTTAAGAGAATAAACATACCGTGTTATTCAATATTAATCTTTTTTGTTTTTTTATTGCCTGCAACATTATTTTATATATTCCGTCATGATGGAAATAATAAAATATTAATAGTTGGTTGTATAGCAAGTTTTATAATTGGTTTTATTGGTCCTTTAATATGGAGCTTAATTGCAACAGTTAAATATAAAATTTGGGCGGGAGAAAATGTAAAAGATATACATAGGTTTTATAATGAAGCTTGTACTAGGGGTTTAATTTATGAAGGTAAATTTCTTCAAAAGTTAGAATTAAGAAGTAAAAAACAAAAAGAACGATTGTCTCATTTCTATAGCAGACTTGAGAATAATAAAGAATTAATTAGAGATTTAGATGATAGTATTTCTAAAGAAACTGTTTTTAAAAGTAGAGAGAAGTACACAATATTAATTTTTTCAATTTTACTTTTTGCATTGCTGTTTTTTACAGATGAATTAAATACAAGAAAGACAATGTTTTTAGGAGGTATATCAGTTTTATGTATTCTTTATTCAGTATTTAAAATGTTTAGGTATAAATTTATTTTAAAAGTAGATAGAGATAAAATAATATATAAAGATAATAAAGAAGTTATTTATTGGAATGATGTTTTAGATTATCAATCTATTCCAGGAATGGGTAATACCCCATCTAAATTAATCATTGTAACTAAGAATGATAATTTAGAATTGGAAATGAATGGTTTTGGAAAATTAAAGATGAATAGAATTATACGTGTTTTAAATGAGTATAAACATCGTTTTGAAATAAGACAACAAGTATTTTAATGAGTTCGACCAAAGAGTTACTTAAAAAAGTACGTAAAATAGAAATCAAGACTCGCCGCTTGAGCGACCATATTTTTGGAGGAGAGTACCATTCTACTTTTAAGGGAAGAGGTATGACTTTTTCAGAAGTGCGTCAATATCAATTTGGTGATGATGTGAGAGCAATTGATTGGAATGTTACGGCACGCTATAACGAACCTTATATAAAAGTTTTTGAGGAAGAGCGAGAGCTTACCATGATGTTAATGGTTGATGTTTCTGGTTCTAAATTTTTTGGAACACAAAATCAGTTTAAAGAAGAAATGGTAACCGAGATATCGGCAACATTGGCTTTTTCTGCATTGCAAAATAACGATAAAATTGGATTGATTTTATTTTCAGATCAAATAGAATTATTCATTCCACCTAAAAAAGGAAAGTCTCATGTGTTGAGAATTATAAGAGAACTTCTAGAGTTTAAGCCTAAGAGTAAAAAAACAGACATTGCTGGAGCTTTAAAATTTTTATCTAGCGTTATGAAAAAGAAAGCAATTGTTTTCATGATGTCTGATTTTATAGCAGATGATTATGAACAGACGCTTAAAATTGCAGGAAAGAAGCACGATCTTACAGGAATAAGAGTGTATGACAGACATGAAGAAACGATTCCTAATTTAGGTTTGGTACAAATGCAAGACGAAGAAACAGGTGCTATTCAACTAATAAACACGGCTTCTAAAAAAGTACGTAACAATTACGCTAAGTTTTATAAAGAGAAAGCCAATTATTTTGAAAATACCTTTAAAAAAAGTGGGTCAGGTGTAATTAGTACTCGTTTAGATGAATCGTATGTTAAAAAACTATTAGGGTATTTTAAACGTAGAGGATAGATAGAGACTGATTAGTAAATTGAATTGTCAGTTCGAGTGAATTTTTTGAAAAATGAAAAGATATTAGTACTGAGAACGAGTTTAATGAAAAATATTAAAACACATATCAATAAAAACATAAGAGGTATTATTCTATGTACCCTGTATTTTGTGCTTTGTACGAGTTTAAACGCTCAAAATATTACTACTAAAGTAGATACTACAGCCTTTAAAATAGGAGAAGAGTTAAAACTGGAAATGTTAGTAAAAACGAAGCCTACTTCGGCTGTAATTTTTCCAGAATCGAAACTTATGGGGGCGTTAGAGGTTCTAAACTCTTATAAAGTAGATACATTAGAAAATGGAGAGTTCCTTAAGCTAAAAAAAGAATACGGATTAACTCATTTCGATGCAGGTAGGTATACTATCCCTCAACAAAAAATAATGATTAATGGTAGCCCATTTGTTACCGATTCATTACTTGTAGAGGTTGTTGATGTGGTAGTCGATACTACTAAACAAAAAATGTATGATATTAAACCTATAACCGAGGTGGAAAAGCCATCAAGTGGTTTTCCTTTTTGGATTTTATATATTCTTTTAGGATTAGTAGCTTTAGCAGGAGTATTGTATTTAATATTTTTTAGAAAAACAAAGAAAGAGAAAAGAGAAGAAAATAAATTGCCACCTTTTGAAAAAGCAATTCAACAATTATCATCATTAGATAATAGCAGTTTATTAGAGCAATCTGAATATAAAAAATACTACTCTCAATTAACAGATGTATTAAAAAAGTATCTAGAAGAAGAGGTGTATAGCAATGCTTTAGAGCAAACCTCAGATGAGTTAATTACTAAGTTAGAATTACTAAGAGATTCAGGAGAGCTACCCTTATCTAGAGAAGTAATTCAAGATCTTAAGAAAGTATTGCAAACATCAGACTTGGTAAAGTTTGCAAAATCTCAACCTGATTTAGGTGCTGCCAAAGTAGATAGAAATACTATTGAAAGTGTTATAAACGAAACGAAACAAGCCCTTCCGGAGCCAACAGAAGAAGAATTGTTGTTAAATGAACAGTACCGTCTAGAACAAGAAGCTAAAAAGAAGAAGCGTAAAATTATTTATGCCTCTATAGCAGGTTTTGCTGTTATTATGTTAACCCTTGCCGGATTTGCTATTAAATATGGGTATGATACGGTAAAGGACACGATTATTGGTCATCCAACTAAAGAATTGTTAGAAGAAAAAGCTTGGATTCGTAGCGAATATGGAAATCCGGCCATTGTAATTACGACTCCTAAAGTATTAAAGCGATTGAAAAACGAACAGTTAGATGCTTTAGGTTCTCAAGCATTTGCATATGTAAGCTTGTCAGGAGATTTATCAATTGCTGCTAGTACAACAGTGATACCAAAAGCCGCACTAAAGTCAACTGAAGATTCAGAAAGTGAAGAATCATTAATTGATTTAGAGAAAGCGAATGAAGGTTCATTACAAATGATGGAACAAAGAGGAGCGAAAGATATTATAGTAAAGCAAGAAGAGTATGAATTGCCAAAAGGTATTGAAGGAATGAGAGCTTATGGTACAATGTCTATGGAACATCCTGTAACTAAGAAATATCAAACAATGACTTATCAGATTTTGTCTTTTAGTCAAGATAATGCTTTACAACAAATTATTCTTTTTAATGCTGAAGGAGATAAATATGGAGAAAAAATTATTAAACGAGTAATTGAATCTGTAGAACTTAAAAAATCAGAAGAGTAATGTTTTGGAACTATGAATATGTAAATCCGGAATTCTTGTGGTTGTTACTATTATTACCATTAGTAGTTTTATGGTACTTTTTAAAACGAAAAAGAGAGGTAGCTACACTTCAAATAAGTAGTATAGAAGGATTCCAAGATCGTACTATTTTACCAAAATTAAAACCTTTGTTGTTGCTTTTTAGGGTGTTATCTGTTACGGCAATTATCATAGCTTTGGCAAGGCCAAGAACAGTTGATGTTTCTACAAAAACAAAAACGAATAAAGGAATAGATATCATGTTGGCCATAGATATATCTGCAAGTATGTTGGCTAAAGATTTAAAACCAAATAGGTTAGAAGCTTTAAAAGATGTAGCAGGTAAGTTTATAAAAGGAAGACCGAATGATAGAATAGGGTTGGTTTTATATGCAGGAGAAAGCTATACTAAAACGCCTATTACAAGTGATAAAAGCATCGTTTTAGGTTCACTAAAGGAAGTGCGTTATGATGATAGAGTTACAGGCGGTACTGCAATAGGTATGGGCTTAGCAACTGCAGTAAATAGATTAAAGGATAGCAAAGCTAAAAGCAAAGTAATTATATTATTAACAGACGGAGTTAATAATACAGGAACAATAGACCCTAAAATTGCTGGCGAGTTAGCAGAAAATTTCGACATAAAAGTATATACAATTGGTTTAGGTACTAATGGTACAGCATTGTCTCCTTTAAGGTTAAGAGCTAATGGTACTATTGTATTTGATAGAATGAAAGTAGAGATAGACGAGGTACTGTTAAAAGAAATTGCTAAAGCTACAGGAGGAAAGTATTTTAGAGCAACAGACAATAAGAAACTAAAAGAAATTTATGCGGAAATTAATAAACTAGAAAAAACAGAAGTGGAGGAATTTAAGTTTTATAATTATGATGAAAAATTTAGACCATTTGTTTTGTTTGCTTTAGGTTTGTTTTTGTTTGAAGCATTATTAAGATTAACGGTATTTAGAAGTTTTATATAAATGTTCGAATTAGAAGAAAAATCATATTTCATTGTATTAGCAGTAATTCCAATTTTAGCTATTGCTTTTTTGTTATTGATTTTATGGAAGAGAAAGAAGCAAAAACAATTTGCTGAGCATTCGTTGTTTAAAAAATTAAGTCCAAATACTTCTGTATTTAAATCAGTAGTAAAATTGGTTTTATGGTCTTTTGCTATTACCTGTATATCTATTGCGTTAGTAAACCCTAAGTTTGGTACTAAATTAGAAACGGTAAAAAGAGAAGGGGTAGATATTGTTTTTGCTGTAGATGTTTCTAAAAGTATGTTGGCAGAAGATATTGCTCCTAGCAGAATAGATAAATCTAAACAGCTTGTTACACAAATTATAAATAATTTAGCTAGTGATAGGATAGGTATTATAGCTTATGCAGGCCAAGCCTACCCACAATTACCTATTACAACAGATTATGCTTCTGCAAAAATGTTTTTGCAAAACATGAATACAAATATGTTGTCTTCTCAAGGAACAGCTATATCAGATGCTATAGAGTTGGCCACTACATATTTTAATGATGATGCCCAAACCAATAGAATCTTGTTTATTATTTCTGATGGAGAAGACCATAGCGAAAATGCTCTAGAAGCTGCAACATTAGCAGCAAAAGAAGGAATAAAAATATTTACTATAGGGGTAGGTAAAACAGAAGGAGCACCCATTCCTATTAAAAGAAACGGTATTATTGAGAGTTATAAAAAAGATAGGAGAGGAGAAACGGTTATTACTAAGTTAAACGATGTTGTTTTAAGAGAAATTGCTACTAATGCTAATGGTAAATATATAAATGGGTTAAATACTCAAAAAGTTGTCGAAGAAGTAAAAGATACTTTATTGGCAATGGATAAAAAAGAGTTTGAAACCAAACAATATTCAGAGTTTAGTCACCAATTTCAATGGTTTTTAGGTTTTGGATTATTTTTCTTGCTGATAGATATTTTGGTTTTAGAGCGAAAAACTGAATGGATTAAGAAGTTGAATTTGTTTAACGAATAAAATGATGAAAAAGGTTTTATACATATTGGTTTTGTTTATTTCTTTTTCTTTTGCTCAGGAAGATAAGAAACCTCAAGACATTCAGCATATTTATCAAGGAAATGTTGAACTGAAGGAAAATGATTTTGTAAATGCAGAAGCGGAGTACAGAAAAGCAATTTCAGAAAATCCAGTTAATGCAACGTCTAAGTATAATTTAGGAAATGCTTACTATCAAAATAAAAAAAATAAAGAAGCCGTAGCAAGATACGTGCAAGCCATTAAAGTAGCAAAGACAAAAGAAGAAAAACATGAAGCATACCATAATATGGGTAATAGTTTTATGCAACAAAAGAAATATGACCAAGCTATAAATGCGTATAAAAACGCCTTAAGGAACAATCCATCTGATGATGAGACTAGGTATAATTTGGCTTTAGCAAAAAAGGAGAAAGAAAATCAGAAGAATAAAAAGAACGACGATAAGAACGAAGATACGAAAGATAAGGATAATAAGAATAAAGGCAATAAAGACCAAAAAGAAGATAACAAAGAAGGAGACGATAAGGAAGATAAAAAAGACCAAGGAGATAAGGATAATAAAGAAAACGATAAAGACCAAAAAGGCGATAAGGAGGAAGATAAAAAAGGGGACGATAAAAAGGATGACAAGAAAGATTCTAAAAATGACCAAGGAGATGATAAAGAAGAAAAGGAAAAAGAGAAACAACTTAAACCAGGTCAACTGTCTCCTCAGCAAGTACAAAGCTTGTTAGAAGCCATGAACAATCAAGAAAAGAAACTACAAGAAAAGCTGAATGCTAAAAAAGCAAAAGGTGTTCCAGTTCAAAACGAAAAAGATTGGTAATGAAATTAAAAAATAGCATAGCAATTTTGTTTTTACTTGCAGTACAATTAGTAGCTGCTCAAGTAGAGTTTACAGCCAAAGTAAGTAAAAAGAAACTAGGTGTAAATGAACGATTACGTGTAGACTTTGTTATGAATGAGGAAGGAGATAATTTCAATCCGCCTTCATTTACAGGTTTTAGGGTAGTTGGTGGTCCAAGTCAATCTGTAAGCCATTCTTGGGTAAATGGTAAACGTTCTTTTTCTAAGACATATACCTATATGTTATCGCCTACTAAAAGAGGTAAGTTTACCATTAAGCAAGCTTCTATAGAAATAAATGGAGAAACCTATAAAACTATTCCAGTAAAGATAGAAGTTACTTCTGCAGTTTCTAAACCTAAGGATGCTAACAATCCAGATTATATAGCTAGTGAAAATATTCATTTAGTAGCAGAAGTATCTAAAGCCAATCCTTATTTAAATGAAGCTATTTCTATTGAATATAGGTTGTATGCTAGTCCAAGTGTAAATATTAGTAATTTTAATATCATCGATGTTCCAAAATTTACAGATTTTTGGACTCAAGATATAAGAGTGGGTCAATATAAAGTTGCCCGAGGAACTTATAAAGGGCAAGATTATAATTATGTTTTAATTAGAAAAACTGTTCTATATCCGCAAAAAACAGGAAAGTTAACCTTAGAGCCATTAACCATAGATGTTTCTGTAGATGTGCCTACAAACAGGCGTGATTTTTTTGGTGGTAGAGTATATCAAACTGTACATCAAAAAGTAGCGGCAGGAAAAAGAGTAATTAATGTTAAAGAATTACCAGTTGCCGGAAAACCAGCTGGATTTACTGGAGCTGTTGGTGAGTTTGAATTTGATGTAACTACCAATAAAAAAGCATTAAAAGCGGGAGAGTCTTTACAAGCTACAGTTAAGGTGTCTGGTAATGGTAATCTAAAATTATTTAATTTGCCAGAATTAACAGTTCCAAGTTCTTTAGAGGTTTACGAGCCAGAGCATAAAGAACAAGTAAAGACAAGCCTAGCTGGAATGTCTGGGAATATTAGTGATACGTATACAATAGTTCCTCAATATAAAGGGAATTATCCAATATCTAAGTTGTCATTTAGTTTTTTCAATCCTAAAACAGAAAAGTATCAAACACTTAATTCAATAGAACATGTTGTAGAGGTTTTAACAGGACCTACTAATACCAATTCGGTAACAAATACAACGAACAACAATGTAGTCAAACAAAATGTAATAACGAATAACACTAGTTTTAGATCTTTTCATACTACAGCTAGTTTTTCTGCAATAAAAAGTTCGCATTTTTTTAAATCTACTTTGTTTTGGACGTTGTTATTGGCACCATTAATTGTTATTCCTGTAGTTGTATTAATAGCCAAGAAAAAGAATCAAATTGCTAATGATGTTCAAGGAAATAAGGTTCGAAAAGCAGATAAGCTAGCTAAGAAGTATTTATCTGATGCTAAAAAGAATTTACATAGCAAGGATTTATTTTATGAGTCATTACATAAGTCACTACATAATTACTTAAAAGCAAAATTAGGTATCGAAACAAGTGAGTTTAGTAAAGATAAAATAAAGAACATATTTGCTTTAAATAAAGTAGAAGATCAAACAACTAATAGCTTTATAGAGCTTATAGAAAATTGTGAATTGGCTAGATTTACTCCTATAAGTAGCGATGCTATGCAACAAGATTATGAAAAAGCAGCTTTAGTTATTTCAGCAATAGATAAAGTTTTATAAGTATGAGAAAGATATTTTTTTATATAACACTGTTTTTATTTGGGATGGTATCTGCTCAAGAAGAAGCTTTGTTTGAACGAGCTAATGAATTGTATAATGAAGAAAAGTATACAGAAGCCATTCAAATTTATGATCAAATATTAAAAAATGGTCAACATGCAACTTCTTTGTATTTTAATAAGGCAAATGCCCATTATAAAGAAAATCAGCTAGCAGAGAGTATATATAATTATGAAAAAGCATTGATGTTAGATCCATCTAACGAAGATGTTAAAACGAATTTGGCCTTTGCTAAAAACCAACTAATAGATAAGATAGATGTGATACCTACATCTGGTTTTTCTAAGTTTTTTAACTCTTTTGTCAATATTTTTCACTTCGATACTTGGGCAATTATAACAGTGGTTTTAATGTTACTATTTGTGCTAAGTTTTGTAAAATATACTTTAGAAAAGTACACAGGCAAAAAAAGATTGTTTTTTATTGTAGCAGGAGTATCTCTGTTGTTTTCATTACTAAGTTTGTCTTTTGCATACCAACAGCAAGCCAATGTTAATAATACTAAATACGCAATTGTGTTTGCAAAAGAATCAGATGTAAGAGCCGAGCCTAAGTTAAGCGGAGAGCAAGCTTTTATTTTACACGAAGGAACTAAAGTACAAGTATTAGATTCATTTCAAGATTGGGTTAAAATTAAATTAACCAATGGATCTATAGGTTGGATATTAAAAAACGATATCAAACAATTGTAAAAAAATCACTAACTTTAATAGCCTCTAAAAAAACAGTTTTAAACTAACTAGCTTAAACACATGAAACGATTTTTTACGAATGTAAAAGGCGATATGTTCGGAGGTATTACTGCCGGTATAGTAGCCTTACCATTAGCATTAGCTTTTGGAGTATCTTCTGGATTAGGACCAAGCGCTGGGTTATACGGTGCAATTTTTATTAGTTTTTTTGCCGCTCTTTTTGGAGGTACAAATACTCAAATTTCTGGTCCAACAGCTCCAATGACAGCTGTTAGTATGGTGGTTATTGCTACAATTATTGCCAGCAACGATGGAGATATTGCTAAGGCACTTCCAATTATTTTAATGGTGTTCTTATTGTCTGGTTTGATTCAGATTGGATTAGGAATGTTAGGAGTAGGTAAGTATATTAAATATATACCCTATCCGGTCGTATCTGGTTTCATGACGGCTATTGGAGTAATTATTTTAATTACCCAGATATTACCTACCTTAGGTTATTATCCTAAAGAAGATGCAACGTTTGTAGAACAGTTTAAGCCTCAGGCAGAAGAAATTATTCTTGAAAATATTTTAAAAGAAGAAGCCGATGAAGGAATATTAGTTTTAGAAAATTTTAAAGAAACAATAAAGAGAGCTAATTATATTACTGAAGAACAAATTGCCAATGAGTCTAAAACTTTAGCAGGTAAAGAAGCTTCGGGTACTATAGGGGCTTTAAAAGTTTTGCCTAGAGCATTAAGAAATATTAATTGGTTAGAGTTGTTATTAGCCTTAGGAACCATTGTAATTATTTATGGTTTTAAACGAATTACTACAGCTGTGCCAAGCACCTTAGTTGCATTGTTAGTCATGTCTGCCATAGCTTATTTTGGAGGCTTAGACTATAGATCTATTGAGCAAATTCCTAGCGGATTGCCTAATCTTAATTTAGAAGTATTTACATCGTTTAGTTTAAAAAGTATATCTCCTTATATATTTACAGCCTTAGCATTGGCCATGTTAGGTGCTATAGATTCGCTGCTTACTAGTATAGTAGCAGATAATATGACTAAGACTAAACATAAGCCTAATAAAGAACTAATAGGTCAAGGTATAGGTAATAGTATTGCTGCTTTATTTGGGGGTATACCAGGAGCAGGAGCTACTATTCGTACCGTAGTAAATATAAAGGCAGGAGGTAAAACACCATTGTCAGGAATGATAGCAGGAGTTTTATTATTGATGATATTATTAACTCTCGGTCCGGTAGCATCTAAAATACCAGCAGCGGTTTTAGCTGGAATATTAATTACAGTAGGTATTGGTGTTATGGATTACAAAGGTTTAAAAGCAATACCTCATATGCCAAAAGATATTAAGTTAGGCCCTATTAAATTAAGTGCAGAGGTAATGATTATGTTAGTTGTATTATTACTATCTACTTTCTGGGACTTAATTAATGCTGTTGGAATAGGTTTGGTTATAGCGTCACTTATTTTTATGAAAAAAATGGGTGATTTAACGGCTAAAAAATCAAAAGTAAAAGTTTTGCCTACAGAAGAAGTATGGAAAGACGAAGAGTCTTTTGCTAAAAAAGAAATAGCTAATAAAGTCTTTATTAAGCATATTAAAGGACCTTTGTTTTTTGGAGTTACAAGCGAAATTCAACAATTAGCTAAACAAATACCAGACGAGGCACAAACGGTTATTTTTAGATTAGATTATATGGATTATATGGACCAATCTGGCCTATATGCTTTTGAAGATGTAGTAACAGAATTGTTAAACAATAAAGTAGAAGTATTATTAGTAGGTTTGAAAAAACAACCAAAATACATGATGGAACGAATTGATATCATACCAGACTTAATACCCAAAGAACATTTGTTTGTCAGTTTTAAAGAAGCTGTTAAAGGAATGAATGGGAATGGAGAATAAATAAAAAAGAGCAACTTATTTAAGTTGCTCTTTTTTATTTATAGTGTTAAACTCCTATTGTTTCTTCTGGAGTAGTTTCTAGATCTTCTTCCTCACCCTCAATATCCTGTTTAATTAGTTTTGGGAAGATTAACGGAGCTAATTTCTTAACTGGTTCGTATAAAATAGACTCTTGTATTTGTTCTTTTTTAATAAAAGTTATGGTATTGTTTAAGTGAGAGAATACAATAAGTATTACACTTAAAATCAACCCAATTTTTAGTCCGCCAAAAACAGCACCTAAAATTTTATTTAACATTCCTAAAGCAGCAAAGTCTGCTAGTTTGGTAAAGGCTTTTCCTGCTAGGGCAATCAACAAAACAATAACTACAAAGGTTATAGCAAAGGCAACTACGTTAATTGTTTTTTCATCCCAATCAGTTTTAGTTTCTAAGAACCTTCCCATAAAACCAGAAAAATGAATGGCACCATAAACACCTGCAATTAAAGCAACTAAAGAAGCCACTTCTACAAATAAGCCTTTCATAAAACCTCTAACGACTCCAAATAAAATTAAGGCTCCTAAAACAATATCGATTGTATTCATAAGTGAGTTGATTTCTAACAAATATACAGTTTTAACTGGTTTATTTAGAGTTTAGTATTTTCAGTCGGGTATTTTAGTGCAATACTGCTTAAATTCTTACCTTTGCTGCTGTTAATTTTATAGAGAAAAAAATGATAAAGAACGATTTATTTTTAAGAGCTTTAAAAGGAGAAACGGTAGAAAGACCTCCGGTATGGATGATGCGTCAAGCAGGACGTTATTTACCAGAGTTCATGGAGCTAAAAAATAAGTACGATTTCTTTACTCGTTGTGAGACTCCAGAATTGGCATCAGAAATAACGGCGCAGCCTATTCGAAGATATGGTATGGATGCTGCGATATTATTTTCAGATATTTTAGTGATTCCACAGGCTATGAATATAGATGTGGAAATGAAACCTAATTTTGGTCCTTATTTGCCAAATCCTGTTCGTTCTCAAAAAGATGTAGACAATGTAATTATTCCAGATATTAATGATAGCCTAGGTTACGTTATGGAGGCTATTAAAATGACAAAGGAGAAGTTGAATGATGAAATTCCGTTAATTGGTTTTGCAGGGTCTCCATGGACAATTTTATGTTACTGTGTACAAGGGCAAGGTTCTAAAAACTTCGATAAAGCAAAAGAGTTTTGTTTTACACAGCCAGTTGCTGCACATATGCTTTTACAGAAAATTACAGATACTACCATTACTTATTTAAAAGAAAAAGTAAAAGCGGGAGTTAATGCCGTACAGGTTTTTGACTCATGGGGAGGTATGTTGTCTCCAGTAGATTATCAAGAATTTTCTTGGCAGTATATTAATCAAATTATAGAAGCATTAAAAGACGATGCTCCAGTAATTGCTTTTGGTAAAGGTTGTTGGTTTGCGTTACAAGAAATGGCACAGTCTAATGCATCTGCTTTAGGGGTAGATTGGACATGTTCTGCTCGTAATGCTCGTTATTTAACAGGAGGAAATATTACCTTACAAGGTAATTTCGATCCTACTCGATTATTTTCTCCACCAGCAGAAATTAAAAAGATGGTAACTCAAATGATTAATGAGTTTGGTAAGGATAAATATATTGTGAATTTAGGTCACGGAATTTTACCAAATATACCTATAGAAAATGCTAAAGCGTTTATAGATGCTGTTAAAGAATATAAGGCTTAGATTTACTATCTTTAGATAATATTTCTAAAGGTTACTATGTTTCAACAAATTTTATCAAGTTTAAAAACTTATGGTAGAGCTTTTCAATTGCTAAAAGAATTGAAACTCTGGAAGTATTTTGCTATTCCTATTTTAATAAGTTTTCTAACCGCTATTATAGTTGTAGCTTCCTCATTGTATTTTGCTGAAAATTTAGGAAATCAGATTGTTAAAATATGGCAATTTAGTTGGGGTGGTGAGTTTGTTTCTACTTTAAGCCATATAATAGGAGGCCTACTTATTTTTTTAGTTGGATTGGTACTATACAAACACATAGTAATGGCTTTTTCGGCTCCTTTTATGAGTCCAGTATCAGAAAAAATAGAAGCCCATTATTTGGGTTCTGTTTCTAAAGAAGAAGGAATGAAAGCTTTTTCAAATAGTTTGTTGAGAGCTATAAAAATAAATGCTAGAAACTTAGGTAAAGAACTCTTATTTATATTTCCGTTATTCTTTTTAAGTCTTATACCCGTAATAGGCATTGTGTTTTCTATTCTCATATTCCTAATACAGGCATATTATGCAGGTTTTGGTAATATGGATTACACATTAGAACGCCATTATAATTATAGTGATAGTATTAAATTTGTAAAAAAAAATAAAGGGATAGCTATAGGTAACGGAGTAGGTTTTATGCTATTGTTATTGATTCCTGTAATTGGTTTTATTTTGGTATTGCCACTCTCTGTGGTTGCAGCATCTTACAAAACAGTTTTAGCTTTAGATGCCAATGATACTATCTAAGGCTTGAAAGATTGATTTTTATGAATTCAACCACAGTAGTTTTACGAAGAAAGCCATTTTTTTTAATTAAAGTTGAGGAGTATACCTTTGAAATAAAAAATGAAGAGGACAAAAATAATGATGGTAAATATGAGTTCGACCAAATAGCCTCTTTTGAATTACAAAATAAACATGTTAATTGGATAGTTACTACATTAAGTTATATAATTGATTTTATAGGAGGGCCATCAGGTCAAATTTATAAAGAGAAAAACCTATTTAAGTTTTATTATAAGAACGAATATTAAAGAATTTTATTGACAAATTGTGATATCACTAAAGCTAGAAAAGTAACTCGACTGATAAACTCTAGGCTAAGAAAAATAAATCAAAATAGTATAAAAACTTAAACTGATTTGTTGCCGAAAAATCTGCGTATCTTTGGCAACGAACATTACCAAATGAGTATACACCTCCTAATAAAGAACCATTAGAGATGGAGTTGTATGAATTAATTAAAAAGCTTAAATGAAAGAACAATTTCAAGCATATATAAAGAATTTACAAAACACCATTTGTTCAGCATTAGAAGAAGTAGATGGTAAAGCTAAATTTCAAGAAGATTTATGGGATAGGCCTGAAGGTGGAGGAGGAAGAACTCGTGTAATAGAAAAAGGAAATGTTTTTGAAAAAGGAGGAGTTAATATTTCTTCAGTTCATGGTGTTTTACCAGAAGTACTAAGAAAACAGTTTGGTGTAGAAGAAGGAAACTTTTTTGCTTGCGGCTTAAGTTTAGTTATTCATCCTAAAAATCCATTCGTTCCAACAGTGCATGCTAATTGGCGTTATTTTGAAATGTATAACTCATCTGGTGACATCGTCACCCAATGGTTTGGAGGCGGTCAAGATCTAACACCTTATTATTTATTTGATGAAGATGCAACTCATTTTCATCAAGTATGTAAAGAGGCCTGTGATAAGCACCATCCAGATTTTTATCCAAAATATAAAAAGGCTTGCGACGAATATTTCTGGAATGCACATCGAAATGAGGCTAGAGGAATTGGCGGTTTGTTTTTTGATTATTTAAAAGAAACAGAAGAGTTCTCTATGCAAGACCGTTACAATTTTGTAACACAGATAGGAGATAGTTTCTTAAATTCTTATTTACCAATAGTAAACAAAAGAAAAGAAATAGCATATACTCAAGAACATAGAAACTGGCAAGAAGTACGAAGAGGGCGTTATGTAGAGTTTAATTTAGTACATGATAGAGGTACTTTATTTGGCTTAAAAACCAATGGTAGAATAGAAAGTATTTTAATGAGTTTACCACCTCATGTACAATGGGTGTATAACCATCAACCAGAAGAAGGCTCTCAAGAGCAAGATCTAATAAAAGTATTGCAGCAACCTAAAAATTGGGTAGAATAATATTTATAACATTAGTTTAAAAACAGAGAAAGGCAACTTTTTAAACTTTTAAACTTTTAAACTTTTAAACTTAAATGTATCCATTAAGAAGAAATAGAAGATTAAGAACCAATGAAGCCATTCGTTCTTTAGTAAGAGAAACAATTATTACTCCTAACGACTTTTTAGTGCCACTTTTTGTGGTAGAAGGTATGGGTGTAAAAGAAGAAATAGCTTCAATGCCTAATTACTTTCGTTTTAGCCTAGATTTATTGGTTAGAGAGGTAAAAGAATTATGGGCAATGGGTTTAAAATCGGTATTACTTTTTGCTAAAGTTCCAGATAATTTAAAAGATAATAAAGGAACAGAAGCTTTGAATGCTAATGGACTCATGCAACGTGCAGTTAAAGCTATTAAAGATGTTTGTCCAGATATGTTAGTCATGACAGACGTAGCTTTAGATCCGTATTCTATTTATGGGCATGATGGAATTATAGAAAACGGAATTATAGTTAATGACGATACCGCAGAATTCTTAGCAGAAATGTCTATTTCACATGCAGAAGCAGGAGCAGATTTTGTTGCCCCTAGCGATATGATGGACGGAAGAATAAGTGTTATCAGAGAGGCTTTAGAAGACGAAGGATTTACCAATACAGGAATAATGAGTTATTCGGCTAAATATGCTTCGGCTTTTTACGGACCTTTTAGAGACGCTTTAGATTCTGCACCAGTAGACTTGGTAAATATACCTAAAGATAAAAAGACTTACCAGATGGATTGTGCCAATCGTTTTGAGGCATTAAGAGAAACCGAAATGGATATTGATGAAGGAGCAGATATTGTAATGGTAAAACCAGGAATGCCATATTTAGATATAGTAAGAGAAGTTAAAAACGAATTTGATGTTCCGGTATCAGTTTATCAAGTTAGTGGCGAGTATGCTATGATTAAAGCTGCAGCAGAAAAAGGATGGTTAAATCACGACCAAACTATGTTAGAAAGTACTATAGCTTTTAAAAGAGCTGGAGCAGATATTATAGCGAGTTACTTTGCCAAAGATGTGGTTAAATTAATTTTTTAATTGAAGAATAAGTTAATTATATTATATATCTCTCTACTAGGATTGATTATTTTTTTGCTCTTTTTAATTAATATGAAAAGAGATAATCTTGGGTGTGGAGTAGATGATAGCGATGTTTTCATTTGTGGAACTAGGCCAAAGTTAGACTCTAAAGAAGCTAGAAATGGAAAACAATTATTTTATGCTAATTGTGCAGCTTGTCATAAAATAGATAAACATATGACTGGGCCTGCTTTGAGAAATATGGCTAGTTTATATAAAGAAAACAAGTTAAGTTTAGAGTCTTTTTTAAAAGGAAACAGAGATACTTTACTATTTGAAAAAGAGTTTGATAATCAAAAATGTATGCTATTTTCTAATTTTTCAAATGGAGATGTTTATGATTTAGTATTATATTTAGAAAAAATATAGAATGATAAGCGAACATCGATTATACCAAACTTTTGGAGAATTATTATATTTAGTAGCTATGGCAGATGGAGTGGTTACTAAAAATGAGATAGATAAGTTAGATGAAATTTTAAAAGATCATCCTGCTTCAGAAAATATCAAATGGTCTTTTAATTACGAAATGCAGTCTAATAACTCTATTGATAATTTATATAAAAAAATCATTGAAACCTATTCAGATAATGGTCCAGATGAAGCGTATGACTTTTTTATAAATGCCTTAAGACAATTAGCTGCTGCAGATGGAAACTTGGATAAAAAAGAAGAAATTTTAATCAATCAATTCTCATCAGATCTAATCAATCGATTCTCTAAAGATTTAGAAAAATAACTTTATGACATTACTTATAACTTACGCAGTATTATCAATATTCTTTTCTTTCTTATGTTCGATACTCGAGGCGGTGTTACTAAGTGTAACTCCAACTTTTATCAATGTAAAAAAGAAAGAAGGTAAAGCCTATGCTACCTCTTTAGAAAACTTAAAAAAAGATGTAGACAAACCTTTAATAGCCATATTAACTTTAAATACTATAGCACATACAGTAGGCGCAATTCTAGTTGGAGTACAAGCAGAGCAGCTACCATTTAAATTTGAAGTTTTTGGAATTAACACTGTAGGAATTGTATCATCAATAATGACAATTTTAATATTAGTCGTATCAGAGATCATTCCAAAAACAATTGGTGCAACTTATTGGAAAGGCTTGGCAAATTTTACTGCCAAAGCACTGAATGTTTTAATGTTTCCCCTTAAGTGGACGGGTATTTTATGGATGCTACAACTAACTACCAAATTAATTGGCAAAGGAGCTCATGGAGAAAGTATTTTGAGTAGAGAAGATTTTTCTGCAATGGCAGATATTGCTAAAGAAGAGGGTGTTTTTGAAGAATCTGAATCTAAGGTGATAAAGAACTTATTGAACTTTAAGTTAATTTTAGCTAGCGATATTATGACTCCTAGAAGTGTAATGAAAATAGCTGAAGAAGGGGTAAATATTAAAGAATTTTTTGAGGCAAATAAAAATTTACGCTTTTCTAGAATACCTATATATAGTAAAAATCCAGACGAAATTACAGGTTATATTTTAAAGGATGATGTATATAAAGACTTGGCAGAAGATAAAGATCATAAGGTTCTTAGAGATTTAAAAAGAAAAATATTAGTGGTTGATAGAGAAATACCAATACCTAACCTTTTTGAACAGTTTGTTCAAGAAAAAGAGCACGTAGCCTTGGTGGTAGATGAGTATGGATCTGTTGGCGGATTGGTAACTATGGAAGATGTTATAGAAACTCTATTAGGCTTAGAGATAATGGATGAAAGTGATACCGATTCTAATATGCAAAATTTAGCAAGAAAGAATTGGGAGGCAAGAGCAAAGCGTTTAGGTTTATTAGATGAAGAATAAGGATATTGCTTATATTAAAACACCAATTGGAGTAGCAAAAATTATTGGAACTAATAAAGGAATTGAGATAGTATCTATTTTAAATGATGATGTTGAGTTAAGTAAAAAAATACCTAATAGCCTACAAAATTGTACTCAGCAACTGCAAGAATATTTTAATAATGATAGAAAAGAGTTTGATTTAAAATTGAATCCTCAGGGTACAGAATTTCAAAAAAAAGTTTGGAATTCGTTATTAGAAATACCTTTCGGAACAACAACAAGCTATTTAAAACAAACTAGGTTATTAGGTGATGAAAAAGCAATACGAGCTGTTGCTTCTGCAAATGGTAAAAATCCGATCTGGCTTATTATTCCTTGTCATAGAGTTATAGGGGCTAACGGCTCTTTAACTGGTTATGCTGGAGGATTATGGAGAAAAAAGTGGTTGTTAGAACATGAGTTAGGTATAAAACAGACTAAACTTTTCTAAACAAACTTTATTGGTTTTTGTTTAACTCTTGCCTAATTTTATCATAACGAATATTTACTTTTATGTATAAAATAGCGTTTAACTTTTTAAAGCGTTTTTTTCCAGCCCATAAACTATTTAAGTTAGGGTTTAACTTATCTCCAATGTATAGAAGGAGTACAGCTAGGATTGTATATATATCTTCAAACATGTATAAAGTTAAAATTAAATTACCTATCAGTTATAAAAATAGGAATTATGTAGGAGCTATATTTGGCGGTTCTATGCAAGCAGCTACCGATCCTATTTATATGATACAACTGTTAAATATTTTAGGTGATGATTATGTAGTTTGGGACAAAGCAGCTTGTATTAAATATAAAAAGCCAGCTCGAGAAGACTTATATGGAAGTTTTGTTTTCTTTGAAGAAGAAATTAAAGAAATAGTAAAAGATGTTACTAATAATAAGGAAATTGATTACAAAAAATTAGTAACTTTAACTAATTCAGAAGGAGAAGTTTATTCAGAAATAAACAAAACCTTATACATAGCCCAAAAAGATTACTATAAGCAAAAATTAAAAAGTAAAAATAGAAAGGGCTAACTATGCTTAATAAAATAAACTTAGAACATATACTGTTTTTAGATATAGAAACAGTTCCTAACTTCGAAAATTATCAAGATTTAGATGTAGAATTAAAAGAGCTTTGGGAGCAAAAAACTAAGTATCAACGTAAAGATGATTTTACAGCAGAAGAGTTTTATGAAAGAGCTGGTATTTGGGCAGAATTTGGTAAAATCATCTGTATATCTGTAGGTTATATAGTTAATAAGGGAGGTGATAGAAATTTGAGACTCACAACATTTCATGGAGAAGAGAAAGAATTGTTACAAGAGTTTGCCAACTTATTGAATATTCATTTCAATAGGCCTCATCATTTACTTTGTGCTCATAATGGAAAAGAGTTTGACTTTCCGTATATAGCTAGGAGAATGGTGATTTTAGGAATTGAAATACCTAATAAATTAAACTTATTCGGCAAAAAGCCTTGGGAGGTTCCTCATTTAGACACAATGGAATTATGGAAATTTGGAGATTATAAGCATTATAGTTCGTTAAAATTATTGACAAAAATTTTAAAGATACCATCACCAAAAGATGATATTGATGGAAGTCAAGTAGCAATGGTTTATTATAAAGATAAAGATTTAGATAGAATTATTCAATATTGTGAGAAAGATGTAATTGCCATTGTTCAAGTGTTTTTAAGATTTAGGAGAGAAGAGTTGCTAGACGAATCAGATATTATTGTGATATAATAAAAAAGGCCAATGTTATTTTACATTGGCCTTTTTTGTTGTATAAAATATTCTAATTATTTATGATAAACTGTTTGGTAGCTTTTTTGTTATCATGTTCTATCTGAATAATGTAAGATCCATTCGCTATGTTGTTTAAATCAATAGTTTGATTAAAAACAGAGTTATTATTGTTAAATGAATTTTGGTAAACACGTCTTCCCTGTAAATCAAATAAAGAGATGTTTACATCGCTATTTACAGCATCATTCATTTCAATAAATAAATTAGATTTAGCTGGATTAGGCCAAATTTTAAGTTGTCCTATTTCAAAATCAGAGATATTTAAATTAGCTGCGTTTATCTGTACAATTTGATTAGGTAACCAACCGCTTGCAGCATTCTCTATATTCACTTTAAATTGATTAACATATGGATTTGTTTCAGTATTCACATAACTTACTTTACCAGTGTTTACATCATCTTGAGTAAAAGTATCTCCAAGATTTAAATTAGTAGAATTTAATCTTAGATTTCCAATAGTTGGTAGTTCAATAAGAGTGTATGTTTGCTGAGTTGCTGTTTCTGCTGTTGTGCTAGCCTCAATATCTCCGGTTACAGTAGTATAAGTAGAGTTAACATCTACATTTAAACCATTATTTACAAAGTTAGGAGCAGTTGGTGGAGCAGAGTTGTCACAGAACTCAATAGCCCATTCAGTTACTGTTCCAGTATCACCTGGGCCACCGTCAATAATACTAAGTCTCCATGTGCCAGCAGAATTTAACCCATAAAAATTACTTAAATCGCCTACAGGTTTGTAGTTTGTTAAACCTCCATTGTTTGCAATTAAACAATTTATATCATTAGTTGCATCGTTGTCAAATTTAATATGGAAGTTCGTTTGGTCTGAACAGGTATTTGTATCAATTAAGGTAACTCTATTACCGTTCGGTGCGAATAAAGTTAATTTAACATCTCCAATCCAAGTGTGGTCATAAGCAACTCTAACATTGATATCGCTTATAGTAATAGATTGTGTAACATCTAAAGTAGAGTCGACTGAATTTTGATCAAGAATAGTTGTGTCTGTAGTTTGTACTACTTCATTACAGTTTGTTCCTACCTGAAAGTTAAATATATTCGCATTAGAAGCGGTAGCACATCTATTTTTACCAAAAACTCTCCAATAATATACACCCCCAGAAGTCAATCCGTTAACATTATAACTATTTGTATTAGATGAACCAGAATTAATAATATTTGTAAAATTAACATCTGTAGCAACTTCAATGAGGTATTCTTCAGAATTAGCATCTAAATCCCAATTAATAACAGGAGAAGTTGCTATATTAACACTACCATTTGCAGGAATAGTTTGGTTGATGTTAGTAAAAGTATTGTGATAAATAGTTAATGTGACATTTCTAGTTTCGGTTTCATTTCCGTTATCAGCAATGATTCCAATTACATATTCTCCTGCTGGAACCGAAGATAAGTTTCCAAAAGTAACATCAAAGCTTCCGTCTGCAGAAAAACTGTTTTGAGTAAAATTAACACTAGCTCCAGCAGGAACATTATTGGCAGTTATGTTAGAGGTGCCTCCTCCAATTTGTTTATAGTCAAAGTTAAAGGTAGCATCGTTATTAGAACATAAAATTTGGTCGTCTGTTTTCTTAACTAATGCAATTGAAGATGACAAACCAGTCATGATTAACGAAAACTTTTGCTTCCCTGTGGTTAATGAGCCCTTGTGTGTAACAGTAATAGTATATGTTCCTGATGCACCGTTTACATCAACTCTTTCAAATGGGTCTACAGTATTGTCAGTTCCATTAGCATTTGTATTAGAGTTAACGCTGGTTAATTTCCAAGGATAAAATGTAGTCCCTGTTTGTTCAACCCTAATATCTAAATCATTTACCAATGCAGCAGTTGCTTCATTGGCAGTACTAGTCGTGTTGGTGTAACCACCAGTAGTTGGGTCTGTCCATGATATTGAAGCTAATAGTGGGTTTGTTCCATCAGAGACTACAGTAAATGTTTTGGTTTCTCCCTGAGATAATGTTTCTTCAGATATCCAAGAACCTAACCCATTATTGGTTATTGCTTCAGCTGCAGCTTTCGTATTCATCAATCCCCAACCAGTATTTGCATCTGGACCTGCAATATCTGAGTTGTCCGCCGTATGCATAGCTAAACCTTTTAAGGTGGCAGCCCTCATAAAAGAACCATTTATATTATTGTAATGTTGTTGCAATAATAATAAAGAACCACATACATTTGGTCCAGACATTGAAGTACCGGTTTTATAGTTGTAGTTAGAATTTCCGTAAACACTTGCAGAGTATAATTGATAACCGTTTCCCATAATATCTGGTTTTATGCGTAAATCATCTGCAGGCCCTTCAGAACTTCCACTTACTCTAAAAGGATTACCTATTAAAGAACCGTTAGCAGCTACATTAGCGTCATGACCATTAGCAATTACTAAATTGTTTTTTGCTACTTTATTACCTGTTAATTTATCATAAGCAGAATTTCCTTCTAAAGGTACAGTGTTACTGTTATCTGAGCCATCATTACCTGCTGATGCTACCATCAAATAATAAGGGGCATTATACATTAATTCATCCCAGTTTTGAGCTGTACTTGTGTAAGCGCCTATGTACCAATTCTGAGCATCATCTATAGAACCAACAGGGGTTCCGTAAGAATGGTTAGAAAGTAACATACCGTTTGCTGCTGCTGCAGTTGCTTCTGTTAAATCGTTGCTCCAATCATGAGACACAGCACTTGCTTGAGGTGCCATTCCTTTTGAATTATCTCCGCCATTATTCCCCATACCTAGGCCAACAATAGTACCGGTAACATGAGTAGCATGATCATTATTGCTAGTTAATGCAACGCTAGTCCCATCACCTATAGTAACTCTACCAGAATAATCCTCATGACTTGTTCTAGCAGCACCACCATCCCACACATAAGCGGTCATACCTTGTCCTTCTACATTAAGTCCAAGACCACCTCCGTTATGAAGAAAGTTTGCCCTAGTAGAAATAGCAGCTCGATCATTATCTATAGAATAGTATAATGGTGTGCCGTTAATCATACCCTGAAGCTCTGAAAAAGAACCGTCTTTTTCTTTTTTGATAATAGGCCATCCATTTAATTTTGCAGCTTTTAATGCTTTTTCTTTATTTTCTTTTTCAAAAGCACTATTTTCAAGATATAATTGGTGTAATTTATCTAAATCATAGTTTTTAATAATTTGTTTTCTTTGTTCCTCAGTTTGTGAAAAACTGTTAAAGGAACATAAAATTAAGCATAGATAAAACAATGCGTTTTGGGTGTATTTATTTCTCATAAAAAAATAATTATTTGGGTTTTTATTTTTGAGTTGCGCTAATTTAGTTAAAATAATTAACAGTTTGTGTTGAATATCAAATGGTTAATCCCCTTTTTTGTTAAATTTTAGTTAATAGTCTATAAGTTGAGTGGATAATTACATTTAGATTGAAAAAAATAAATAAATGAAAAAAATATTAAGTCTTCAGAATCTTTCACTTTCTTTTAAAAATAGAGAAGAAGAAAAACAGGTATTGTTTAATGTTTCATATGACTTATTTGAAAATGAAATATTAGGGATTGTTGGTGAGTCAGGTTCAGGAAAATCTGTAAGTTCAATGGCTGTTTTAGGTCTTTTGCCAGAAAAAAACACTATTTACAATTCAGGTAGTATCAAATTCGGAGAAAGAGAGTTAATAGGTTTGTCTAATAGAAACTTTCAAGCTATAAGAGCTAAAGAAATAGCCATGATATTTCAAGAACCAATGACTTCTCTAAACCCTTCTATGACTTGTGGTCAACAAGTGTTAGAGGTCTTATTACAACACTTAAAAATAAATAAAAAAGAAGCTAAGATTGAAGTGTTGAATTTGTTTGATAGGGTTAAACTACCAGAGCCTAATCAGCTTTATAATAAATACCCTCATCAAATTTCTGGAGGACAGAAACAGAGGGTAATGATAGCTATGGCCATTGCTTGTAAGCCACAAGTTCTTATTGCAGATGAGCCTACAACAGCATTAGATGTTACTGTTCAGAAAGAAATAATTTCTTTGTTAAAAGATTTACAACAAGAAACAAAAATGAGTATTGTTTTTATTTCTCATGATTTGTCTTTGGTTTCAGAAATTTCAGATAGAGTAGTGGTTATGTATAAAGGTGAAATTGTAGAAAAGGGGTCTGCTCAACAAGTTTTTAAATCACCCCAGCATCAATATACTCAGGCATTAATTAGTTCTAGGCCAGATACTCAAGAGCGTTTGTTTAGATTACCAACAATACAAGATTTTTTAAATGAGTCTATAAGTACAAAGTTAGTAAGCGATGAAGAAAGAGTAGTCAGGTTAGAAAAGCTTTATGCTAACAAGCCAATATTAGAAGTTAAAAATGTAGAAAAAAGCTATGTAAATAAAGGTTTTTTAATGCAAAAAGATATTGTTTTTAAAGCTGTTAATGATGTTAGTTTTAAAATGTATGAAGGAGAAACAGTAGGTTTGGTAGGAGAATCAGGTTGTGGTAAATCTACTTTAGGTAATACAATTCTTCAGCTAGATAAAGCAACGGCTGGACAAATCTTTTATAGAGGAAATGATATAACACAAATTAGTAAGACTGAATTACGTTCTCTTAGAAAAGAAATTCAATTGATCTTTCAAGATCCTTATTCATCTTTAAACCCTAGAATACCTGTAGGTAAGGCTATTATGGAGCCTATGAAAGTTCACGGATTGTATAATAATGATAAGGAACGAAAAGAGAAAGTATTAGAACTTTTACAGAGAGTTGGTTTAGAAGAAAGTCATTTTTATAGGTATCCTCATGAGTTTTCTGGAGGTCAGCGACAGCGAATAGGAATTGCTAGAACAATTGCAGTAAACCCTAAATTAATAGTTTGTGATGAATCGGTATCTGCATTAGACATATCGGTGCAAGCTCAAGTATTGAATTTGTTGAATGAATTGAAAGAGAATTTTGGATTTAGCTATATTTTTATTTCACACGACTTATCTGTTGTAAAGTATATGAGTGATCAGTTATTAGTGATGAACAAAGGGAAGTTGGAAGAAGTTGGCGATGCAGATGAAATTTATGCCAATCCGGTTTCAGAGTATACTAAAAAGTTGATTCAGGCTATTCCAAAAGGGATTTAATTTTCGACTAATAGTAGGGTATTATAGATAAAAAGAAAGCAACATTTTGTATCTTTAAGTATGATACTAGATAAAGCTACACAACGTTATTACAGATCAATTTTGTTTAAACATCAAGATGGTGTTGTAATTACAGGAATTGTAAATACATTATTAACTAAAGGAGTGATTTCTTTTTTAGAAAAAGAGAGACAGACTACTTTAGATGACCTATGCCTGCAATATCCTTTTTTTCATAAAGGGTATTTAAATGTTGCTTTGCGTAGTTTAGCTTCACAAGGTATTATTAGTTATCATATAGAATCTACATCTATAGAAATAGCAGTAACAAATAAATTCGAGAGTTTTAAAAAATATGCAAATTTATATACTGAATACAGTAAATTATACTCAATTCAATTACAAGTATTAAAAGATGTTATAAGTGAATCTGTAAAAGTAGATAATGAGGTTTTAAAATTAGCTCAACAGTTTTCAATTTTAAATAAAGAATATCAAGATGCGTATTTTCAAAACGAAGTTAAATGGCATTTAGAAGCCATCATGTTATTGCCTTATCTTGTTAAGTTAGGATTTAATGCTAGTTATTTATATCTAAGCAACGAGAGTGTTCTAGAAGCATCTCCATCGTTAAAGTTATTATTAAAAGAATTGGAGTTAATTGAAGAAGGGAAACTTAATCAAAGAGGTCAATTTCTAATAGATAAATGTTATGCTTATGGTGTTACAGTTTCTTATTGGCCTATTTTCACTCATATTAATAGCTATTTGTATGGAGATTTTAATCCTTTTTTTATAAAAGATGATAACGGAATAGAGCAACATGTTTTACGTAGTATTAATGTATGGGGAAGTGGAGGTGCTCATGCTACTTATTTTAAGAAGTTTGATGAAGTTATACTCGATATATTTAACCAGCCTTTAGAAAAGCAGCCTCGCGGAATAATTGATGTTGGTTGTGGAAATGGAGCTTTATTAGAGCATGTTTTTGATTTGATTTGGAATAAAACCAAGCGAAGAAAGGATTTAGAAAATAACAAATTGATTTTAGTTGGAGCAGATTTTAATAAGGAAGCGTTATTGAGTACTAAACGCAATTTAGAAAAGGCAAATATTTGGGCAGATGTTGTATGGGGAGATATTGGTAATCCAAATCAGCTTGATAAAGAGTTACAAGAAAAACATCAAGTATCATTATCAGAACTGTTAAATGTTCGTTCTTTTCTAGATCATAATAGGCCTTTTAACTTTCCTAAGCAAGAAAGAGTATTTACAGCTACTGCCACTGGAGCTTTTGCGTACAGAGGTGAATATTTAAAGAATACCCAAGTAGAAGAAAGTTTAATAGAACATTTTGAAAAATGGAAACCGTATATTCAAAAACACGGATTACTTATGATAGAATTACATACTGTTAGCCCAGATAAAGTAAGTGTAAATTTAGGAAGAACTCCTTGTACTGCTTATGATGTTACTCATGGTTTTTCAGATCAATATATAGTTGATACTACGGCATTTTATAATAGCGTAAGTATGGCTGGGTTAAGTATTTCTAAAAACCACCAATATGTTTTCCCAAATAAAGAAACACCAACGATTAGTATTAATTTAATAAAATAAAAAACGCCGTTCTTTTAAAGAACAGCGCTTATATATTTTAGGTTTATTTAATTAATCTAAAATCATTTCAGGAATTACACCTTCAATAATTAAGTTTCCTTCTGTAGCATTTTGGATATCTTCTACGCTTACTCTTGGAGCTCTTTCTAATAATTTAAAGCCTTGCTTTGTTACTTCTAATACAGCTAAGTTGGTTACAATTTTTTTAACACAACCAACTCCTGTTAAAGGTAAACTACATTTTTTTAATAATTTAGATTCACCACGTTTGTTGGTATGCATCATTGCAACAATTATATTTTCGGCAGAAGCAACTAAATCCATAGCTCCTCCCATACCTTTTACCATTTTACCAGGGATCTTCCAGTTAGCTATATCACCATTTTCTGCAACTTCCATAGCTCCTAAAATGGTTAAATCTACGTGTTGACCTCTAATCATAGCAAAACTAGTGGCAGAATCGAAAAAACTAGCTCCTTCTAGAGTTGTAATGGTTTGTTTACCGGCATTTATAATATCTGCATCTTCTTCTCCTTCAAAAGGAAATGGACCCATTCCTAATACACCGTTTTCACTCTGAAATTCAACTGAGATATCAGTTCTTACATAATTAGCAACCAAGGTAGGAATACCAATACCCAAGTTTACGTAATATCCGTCTTTAACTTCTTTTGCAATTCTTTTTGCAATTTCTACTTTTCCTAACATCTTTTAATGTATCAATTAGTTGATATAGCAATGTATCAATTTTTATTTTTGATACTAGTGCTTAAAATTTTATATATAATTAATCCTAGTTGATCAATCTTTTCTTTTAAAACTTCATTATTTGGATAAGATTCTGATTTTTCACAGAGGATTAACCAATATTTAGTTTCTTCTAATTCTTTAGCAGCTATTTTAATTTTATGAATAAAATCTGCCTTACTTTCAGCATTTTGAGCTTCATGTATATTTGCGCCAATACTGGTTCCAGATTTTAGCAATTGCCTAGAAATAACATACTTTTTATACGTGTCTAATATTTCACAGTATTCAATAATTAACAATGCAACTTCTATAGATTTATCAACAACAGGATTCTTCATAGTTACATTGATTAATTACTACATTAGAAAATTAATTTTTAGAACGAACTGTTCGTTGCTCAATTCTTTTTTCGTAATCTTTTCCTTGAAATATTCTGTTTACAAAAATACCAGGAATATGTATTTGGTTCGGGTCTAATTCACCAGCAGGAACTAACTCTTCTACTTCAGCAACTGTAATTTTAGCTGCACCACACATACACGGGTTAAAGTTTCTTGCTGTACCTTTAAAAATTAAATTCCCTGCAGTATCTCCTTTCCAAGCCTTTACAATGGCGAAGTCTGCCTTAAAAGCTTCTTCAAGCACATACATTTTACCATTAAACTCTCTAGTTTCTTTCCCTTCGGCTACTTCGGTTCCGTAACCTGCTGGAGTGTAAAATGCCGGAAAACCTGCTTGTGCAGCCCTACATTTTTCAGCCAAAGTACCTTGTGGTGTTAACTCTACATCTAACTCACCAGAAAGCATTTGTCTTTCAAATTCATCATTCTCTCCTACATAAGAAGAAATCATTTTTTTGATTTGTTTTTCTTGTAATAATAAACCTAAACCAAAATCATCTACACCTGCATTATTAGAAATACATGTTAAATTGTTTACACCTAGTTTTACTAACTCGGTTATACTGTTTTCAGGAATACCACATAAACCGAAACCTCCTAGCATAATAGTCATTCCGTTGGTTATACCTTCTAATGCCTTTGAGACATTTTGCACTGTTCTGTTAATCATTGTTGTATTGTGTTGTTTAAATACCTAAATCAATATCGTTAGGATCATTATCATCTGCATTTTTTGAGAATTTTTTACAGTCAACTTCAATTCGTAAATTTTCAGGTTTCTCAAATTCCCCATCAGATATGCCCAAGTCTTTGTTATTATAGCAATCTTTCATGTATAATGCCCAAATAGGCAAAGCCATAGTTGCTCCTTGACCGTATGTTACAGAGCTAAAATGAACTGCTCTATCTTCTGCTCCAACCCAAACTCCAGTAACTAAATTCGGAACTACCCCCATGAACCAACCATCTGATTGGTTTTGAGTGGTACCTGTTTTACCAGCTATTGGATTGGTAAATTTATATGGAAAACCTGTAGTTAATTTAGGTAATCTTGTCCATCCGCTTCTTAAACGAACACCAGATCCATTTTGGGTTACACCTTCCATTAATTTTAAAGTAACATAGGCAGACTCTTTACTTAAGACATCTTTCGTTTCTAAGTCCATTTGGTCTAAAACAGCCCCGTTTTTATCTTCTATTCGTAAAATAATAGAAGGTTTAATATATTGCCCCATATTGGCTAAAGTACTATATGAATTTACCATTTCATAAAGACTTAAATCAACGGTTCCTAATGCTATAGAAGGGAACTCTTGAATTTCTGAAGTAACACCTAAATTATTAGCCATTTTAATAACATTTTTCGGCCCAACTTCATCCATTAAACGAGCTGAAATAGTGTTAATGGAGTTAGCTAGCGCTTTTTTCAGTGTAACATCGCCAGAATATTTTCCATTAGAGTTTTTAGGACACCAATCTTGTAAGTTTCCATGTCTACCTTCAGGAATACAGTAATAAGCATCTTGCATAACCTCACAAGGTGAGTATTTTAATTGGTCTATAGCTGTAGCATATAAAAAAGGTTTAAAAGTAGAACCTACTTGTCTTTTACCTTGTTTAGCATGGTCGTACTTAAAGTGTTTTTGGTTAATTCCTCCAACCCAGGCTTTTACATGACCAGTTTGTGGTTCTATAGATAATAAACCTGTTCTAAAGAATTTTTTATAATAACGTATCGAATCTTTTGGAGTCATGATAGTATCTATGTCTCCTTTCCAAGAAAATACACGCATTTTAGTTTTCTTATTGAAAGAGGCTAAAGCTTCTTTTTTAGATTTTTTTAATTCTTTAGTGTATACTCTATAACGCTCAGATCGTTTCATAGCGGTTAACAAAGAGCGCTCAATTTCTTTGTTATTTAATCCTCTAAAAGGTGCTGTTTTGTTTTTTTTGTTTTGCTTGTCAAACTCATTTTGTAGATTTTTCATATGTCTAGTAACTGCATTTTCAGCGTACTCTTGCATACGAGAATCTATGGTGGTATAAATTTTTAAACCATCTTTGTACAAACTGTATTTTTCTCCATCTTCTTTTGGGTGTTCCTTTATCCATTTATGCATTTCAGATCGCAAATGTTCCCTAAAATAAGTAGCTAAACCTGCATTATGCGTTTCTGGAGTAAAGTTTAGTTTCAATGGTAGTTTTTGTAAGGAATCTTTTTGTTCTGGAGTTATAAGTCCGTTACGAGCCATTTGTTTAAAAACTACATTGGTTCTGTTTTTAACACCTTTTGGATTCCTGATAGGATTATACAAAGAAGAATTTTTAAACATACCTACTAACATGGCAGACTCTTCTACATCTAAATTTTTAGGTTCTTTTCCAAAATAGATTCTTGCTGCAGAACGAATACCGTCACCATTATTACCAAAATCATAAATGTTATAATACATAGTAATGATTTCCTCTTTGGTGTATTGACGCTCTAAACGAGTAGCAATAACATATTCCTTTATTTTTTGTACAATCCTATTGTCTTTTGTTTTATTTTGATGATATAAAAGTTTAGCTAATTGTTGAGTAATGGTACTTCCTCCTCCTCGAGTTCCCATAAATAAAATAGCACTTAATGTTCTTTTAAAATCAATGCCAGAGTGTTCGTAAAAGCGTTCATCTTCAGTGGCAACTAGGTTATCAACTAAGTGTTTAGATAAATCTTCGTATTCAACAGGTGTTCTGTTATCGGTTAAATAAAACTTACCTAAAGTTTTTCCGTCAGCACTAATAATTTCAGCAGCTAAATCTGTTTTAGGGTTTTCTAAAACCGTATGGTCAGGCATATCGCCTAAAGCACCTGTAGCTGCTAAAACGAATGGAAGTGCAATGGTTAAAATTGCTAAGCAGAAAAGCATCCAAAACCATTTGATGAATTTCTTATAACTAGTGGTGCCTTTTTTTGCAGCTTTTTTTACCGTTTTTTTAGCCATAATACTGTTATTTTGGTGTTTTTTCTATTCTAAACCCTAACTCTGTAATTCCGTTTAAATTTTCTAAACCTAAAACATTTCCGTTTTTACGCATAGCATGTTTTACAGTTAATAAGTAATTACCTTCTTCTTTAAAACGAACTTTTTCTTTATACCAAAGTTTATTTTCTTTTATAGCAGAAAATCCAGTTCCCATCCATGATCCGTCAGCATTTGCCATTTCGTATTCTAAAGTATCAGTAATTTTATTTTTTTTAGGGTCTTCCAACTCTGTTATTAAATATAGATTACTAAACGGATACTCGTTGTTATTACGAAGATTGATAAATAAGTTGTATTTGTTTATGGTATCTGGACTGTTAAAAGAAAAAGAGATAGGGTTTTCTTTTGCCCATGATCCAGGAACAGTTTGATATTCATCTAGAATTTGTTTGCTGTCGCAAGCAACCAGTATAAAAATAGCTAATATAGAATAGGCTAGTTTACGCATCTTTTTGTGGTGCTTTATTTTCTCCTCCTTTATTAGGATTGTTTTTTCGTTTATTAGGTCTGCGCTTTTGTTGCGGTTTCCTATTTTCATCATTCCCCTTAGTTTGAGGTTTTTTAGTGTTTTGATTTTGTTTTCCTTCTACTTTTCTTTGCTGAGGTCTTCTCTTTTTTTGAGGAGAGTTTCCTTCAGTTTTTTTAGCGTTAGGATTGTTTCTTCTAGGCTTATTCTGTTGTTGTTTGTCTGATGTAACTTTGCCTCTTTGCTGAGGTTTTCTTCTTCGTTTCTTGTGTTTAGGTTTGTCAAAACGAGTTAGACTATCTTGTCCAACAACATTTTCAAAATCTACTTTTTCTTTTAGATCAGTTTCAGAAACATAATCTTCTAAACTAGTAGCTTTTTTGCCTTCTTTATTTAGAGCAACTATTTCATTGGCATCTGAAGTAGTAATCATAAACCAATTCATCCACTCACCTTCGTAAGCATACCACATTACTCCTTTAAAAATATCTGTTTTTTGACAAACAGCTCTACCTTTTTCTGTCTGTAATTTTATGTTTTTATCAGGAAAACTCTTTAAAGCGTCTAAATATGCATCTAGTTCAAAGTTTAAGCAGCATTTTAGTTTACCGCATTGTCCAGCTAATTTTTGTGGGTTTAAAGATAATTGCTGATATCTTGCGGCTGCTGTACTTACAGACCTAAAATCTGTTAACCAAGTAGAGCAACACAATTCTCTACCACAAGAACCTATTCCGCCTAATCTTGAAGCTTCTTGTCTGAAACCTATTTGGCGCATTTCAATTCGTATGTTGAATTCTTTAGCAAAGTTTTTAATTAATTGTCTAAAATCAACACGTTCTTCTGCTGTATAGTAAAAAGTAGCTTTAGATCCATCTCCTTGAAATTCAATATCAGAGATTTTCATTTTTAAATTCAAGTCTATAGCTAATTGCCTTGCTCGAACTTTCATAGGTTCTTCTCTTTCACGAGAAGTAGTCCAAATATCAATATCTTTTTGAGAAGCTTTACGGTAAATTTTCTTTACATCTTCTCCTTCTAAAGGTGCTTTTTTCTTTTTCATTTGTACTCTAACAAGTTCACCTGTTAAAGTAACCATCCCTATATCGTGCCCAGGAGAAGCTTCTGTTGCTACAACATCTCCTATAGATAAAGTTAAATTTTCTGTGTTTTTGTAATACTGTTTTCTTCCGTTCTTAAAACGTACTTCGGCAAAATCAAAAGGTTTTTCATTAGATGGTAAGCTCATGTTAGAAAGCCAGTCAAATACTGTAAGTTTATTACAACTATCCGATCCACATGTTCCGTTATTTTTACAACCCCTTGGTTTGCCATCAGTTCCTGTACCGCAACTATTGCAAGCCATAATATATATGAAACCCTAAAAAGGGTAATTTATCGTTAATAAAAAATCAAACGTAAAGATACATTTTTTATTGTTATCTGCTAGTTTTAAAAGAACACAAAAAAGCCTTTGAGTAAATTATACTCAAAGGCTTGTAAAATTGAGGCTAATTAGAAAATCTAACCGCGTAAATTTTTCTTGTATTTTAGAACTTCTGATCTTCCTTTTTTAAAGATATCGTTACTGTTTCCTTTTCCTTTTCTTAAAGCTTTTTGCTCTTCTTTAGGTAAGCTATTTACTTCTGCACAATGAGTAGAGCAACAGTTTTGCATTTCTTTAGCACATTCTTCACATTGAATAAATAGAAGGTGACAAGCTTCGTTAGCACAATTAACGTGAGTATCGCATGGTTTACCGCATTGGTGACAATTAGCTATGATATCATCAGAGATGCGTTCGGCTCTTCTGTGGTCAAAAACAAAGTTTTTACCGATAAATTTATTTTCTAAACCTTCGGCATCAACTTGTCTCATATAGTTAATAATACCACCCTCTAATTGATATACTTTTTTAAAACCTTTGTGTTTATAGTAAGCACTTGCTTTTTCACAACGAATTCCACCAGTGCAATACATTACTAAGTTTTTATCTTCTTTATGTTCTTTTAAATCCTCTTCAATTATATCTAAAGAGTCTCTAAAGGTATCTACATCTGGTGTAACTGCTCCTTTAAAATGACCTATTTCACTTTCGTAGTGATTACGCATATCTACTAAAACGGTATTAGGATCTGCAATAATGTCGTTAAATTCCTGAGCTTTTAAGTGAACACCTTTATTGGTTACATCAAAGGCATCATCATTTAAACCATCGGCAACAATTTTGTGTCTTACTTTTACTTTTAATTTTAAGAAAGACATATTATCTTGCTCAATAGCTATGTTTAATCTAATGTCTTTTAAGAAATCAATACTGTCTAAGTGCTTTTTAAAGGCTAGAAAGTTTTCTGCAGGAACAGATAATTGAGCATTTATTCCTTCTGTAGCTACATAAATTCTCCCAAGAACTTCTAGTTTGTTCCAGGTAATAAATAAATGATCTCTTAAAATTTGTGGATTTGCTATGTGTGCGTATTGGTAAAAAGAGATAGTAAGGCGTTCTTTTCCAGCCTTTTCTATCAATTCTGCCCTTTCTGCAGCACTTAATTTATTGTACAGTTGCATGCTATATCAATTTTTTAAGTTAAAAAGTGCTGCAAATATACAGTAAAAGAGTTCAATGGGAATATAAAAAGCCTCTGATTTACTAAAACAGAGGCTTTTTGTGGCTAATTCGTTACTAATTTGTTTTTTTAAAATGACGGTGTTTCGTCATAAAAACATTTTGTATAAGTAACGAACGCTAACCACCATCTACTTTACAGTTGCCTACTAATAAAGCGGCAATTGTAAAGCCATCAACACAGTTGTTAATATTTTTAGTTAAAAATCTCATTATGGGTTCATTTTGTTTTATGCACTAACGCATAAATTATCATTGCTTTTATAAACTAGATGTAGATTTGGTTGAAAGGTTGCGTGATAGTTTACATTTTTTTTGAAAAAATATAAATTGTTAACAAACAGATGTGTTACTCGATTGTTTTTAGAGCAAAGAACTCGTACATTAGCAACTCAAAATTTACGATAAAATGAGTTCAGAAAAAGAAGCAAAATTAAAAGCGCTAAAGTTAACCTTAGATAAACTAGACAAGGCTTATGGCAAAGGAACTGTAATGAAAATGGGAGATACGGCTGTACAAGAAATTGATGCGATTTCTACAGGATCTCTTGGTTTAGATTTAGCTTTAGGTGTTGGTGGTTATCCTAGAGGAAGAGTAATAGAGATATATGGTCCGGAATCTTCTGGTAAAACAACTTTAACTTTGCATGCTATTGCTGAAGCTCAGAAAAAGGGAGGAATAGCAGCTTTTATAGACGCAGAGCATGCTTTTGATCGTTTTTATGCAGAGAAGTTGGGTGTAGATATAGATAATTTAATTATTTCTCAACCAGATCATGGAGAGCAAGCTTTAGAAATTGCCGATAATTTAATTCGTTCTGGTGCAATAGACATTATTGTAGTCGATTCTGTTGCTGCATTAACTCCTAAAAGTGAGATAGAAGGAGAAATGGGAGATTCTAAAATGGGATTACATGCTCGTTTAATGTCTCAAGCTTTACGTAAATTAACATCGAGTATTAGTAAAACCAATTGTACCGTAATATTTATTAATCAATTACGTGAAAAAATCGGTGTAATGTTCGGAAATCCAGAAACAACAACAGGTGGTAATGCACTTAAATTTTATGCCTCTGTTCGTTTAGATATTAGAAGGTCTACACAAATTAAAAATTCTGATAGCACTGTAGTAGGAAATAAAACAAGAGTAAAGATTGTTAAAAATAAAGTAGCTCCTCCATTTCAGTTAGCTGAATTTGATATTATGTATGGTCAGGGAATTTCTAAAGTAGGTGAAATTATAGATATAGGAGTTGAATTTGGTATTGTTAAGAAAAGCGGTTCTTGGTTCAGTTATGAAGATACTAAACTAGGTCAGGGTAGAGATGCAGTTAAAAATTTGCTTAGAGATAACCCAGATTTAATGGACGAATTAGAAGAGAAAATTGTTACTGCCATTGCAGAAAAAGAATAGATTTATATAAAAAGTATGGTAAGAAGGCTCAACTTAAAAAGTTGAGCTTTTTTGTTTTACATATTAGTTAAAATAAATATACAATGATATTGTACGCAACCTTTTGTAACTTTATGCATCTAATAACTGAGAGATATAAAAAAATAAATAATAATATATGATGCGAAAAATTCTTGGAATACTATTAATAGTACTTTTTTGTTATGGTTGTAACTTAGATGATGGAGATGGTAATCAATTTGTGTTTCATGTATTACCTGTAGAAAGTATTGAATTGCCTCAGAGTTTTACATTAAATGAAACATATGAAATACCATTTACCTTTTACAGACCCACTAATTGTCACGGGTATAACGGTGTTATATCTAATCCAAATGATAACGAGAGAACTATTGCTGTTTCTGCTTTTTCTGTAGAAGGAGATTGTGTAGATTTTGTTGCTCCAGATGGATTGTCTGAGCAGTCATTTAATTTTGTTGTGAATCATAACTACACATACATATTCAAAGTATGGAAGGGAAAAGATGAGCAGGGGAATGATATGTATGAAACAATAGAGGTACCTGTAACAGATTAAAGCTTATTTATGAGTTTAGAACAACTCATCATAAAATGTGGAAAACAAGATGTTCAAGCACAAGGAGCAATTTATAAGCTATATGCGAGTAAGTTGTTTACCTTGTGTTTGAAATATTCTAAAAATTATCCTGAGGCAGAAGATAATCTGCAGGATGCTTTTTTGACTATATTTAAGAAAATAAAGCAATATAAAAATAACGGTTCTTTTGAAGGTTGGATGAAGAGAATTGTTATCAATACAGCGCTTCAACGCTATAGAAAAGAAGGTGTTTTAGATGTCATAAAAGATGATAATATTAAAGAAGAGCCAGTAGAAGTAGATACAGAAGATGTATCTATAGATTATTTACTTCAATTAATTCAAGAATTACCAGACAGATATAGATTGGTATTTAATTTATATGTGTTAGATGGTTATTCTCATAAAGAAATAGCTGTTATGCTAAATATTTCTGTAGGGACATCTAAATCGAATTTATCTAGAGCTAGATTAATTTTGAAGGAGAGAATTGAAGAAAACCAATTTAAAAACAAACAAACCCCTTGATTATGGGAGAACGTAAAAATATAGACCAACTGTTTCAGGAACAGCTCAAAAATTTTGAGGAAGCTCCTGGAGATCATGTGTGGGAAAATATTAGAGAAGAACTAGAAAAGACTAAAGAGCCAAAAAAACGAGTGCTACCTATTTGGTATCGTTTTACAGGTGTAGCAGCATCACTTATTTTGTTAATAAGTTTAGTTGTGAATCTTTGGTCTGAGGATATTCCAAATGCTAATACAATAATAGTTGATACAGAAAAAAATAGAAACCAACCCTTAAATACTTCAGAAACGAATGATTTAAAAGATTCATCATCTTCTAAAAGTAAAGAGTTGCTAGGTGGTGATAATAATATATTATATCAAAATACTAAAGATGCAATAGTATTAGAGGAATCTAAAGCAATTAATCCGGTAGGTGAAAAAAGCTTTTCTAATGTGGAAAAACATTCAGACTCGTATGTAAATAAGGGCAATGCCTCTAAAAACACTAATGATTTATATAAAGTAAGGAACAATAAGACTAATTTAACACCTCACTATAATCAAGTTAAAGATCCAAAAGAAGTTTTAACTCAACATAATAAAATTAAAAAGGAATCAATAGTAGATAAAAATAACCTTAATGATGCTGTTGTTTCTAATACAACAATACAAAAGAATTTTAAGAATATAGAAGAGGATTTGTCATCACCTAAAGACAATAAGAAAGAATATTTAATTAAAGAAAAGCAATTAAATGCTTCTGTTAGGGAAAATGGGTTAGTTGATAGCAAAGTTAAATCAACAGATAAAAAAGGATTTGTTGAAGATAGAGGAACTGGATTGCTAAACAATAACAGGTCTCTAAATGAACCGATTAATACCAATAAAGATATTGTTGCTGCCAATGAAGCAAATGGTAAGGAAGGAGAAAATGTTATTGGTAAATCTTTAAATAAAAGTGTTGTAGATAATAATGTAATTGACACAGAAAAATTAGATTCAACTTTTAAAAATCAGAATTCTATTGAAGAAAGTGCTATTTCTGAAAACACTACGGCAGATTCGGAACTTTCTAAGGAGGATAAAAATGAGAGTGGAGAAGAAAAGGAAGTAGAAGAAAAAGAGTCACAAACCATTGAGGAAGCCATTGCTGAACAAGAGAGTACTGAAGAGACAGCAGAAGAGAAAGACGACGAAGAAAGTACAGGGAAAAAATGGCAAGTTAGACCTAATATAGCACCTGTTTATTATAATAGTCTGAGTTCTGGATCTCCTATAGACGAACAATTTAAAGGAAATAGAAAGAAAGGAAAGGTGAATATGAGCTATGGTGTTAATGTTAGTTATAACCTTAATAAAAAGCTTAGAGTAAGAACAGGCGTTAATAAAGTGGAGTTGGGTTATAATACTGAAAATGTAGCAGTAGTGCCTGCAGCCGAGGGAGCTAGTATAGATTTCATAAAAAATGTATCTATGACCTCTGAAGCAACTCATTTAAATATTGCTAGTGCAGATGGTTTTGCAGTTTCTCAAATACCATCATCTTTTCGAAATTTATTTGATGCTCGTATAAGTCAAAAGTTTGGTTATATTGAAGTGCCTTTAGAATTATCGTATAAAGTATCTCATAAAAAATTAAGCATTGATTTAATAGCTGGTATGAGTACATTTTTCTTAGATAAAAATGAGGTACATGCTGAAACCAATTCATTTACAACCTATCTAGGCGAGGCAAACAATTTAAACAAGACAAGTTTTAGTACCAATTTTGGAGTTGGTTTTAATTATCAAATATCAAAAGCCTTTCATTTAAATGTTGAGCCTACATTTAAATATCAATTAAACTCTTTTAGTAATGATTCGGGTAATTTTAGACCGTATTTACTAG
This sequence comes from Pseudofulvibacter geojedonensis, assembly GCF_042675745.1. NCBI lineage: Bacteria > Pseudomonadati > Bacteroidota > Flavobacteriia > Flavobacteriales > Flavobacteriaceae > Pseudofulvibacter > Pseudofulvibacter geojedonensis. The sequence goes on along the minus strand of NZ_JBHTJM010000005.1, from coordinate 54,080 downwards.
GAGTTTACTCAGGCTTCAGTTTTAAGTTTTAGTTGGTTAGGTTTTATCTGCTTTTTAAAAGCGATGATGAACAGAAAACGCTCTTATATTTAAGGGCTTTTTTGTTTTTTAGTTCACAGTAGTATATTCTTCTAGCTGTTGTAAAATAACATTTCTAGTTTGCTCTTTTATAGTGTCTCTATCTTCTTTTAAGGTTTTTCCTTGGGTAGGGATAGGTTGGTGTATGGTAACTCTCATTTTACCTGGGGATCCGCCATCAAAAAAACCGTACGGAAAGCGTTTTTTGTTGTCTGCAAACGTAAGTGGTACAATAGGTATTTGGTGTTCAATAGCTAATCTAAAGGCTCCGTTTTTAAACTTATCTAAAAAAATATCTGATTTGGGCACTCCTCCTTCAGGGAAAATACAAATACTTAAACCAGAATTCAATCTTTTTTGTGCACGATCAAAAACTTCTTTTCTGCTTTTAGGGCTACTTCTGTCTACTAGTATGCAAGTACGCTTGTAGAAAAAGCCAAAAACTGGAATTTTAGACAGCTCTTTTTTTCCTACAAAAACAAAAGGGTTTTTCTCTACAGCTAGCATTAGCATAATATCGGTCATAGAAGTGTGGTTAGAAACAAACATATAGCTTTTACCATATTCTATTTCTTTTTCTTTTTGCAGTACTACTTTAAAACCCATGGCTATTAAAATAGTTTTAGCCCAAATACGTGCTAGCTTAAAAAAATAAGGGTATAATCTATCGTTAGCAGATGTAATTAATAAAAAAGGAAACATAATTAAAATAGGTATAGCTACCCACAAGTAAAACCAAATACGGTACAACGCTCTGCCTATGTAGTTTAATATGTTCACTAATTACGAATAAAAAATAAATCAGTTTTCTGATGTCAAGTTTCAAAAATAACTTTTTTATGATTGATGCTTTCAATAAGTTTGTATAAATTTTATAAAAATATACCAAAAGACTAATGGCAAGAGTTTTAACAGGAGTACAAAGTACCGGAACACCGCATTTAGGAAATTTATTAGGAGCAATTATTCCGGCTATAGAGATGGCTAATAATCCGGCTAACGAGTCGTATTTATTTATTGCAGATTTACATTCATTAACTCAGATTAAAGATGCAGAAGAGTTACGAATGAATACCTATTCTACAGCTGCGGTATGGTTGGCTTTTGGTTTAGATATAAATAGAACTGTTTTTTACAGGCAAAGTAATATACCTCAGGTTACTGAGTTGAGTTGGTATTTAAATTGTTTCTATCCGTATCAGCGTTTAACCTTGGCGCACTCATTTAAAGATAAGGCAGACAGGTTAGAAGATGTTAACGCTGGGTTGTTTACTTATCCTATGCTTATGGCAGCCGATATTTTATTGTATGATGCAGAAATTATTCCAGTAGGTAAAGATCAATTGCAGCATTTAGAAATGACTAGAGATGTAGCATCTCGTTTTCATGCTAAATTAGGTGAAACTTTTGTGTTGCCAGAAGCTAAAGTACAAGAGGGTACTATGTATGTTCCTGGTACAGATGGGACTAAAATGAGTAAGAGTAAAGGGAATATCATTAATTTGTTTTTGCCAGATAAAAAATTACGTAAGCAGATTATGAAAATAGAAACAGATAGCACTCCTTTAGAAGAACCTAAAAATCCAGATACGTGTAATTTATTTGCGTTGTATAAGTTGTTAGCATCTGAAGAACAGATTGCAGAAATGCACACCAATTATGTAAGTGGAGGTTATGGTTTTGGACATGCCAAACAAGCTTTTTATGAGTTGTTAATTGAAAAATTTAAAAAAGAAAGAGCTTTATATAATCATTATATGGAGAATCTTAATGAAATAGATGATGCTTTAAAAATTGGAGCAGATAAAGCAGCTGTAGTGGCAAATTCTGTGTTACAGAGAGTTAGAAAAAAAGTAGGATATTAACTTTTTTATAACACTATAAATTCATTTATAACATTTAATTGTATGTATATTTGAACTCAGTTTTTTGTTAAGAAAACTAAGTATTTTTTTGGGGTAAGAGAGCAGTGTTAAATCACTGCTCTTTTTTTATATAGATTGAAATTGTTTTCCGGGTAATGCCCTTATCAAACCTTTAAGTTCTAAGTTTAATAAAGTGGATGAAAGTTGATAAATTGGTAGCTTACATGCAATTGAAATAGCATCTAAATGTGTTTTTTCTTGTTGAGATAAAAAAGAAAATACGGTGTTTTCTATATCTGATAATTCTACAAATAGTTGAGGTTGAATAACTTTTTTAGCTGTCGTTTCTACAGACCAGTTTAAATGATAAATAATATCTGCAGCGCAAGTAATTAATTGGGCTTTTTGATGTTTGATTAGATTGTTACAACCTTCACTTAATTCGTCATTAGCTCTACCAGGAACCGCAAAAACTTCTCTATTATAAGAATTGGCTATATCTGCAGTTACTAAACTACCTCCTTTTTTTGCACTTTCTATAACAATTGTAGCTTCAGATAATCCTGCAATAATCCTGTTTCGTTTTAAAAAATTATTGCGTTCGGGTTCGTCAATACTCCAAAAATCGGTAACAAAACCACCGTTGGCTTCTACTTGTTTTACATATTTTTTATGAACTTTCGGGTAAATTTGGTTTAAGCCATGAGCTAAACAACCTATAGTTTGTAAGTTGTTTTTTATGGCTGATTTTTGAGCACATATATCTGTTCCGTAGGCAAATCCAGAAATTATTATAGGATTTACTAGACTAAGTTCTTCTATTAGTTTTTCGCAAAAATATTTTCCATTATTGGTTAAGTTTCTGGTTCCTACTACACTAATTATTTTAGGGCTATTTAAGTTAATGTTTCCAGAATAGAAAAGCAATATAGGAGCATCTATACAATGTTTGAGTTTATTTGGATAATCGATATTTTTATAATACCAATATTTTAAATTATTCTTTTTTATAAATTTTAATTCATCCTCAGCAAGATTAAAAATTGTTTTATTTTTAAGAGAATTAATATGTGCTTGCCCAATACCGTTTATTTTTAATAAATGAGTAGACTTTTCTTTAAAAATAGCCTCTGCAGATCCGCAATGATTAATAAGTTTTTTGGCAGTTAAATCGCCAATTAAAGAAGCTTTTTGTAAAGCAAGTATAGATATTAAATTTTCTTCGGTCATATAAAATATTGGTAGTCAGTTTAAAGTTACCAAAAAAAGCGCATTGTTAATAACTATTGTATAAGCTTTTATATAAAGATTGAAAAAAATGTAATTTTGTTTAAGAACTAACTAGACTGATTGATACTATGAAAATGATCCAATACATAAGTGATTTATTGTACCGATATGAATGTGTTATTGTTCCAGATTTTGGAGCTTTTTTAACGCGCACTAAATCTGCTGTGGTAGATACACAATCAAACTTATTTTTGGCACCTAGAAAGCAAATTTCTTTCAATGAACAGTTGCAACAGAATGATGGCTTATTAGTTAATCATATAGCATCGGTAAATTCTATTCCTTATACAGAGGCAATGAATCAATTACAACAAGAAGTAATTGAATTAAAAGGAAAGTTAATATCAGGAGAAGTAATTACTTTAGCTAAAATTGGTCATTTTTCTATAAGTGTTGAAGGGAAGTTACAATTCATTCCTATAGAAGAAGTAAATTACCTAACAAGTTCTTTCGGGTTAGATACTACTTTAAAGCAACCCGTTTTAAGAGAGGTGTATAAAGAAGAGGTAGAAGTTATTGAAGAAAAAGCTCCTATTGCTTTTATTCCAGAAACTAGAAAGAAACGCCCATATTTAAAATATGCAGCTGTAACTGTTTTAGGTTTAGGTATGCTAGGTTTTTTAGCAAAGCAAGGTTTCGATTTTAAATTACAAGAAGTAGCTAATCATAATGCAAAACAAAATATAGAGGCTGCTAGAATAAGTGTTCAAGAAGCTTCAATATTTGATTTAGGAACGATTCCAGAAGTGGTATTAGAAGTAAAGGCAGTAAAGCCTATTACAGGTCCGTATCATATCATAGCTGGAGCTTATCGTTTTGAGGAAAATGCAGATAAAAAGATTGTACAATTAAAAGAGTATGGCTATTCTGCAAGAAAAATTGGTCAGAATAAATACGGCTTGCATCAAGTGGTTTATGGTAGTTATGCTAATAAGACTGAAGCATTAAAAAATCTTAGAATAGTAAAGAACGATCATAATAAAGCTGCTTGGTTGTTGGTTAAGAAGATAGATTAATTATAGAATATTAAAAAATCAATATTGTAGTTATTGGTTATTTCACAATAAAAAAGGTCTAAGTTTTTCTTAGACCTTTTATCTTTGCATAAAAAAGCAAAAGAGATGAAAAAACATCCTATAGATTCTTTAACAACTGTTACAGATCTAGTATTACCAGGAGAAACTAATCCATTAAACAATTTATTTGGAGGCGAGTTATTGGCTCGTATGGATAGAGCTGCCAGTATTGCTGCTAGAAGACATTGTAGGCGTATTGTAGTTACTGCTTCAGTAAATCATGTAGCTTTTAACAAAGCGGTGCCTACAGGAAGTGTAGTTACCATAGAAGCCAAAGTATCTAGAGCATTTACAAGTTCTATGGAGGTATATATAGATGTTTGGATTGAAGATAGAGAATCTGGTATGCGTACCAAAGCTAATGAGGGTATTTATACTTTTGTAGCGGTAGATACTACAGGAAGCCCTGTGCCTGTTCCGGCTTTAGAACCACAAACAGAGTTAGAAAAACAACGATTTGATGCAGCTTTGCGTAGAAAGCAAATGAGTTTAGTATTGGCGGGTAGAATGAAGCCTAATGATGCAAAAGAGTTAAAAGCATTATTTGATTAGATTACCATTTTACGGCTAGTCTACGCATTAATCGTAATACTTCAATATATAACCATATTAAGGTTACTAAAAGACCCCATGTAGCAATCCATTCACTGCTTTTTGGGGCTTTGTTTTTTTGTCGGTCTATATAGTCTATATCTATTAATAATGAAAAAGAGGCAGTTAGTGCGGCAAAAATGTTAAAGGCTAAAGCAAACCAATTATCACCCCAAATAAGGCTAACATTAACTCCAAAAAAGCTAAGAATCCAGGTGATAATATAAACCGTGAAAATAGTTATAGTAGAAGCAATAATCATGCTTCTTAATCTTTTTGTCAAAACAATGATTCGAGTTTTGTAAAGAACAATCATTACAAAAAAAGTAATGAAAGTAATTCCAACAGCTTGAAAAGGAAAATAAGGATATTGTTTATGAATGTATACACTAAACCCTCCTAAAAATAATCCCTTGGCTAAAGCATATAAGGGTACTAAAAAAGCAGCCCATTGCCTTTTAACAGATATTACTAAACTAATAACAATTGCAGTAATCATTCCACCAGTTGTATACCACTTTATAGTATACCCTTCATAAAATAATTTCCAAACAAAAGCAGTACTTGCGGTTACGAGTAGTAAACAAAATAAAGACTTTAAGAAAATACCCCCTAGAGACATTTTCTTATTGGTTGAGATTTTGTTATTCCAAAAATGAGAAGTAAAAGCTGGATTAGATGACTTGTAGTTGAGTAGCATTTACTTCTTAATTCTATAGATTAAATTTATAACCTAAGCGCAAATCTAACGGGAAATTCCCTTGATTTTCGATATTGATTAGTGCGACTAATTCGTTCATTGAAAGTGTTAAATAACCATTCCCTAGTTTAATATCAGTCCCTACACCTAAAATAATAGGAGCGTCTAAAGTAGAACCAGATTCCGTAGAAGTTGTAGTAGTAGATCCATCTTCGCTAACAGTCGTAATTTCTGTTCTAGAAAATGTATATGTAGCTAAGGTAGCTTGAGGGTATATAGAAAAAGTTTCTTTGTTGATAACTCTAAACCTGTAAGCAAGAGAAAATTGACTTGAACTGTATTTAAAATCATTATTACTTAAACTTTGTTTAAAGCCTAAAGCTAAAGAATGTCTTGTAGCCTTAGCATCATATAGTTCTAACTCTGCCCCAAAAATTGGAGTAATGATATTATCTGGGTTGGTTACAAACGGATTATTAGAAATACCTGCAAAACCACCTAATCTTGCTTGAGCCTTAGGTCTGTTAGCTTGCATTTTATAATCTAAATCTGTTTTTTTATTATACTCGTCTATAAAAGTCTTTAGACTAGGCAATGTTAATTTTACACTAGAAATATCCATAGCGGCATCAGCAGTAATTATACCTAAAATTTCTTTATACTCTTCTTGGTATTTCCCATCACTATCTTTGGTGTTTGTGAGTTCTGTTACAGAATCATTTTTTTTAATGAAATAACGGTATTCACCATCTATAATAGCATAAAATAAAGAGGTTTTACCTGTAACTTCTTCGGTTAATTCATAGGTTTTGCCATCAATTGTATGAGAAATTTGAGCTGAAGCAGATAAAGAAAAAAGAGTAAATACTAATAAGAATAGAAACTTATTCATAGTTGAGTAAAATTTTTGATAAAGGTACTTCTTTTTTTTCTTTTGAAAAATAAGAAAACTCAAGCTTTAAAAATACGTTCTTTCCAGGTATAACTTTTAAAAAAACTTAAGGTAGCAATATATATTGTGAAAATAGGGTGAATAACTAAAGTGAAAACATATGATGGAATATAAATATTTTGCTCATATAGTCTAGCTGTTTTAAAAATAAGAATACTGTCTATTATCCATTTTAAAATTATAAATATAGATAGTATAGGCATAAACCAACTTAAGTAGTAAAATAGAATCATCACTAAATTAGTCAGAAAAACAAGCAGGCCAATAATTTTGGTATAAGAGCTGTTGTAATGTTTGGTTTTAGCTGCCCATCGTATGCGTTGATTAATAATAGCTTTCCAGCTCATTAAAGGTTTAGTTGTTACCAAAGCATTTTTATTTTTAATGAAATGAACTTTTTCCTTGTTGAAATTCAGAAAACTCTCTAATAAAAACACATCATCGCCACTAGCAATGTTCGAGTGGCTTTTAAAACCATTAATTTTTGTAAAAATATTCTTTTTATAAGCCAAATTAGCTCCATTCGCCATAAAAGGTTTTTGTATGCCAAACCCCCCAATTGTAGCTCCTTGCATGCTCAAAAAATCGATTGCTTGAAATTGTTGTAGAAAATTGTTTGTGCTTGCAATTTTTACAGGGCCAGCAACCATATTAGGACTATATTTTTGAATGTAATTATTTAAACACAAAAGCCAGGTCTTAGGTAAAAAACAATCAGCATCAGTGGTAAGAATCCAATCATGTTTTGCTAAGTTGATAGCAGTTTGAATAGCATCTTTTTTAGGAGACTTGGTTAAACGTTCATTATTAATGATAATACTATTTTTAATAGAAAAACTTTGGATGATTTCTACAGATCTATCTGAAGAATTATCGTTAACAAAAATAATTTCATAATTTTTATCGGGGTATTTTATTTCTTTTATAGAACTAAGTAATTCAGGAAGGTTGTCTTCCTCATTTCTAAACGGAATAATAATAGAAAAAGAGGAGTAAATTAAGGTTTTATCGTTATGTTTAGATAGTTTGTTAAATCCTTTAGTGAATTGTATAATTAGAGAACAATAAAGTAATACCGTCAGGCATAAAATAGATAGTATGATGCTTAAAACAAATATCATGTTGCAGGGTCTGAAAAATTCATCTTAAAATTTAAAACAAAATAACTCCCAAATACAGAAGGTAGCGCAAAGTTTAATAACCACATGAGAGTGGTAATTACAACAATTGTCAATTCATTTGCGTTTATAAAACTAAATAACCAAACAGCAATACTACCTTTTATAACCGCATCAAAAATAAAAATAGTTGGTAAAGCCGAGCTAATAATATACATGCTGGTAATTAATGCCATTGCTGTTATATAAGAAGCTTCAATACGAAACAGTATCAATAAAAAGTAAAATTGATGAGCAAAAACAAGGTACCTAAATAAAGCCAATAATATGCTAAAGACTATTGTTTTTTGATGTAACTTTTTGGTGAAGTTTTTCAATCTTTGAAAAGAATACCCTTTAATAGATATTTTTTTATGAGGTTGGAAACTAAATAATAAATAGATAATTGTAATGCTAATAATAACAAATGCTGCAATTTTATCGTAATCTACTTCTTGTTGAAATTGATAAACAAAATAAGCTAAACCAATACTACCTAACATAATAGTTATTAATAATTGCGATAAGTTGCCAATTAAAGTTAAACCCAATACTTTTTTTCTGAATGGTTTTTTAAAATAAATAGCTTTAGCACCATATTCTCCAATTCTGTTTGGTGTCATGATAGAAGCAGTTAAGGCTCCCAAGGATTGTTCTATAGCTTCAGTAAATGATATAGGTGTAAAATTACTTACTAAAACTTTCCATTTAAAACACTCTAAGCCCCAATTAATAACAGAAAGCAGTATTAAAAGAACCATATTTTTAATGGTTATAATGTTATGTTCATGTAGGCTGTTTAATAAAAAATTGAAATCTAATGTTTCATTATGAGTGAGTTTATTATAAACAAAATAACTAGCTCCTAAAACAATGGACAGTTTTATAAGCACAAATAATATGCGTTTATATGTAACAACAGAAAATGGAGCTTTGTTATTTACGCTCATTATTTTTGTAAGTTTGTGAAACTAGCTAAGCAAGAACACAATGTTCTATAAAAGTGCAAATTAAAAAATTAAATAGAATGAATAAATTTAACATCACTCTAATACTGCTTTTATTTGTGAGTATGGTATCTGCTCAAACCCTAACTTTAGATTTAGGAGTGGGTATAAACAGCCCTTCTGACGATTTTTCTACAGGATATAAGGCTAAAGGAATTAATGGTTTAACTGTAGACGCAGGTGTTCGTTATATGTTTATGAAAAAATTAGGAGTTAAGGTCGATTTAGGGTTTAATAGGTATGGTGCAGATGATAGCTCGATAGATTTTAAAGCTAATTTAACTAGAGTGAACGCTCAGTTGTACTATAATTTATGGGATAATTTGTATGATATCCAAATAAGATTGCCAGAAAGGTTGGCAATATTTGTGCATGCAGGCCCAGGAATGTCTTTTATGAAACCTTTATCTGAACCATTTAATAATGATAAGAGTAGTAATTTTAACGTATTAGGTGGTTTAGCAGTTCATTATGGAATAACTGATCGAATAGCTGTTTTTGCAGATGCTTCAAACTTTTTCAATCTAGGTCAAAAACAACATTATGAAGGAGCAGAACTGACAGATAAAATAAATGCATCTATGTTTAACTTAACTTTTGGAGTAACCATCTCTATCAATTCAGATTGTTATTATTGTCAAGAGCCAGAAATGGGGTTGTAAATTGAGTCAAGAAAAAATTATATTGGGGATAGACCCTGGGACAACTATTATGGGTTTTGGACTCATAAAAGTAATTGATAAGAAAATGGAGTTTTTGCAATTAAATGAATTGCTGTTGCAAAAATATTCAGACCCTTATGTTAAGCTGAGGCTTATTTTTGAACGAACAATTGAGTTAATAGACACGTATCATCCTGATGAAATTGCTTTAGAAGCCCCTTTTTTTGGTAAAAATGTTCAATCAATGTTAAAACTAGGGAGAGCTCAAGGTGTTGCTATGGCTGCAGGTTTATCTAGAGATATTCCAGTAACCGAATATGCTCCTAAAAAAATAAAAATGGCCATAACTGGTAATGGTAATGCAAGTAAAGAGCAAGTAGCTAGAATGCTTCAATCCTTATTAAATATAAAAACACTACCTAAAAATTTAGACTCTACAGACGGATTAGCAGCAGCTGTTTGCCATCATTTTAATGGAGGGAAGCAAGTTGGAGGGAAAAGCTACGGTAGTTGGGCCAGTTTTGTAAGTCAGAACGCAGATAGAGTGAAGAAATAGTATGGATTTAGAACAACTCAAATACCCAATTGGCAAACCCAACTTACCTGAAGAAATTTCGAGTAATCATATTAATTTATGGATTCAAACGATAGAAGAATTTCCAACAAAAATCGAAAGTGAGATAGAAGGTTTGTCTAATAAAGAGTTTGGATATAGATATAGACCAAATGGTTGGAATATAAAACAGGTAATCAATCATTGTATTGATAGCCATATAAATAGTTTTGTGCGATTTAAACTAGCTTTAACAGAAGATAATCCAACAATTAAGCCTTATAGAGAAGATCTATGGGCAGAATTGCCAGATACCGTAGATTATAATGTTGACGAATCTTTAAGTTTATTAAAAAGTATTCACAGGCGTTGGGCATATTTATTAAATAGTTTATCAGAATCTGATTTGTGTAAAACATTCATACATCCAGATGGTAATGAAAAAATCTCTTTGAAAGAGAATTTATGTATTTACGCGTGGCATTGTAAACATCATTTAGCACATATAAGAAATGCCAAAAAGGAGCAATATTAAAATCTAAAGTTATCTCAGGAATTTATATACACATACCATTTTGTAAACAAGCCTGTCATTACTGTGACTTTCATTTTTCTACATCTTTAAAGAAAAGAGATGAAATGATTGCCGCATTGATAAAAGAATTGATTTTACGAAAACCTGAAGTTAAGGATCTTGTTGAGACTATATATTTTGGAGGAGGAACACCATCCTTATTATCGGCAATAGAAATTACACAGATTTTAGATGTAATTTATTCGAACTATCAGGTTATTAGCAAACCAGAAATAACTTTAGAAGCCAATCCAGACGATCTTTCTGAAGAAAAAATTAAAGCAATATCTACTACAAAAGTCAATAGGCTAAGTATTGGTGTTCAATCTTTTTTTGAAGAAGATTTAGCAATGATGAATAGGGCTCATAATGCAGAAGAAGCCAATGAATGCTTGCGTGTAGCAAGCCAATATTTTAACAATATTACCGTAGATTTAATTTACGGCATACCTAATATGTCACTTAAAAACTGGGAAAATAATATTGATAAAGCATTGAGTTTTGGAATTAATCATATTTCTAGTTATGCGCTTACAGTAGAACCTAAAACAGCTTTAGAAAAATTAATTGAAAAAGGAAAGCTACAGGCACCAAAAGACAAAGTGTCTAATGAACATTTTCAGCTATTGGTTCAAAAACTAGAAGACAATGGTTTTATTCATTACGAATTATCAAATTTTGGTAAACCAAATTTCTTTTCTAAGCATAATACTTCGTATTGGACAGGAAAAAATTACATAGGTATTGGTCCTTCTGCTCATTCATTTAATGGTAAAGAGCGAAGTTGGAATGTGGCTAATAATAGTAAGTATATAAATGCAATTCAGCAAAATAAGCTTCCTGAAGAAAAAGAGATCTTGTCTGTAAACGATTGTTTTAATGAGTATGTAATGACAGGTTTAAGAACTATTTTCGGTATCTCATTAATAAAAGTTGAACAAGAATTTGGATCTAATTTTAAAAAGCATTTACTAGCAAAAGCAGCAAAATTTATAAATGAAGGGCTTTTATATATAAATAACCAAAATGTCTTACTAACAACAGGTAAAGGTAAGTTTTTATGTGATGGCATTGCTTCTGACTTGTTTGTGGTTGATAAACTACAATAAGCTTCCTCTTAACAGATTTTTTTCATTTCAAAAGATTTTATCCTTACATTTAGAATTGTTTATCTAATCTTTTTTAATTGAATCTTTTTTCAGAGAAATACCGAGTAGCCAATCGTTTTATATCGGTAGCTATATTAGCCAGCGCATTAGGCATTATGGTACATATTTTATTAGTAATATTTTTTTTTGCTGTTAAGATTAATGAAATGGGGTTCTACAATGTTGTTAGTACATTCTTTTTTATAATTATGTATTGCATGTTAAAGAAGAGAAAAAATCCGCAATTAGTTTACTTTTTAATTAGTGTAGAAGTAATATTACATTCTTTTTTAGCAACTCATTATATTGGATACGATTGTAATTTTGGCTATTTCATTTTAGTACTATTACCCGTTTTTTTATTAAATATTAAATGGAAAAAATGGCAAGTATACACCTATTTATTAATTGCTTCAGTTGCTTTTTATATGCTGTATTATTTGTTTAAAGATAAAACACCAATTTATTTATTAAATTCTGAATTAATAAAAACGGTTAGCTTGGCAATTAAGATGATAACGCTATTTATTATTCTAGCAGGTATTTATTATTTCAGTTTAATTGTAAATGAAAATGATAAAGAATTACGTAGGGTTAATAAAGTTTTAGTGAAGAGAAATGAAGAAAAAACAATGATGATGAATGAAACGCATCATCGAGTAAAAAATAATCTTCAAATGGTTAATACTTTATTACGCTTGCAAGCATCTAAGATAAATGATAAACATATTGTTTCTATGTTTAAAGAAACGAGAAGTAGAGTAATGACTATAGCTGCATTACATGAGAAAATGTATCAAATAGATAGTATACAATCTATAAATGCTAAAGAATATATTACTAGGCTTACTAACGATATTGTTGAAAATTTTACCGTTGATAAAAAGATAGAAACTGATATTGAAATAGAAGAAATAGAAATTCCAACTCAAATTATGATTCCTTTAAGTTTAGTTATAAACGAAATTATAACCAACTCTCTAAAATATGCTTTTAACGAGAAAAAAGAAGGTACTATTAGTGTTAGGCTAGTTTCTGATGATAATAACAATAGGTGCGAATTACTTATTGGAGATAATGGTTCTGGTTTTTCGTATGCTAATCAAAAAGAAGGTATGGGAACTAAATTAATTAGTGTTTTTATTGAACAGTTAAAAGGATCTATTAGCAAAGAAGTAAGTTCTGGTACAACTTTTAAAATATTATTTAGTAGAGGTTTGGTATAGGCTTCTGTTTGCCTACAAAGTTTAAATGATAAAGATTAATAATACTTATCTTATTTATATCAATCAATTTTCATAAAGTCATATATATTTCTCTCCAAAATACTACACATATTTATTTCTTATAAGTGTAAATATTTGATTTTAAGTAAGTTATTTCTTATATTTATGTAAAATTTTTATTATTATGGGGAAAATAACTACTTTTTTAATTTGCATATCTTACCTATTAAGTTATGCACAAGACGGGAATACCATTTCTACAGCTTTGGTAATAGACGGATCTGATTTATCTGTAAATCTAATGAATAATGCAGGCTTAACAGCTTCAAATTTAACACCTATTTGTACCACAGATGCAGATATATTTTATAAACATATTGTATCGAGTGGAGATAATTATGTAACTATAGGTATGTCTAGTGCTAGTATATCAATTGGTGCTAAAATTGATTTTCAAATATTACGTGCACCACTAGGTGATATAAATAATTTAGAAGAGGTTACATGTGCAGATTATAATATACCACTAATTTTAGGAGGAAGCTTTGAGCAAGTAATAGATAATATAAATGCTAATGACGAGTTTTATTTACGTGTATTTAAGCCAAGTCAATCAAGTATGAATCTTTTATCGGGAACTAGAATTACAATGACAAGTGAGTTCAATTCAACCTTATCTAACCAAGATAATAATTTGAGAAAGTTAGAGATAGTTGTTAAAGACAATAGTATTAATTTAATAAACAACTCAAAATACAATAACTATAAAATATTCAATTTATTAGGTGCTTTAGTTAAAGAAAATAATATAAATGAGGCTATAAAGGATATCAATATTTCTGGGTATAATAATGGGATGTATGTTTTAATTTTAAGTTACAATAATGAAATCATGCGTTATAAATTTATTAAAAGAGAATAATTAAAGGAATTTTTTAAGCTTATAGAGGGCTTAATTATAAGTTTTTATCATGTAAGAGCAGTCATAATAAAATGACTGCTCTTAGCTTATATAGTCAATTATTTTTTTCTTTTGTTATATTGAGTTGTATCCATTACAGTTTAGGTTGTTTAATTTCTAGTTTAGAGTTTATCAATGCTTAAATAAATAATTCAAGACTATATAAGTTAACTTTTGATGAGAGCTAAATTAGTATGAGTTTAATTATTAATTAACTCTAATTTCTTGTTAATCAGAATATTTTGTAAATTTAAGAATACCCAAATATTCACTTAATGTTTATTATGACTAGAAAAATTAATGCTTTTCTGAAGTTTTTTTTATTACTGTTTTTTTTTCCTTTAATAGTAATGGCTCAGAATTATGCCGATAAGTCATTTTATCTTGTAGATAGTTTAAACTACAACTCAATTATAGAAAGTGAAAAAAAACTGTTAGACTCATCGCTCATTAAGTATCATAGTGCCAAAAGTAATTTAAAGAAACTAGAAGCCATAGACTCAATTGTTGAGAATTCATGGGATAAAAATATATGGCCAAAATACAATGAGTGGATGTTACAGTTTATAAAAAATCATATTACAGAACTTCCTAATGATTTTAGTAGAAAGAATTTCACTGAACAAGAAATACAATTTTTTAAATATTACGCAAAAGGTATTAATAATAGAGGATATTTTTTCACAGAAACTGGTGACATAAAAAGAGCTTTAAAATATTATTACGAGAGTTTATCTATTAGAGAACAATTAAATGATAGTCTTGGCCTTTCAGAATCATACAATAATTTAGGAGCCATTTATGCCACACAGAAAAACTACGAAAAAGCACTAACTTATATTAACAAAGCATTAAAACTATTAAGAGGATTAGAAGACGAAAATGCTATAGCTACAACTCTTGCTAACAGAGGAATTACTTTAGAACGATTAGGAAAAAAAGCAGAAGGATTAATTAGTCTAGAAGAGGGGTTAGCATTAACTAGAAAATTAGGCAATAATGCAGGTTTGATAGTTATACTAAATAGTTTAGGCGCTTTTCATTTAGAAAATAAAGATTTTAAGAAAAGCCTTGAATATTTTAATGAGAGTTCTCAATTAGCAGAAAAAACAGGCTTTAGATCGGGTTATATATATTCCTTAATTAAGTTGTCTGAAATACATTTTTTAGAAGGTGAATTTTTAAAAGCAAAAGATGAAGCAATTAAGGCTCATCAAATAGCATTGAATTTAAATGCTCCAGAAAATTTGATTATTACTTCTAGTATGTTATCTAAAATTTACCAAAAAGAAGGCAACTGGAAAGATGCTTTTGCTATGAATGTAAAACATTATGAAATGCGTGATAGCATTCAAAATTCAGAAATAGAGCAAAATATTATAGAACAAAAAGCAGCCTACGACCTAAATAAAAAACAAAAAGAGATTGAATTATTATCGGTTAAAAACGAAATGCAGGAGTTAAAATTAGCTAAAAATAAAAATTCGATAATCTTTATATCTATTGCTTTATTATTGGCTATAATAGCAGCATTAACATCATTTAGAAGCTATAAAAAGAAGCAGTATATAAATAAGTTGCTTCAGCGACAAAAAAATGAAATAAGCAGGCAAAATGATGCAAAAAAAATGATGTTACAAGAAATTCACCATAGAGTAAAAAATAATTTACAAGTAGTAAATAGTTTGTTGCGAATGCAATCGAGTAAAATGGAAGATGAAAATGTAGTTCATATGTTTAGAGAAACTCAAAATCGAGTGAGGTCTATGGCTAAATTACATGAAAAAATGTACCAATCTGGCGATTTAGAAAATTTAAATACAAAAGAACATATTACACTACTTATAGAAGAGATTGTTAAGAATTACACTATAGGGACTAAAATTAAATTAGACGTATTTATAGATGAGTTAAAAATCGATGCACAAACCATGATGCCCTTAAGTTTAATTATAAACGAAATGATAACCAATTCTTTAAAATATGCTTTTGAAAATAGAAAGAAAGGAACGATAATAGTTAAATTGAATCAGAAAGATCAACTAAATGAATTACAGGTTGGAGACGACGGCATTGGGTTTTTAGCCAATAAGGTAAAAAAAGGATTGGGATCTAAATTAATAGAATCATTTACCAAACAAATTAATGGTAACCTTGAAAAAACAATTAACAAAGGAACTTTATATAGAATTACATTTCCTAGAATTTAAAAACGAATAGAAATTGAAAAGGGCAAATTGTTTATATGCGACTAAACATTATGTATTGTTATTATTATTGTTATTAGTAACTAATAGCTTTGCTCAATACAACAACATTAATTTTAAAAATCTTTCTTCTAAAGACGGGCTTTCACAAAACACCATATATAAAATATTTCAAGACTCAAGAGGTTTCTTTTGGTTTGGAACAGAAGACGGATTGAATAAATACGATGGTTATAAATTTAAATTATTTAACGACAGTCATAATATTGACACTAATATTTTTGATAAAGAAATTAGGTTTATTGATGAGGATTCTAATGGAGAAATTTGGTTTGGAGCAAATAAAGTATTGAATAAGTTCAATAGAAATACCAATTCTATTCAGGAGTACCATTTAAACGCAAAAACTAACGCACTAGAAGGAGATTATATAAATGTTTTTCTGATTGATAATCAAGATAGAATTTGGGTAGGAACTAATAAAGGTGTTTTTTTATCAGAAGGTAATGGGTTTAAAGAAGTAAAGGCAAAGTCTAAAAGTTTGCCAAACTTAAAATTGATAACTCAAGATAAAAATGGTACTATTTGGTTGGTTTATGACGATGGAATTTATCAGTATTTAAACAATGATTTAGAATTGACTTTTTCTATAAATCTAGATGCTAATATAGGTTTTTCTTTTGGTGCAATTTTAGAAGGTAACGATCGCTTATGGCTAGGTTCTAATTTAGGCGTTTATGTTTTTAATATCAAAGAAAAAGAGCTTACAAAAGTAGTGTCTAAAAAAAATGAAGAATTTAATACCGTTCCAATAAGTGCATTTTGCAAAGATAAAAAAGGTTCTACTTGGGTAGGAACTATGGGGAGTGGATTATTTAAAATAGATTACCAAAGTAAGCATGATTATACAATAACTCAATACGCTAAAAGATCAATTGATGCCCCAAGACTAAGTTCTAATCATATTCATGACATATATATTGATAAATCGAATGTTTTATGGGTAGGAACAGTATTAGGAGGAGTAAATAAAGGAACATTAGATGTTAATTTTGATCATTTTAAAACAGATTTTAAAGAGTTAAATATAGTAGAACCAGACCCTGTTTTTAGTTTATGCGAAGATCAATATAATAATCTATGGATAGGAACTTATGGAAATGGTTTGTATAAACTTGATAAAGAAACAAGAACCTATGCTTATTACCCAGGCACCAAAAAGGATAAATCTGGGTTTACAGGAAGACAAGTCTATAACATTACCGAAGATTTAAAGGGAAATATGTGGTTTTCAACTAGTAATGGGGGAATATTAAAATATAAAAGAGAAACTAATACTTTTGATGTTTTTGAGCATGAAAATCTCAAACAAGAAAAGTTAATTAATTCTGTAGTCTTTAAAGAATCTAATGGAAATATATGGATAGGCACTTGGACACAAGGAGTATATTTTTACAATACGTCTACTAAGGAATTAAAACACTTTAAAGATACATTAGCTAAGCCTACAGATATAGTAACAGGTTGGGTAAATTATATTTTTGAAGACCTAGATAAAAACCATTTATGGATTAGCTATGAAAACGGATTGCATGTAATTGATTTAAGATCTGATATCGTTTACAAATTGGATAATACAGTTAACGCCAACAACGGATTAAAAAGCAATTATATATACAGTATTTACAAAGATTCCGATAGTTCCTTTTGGTTAGGAACAGAAAGCGGCTTGGTTCAGGTTTTAGATTACCAATTAAAGAATAATCACAAATTAGAATTAAAGACAAGAACATATACCAAAAAAGATGGTTTGCTAAACGAAGTTGCTTATGGAATGCTAGAAGATGATTATAATAACTTATGGGTTAGTACTAATAACGGACTTGTTAAATTTAATAGGCAAACCAAAGAAATTAAAACATATTTAGATAGTGACGGTTTACAAGCTAACGAATTTAATATGGGGGCTTTTTATAAAAATAAATCTGGAGAGTTTTTATTTGGTGGTATTAACGGAATAACAGCTTTTTATCCTAATAAAATACAAAATAACAAAGTTGAACCTAAGGTAGCTATTACAGAATTTAGAGTGTTAAATGAAGTTGTTGTTCCTTCAGTAGATGGAAGGATTAATAAAGATATAAATGAAGTAGAAGAGTTAGAGATAAATTTTAAAGACAATGTTTTTTCTTTTGAACTAGCTGCACTTGAATATACAAATCCTGAGAACAATCAATATGCCTATAAATTAGAAGGGTTTGAAGATAAATGGAATTATATAAAAACAAGAAGAGACATCACATTTACAAATCTTGATCCAGGAAAGTACCAGTTAAAAGTAAAGGCAAGTAATAATGATGGAGTATGGAGTAAAGAGAAGGTTATTAAAATACAAATACCTCCTCCTTTTTGGAAAACAATATGGTTTTATCTTTTAATGGCATTAATAGCATTAACGCTAATATTTTTTTTAGTTAAAATCCGAATTAATCAAGTTAATTTAAAGGCAGAAAAGCATTTGTTATACTTAAAAAATGAAAAAAATAATGCCATGCTTAAAGAAATTCATCATAGAGTTAAAAACAACCTTCAGGTTGTTAATAGTCTATTAAGCTTACAATCTAGAGAAGTAAAAGATGAACGAGTTGTAAGTATGTTTAAAGATGCTAGAAAAAGAGTGCTTTCTATGGCAATGTTACATGAACGAATGTATGGTTCGGCAGATTTAGAGCATGTAGATATACACGATCATTTTGAAACACTAGTAGAAAATTTAATCAAGAGTTATGCAGTAGATAAAGATATTAAATTAGAAATAAGTATCAAAGATGTTCAAATGGGTATCAGTACATTAACTCCATTAGGTCTATTGTTAATTGAGATTGTAAGTAATTCGTTAAAACACGCTTTTGCAGATAGAAAAGAGGGTACAATATATGTGTCACTAAAACTGAATGATTGTAATAAATACGAGTTGGTTATTGGAGATGATGGCAAGGGTTATGACAAAGAAATAGAAACCTCAACTTTAGGTACAAAACTTATTTATATATTTACTAAACAACTAAATGGAGAAATAGAACAATTAAATAAACCAGGAGTTGTTTATAGATTAATTTTTGATAAAATAGACTAAATGAGGTTTACCCCGCAGTATATTACTTTTTTTATTATTTCAATCTTTTTTTGGTTAATGCCCATTTCTGTTTTTGGGCAAAAGTATGCCAATAAAGACTACTATCTTATTGACAGTTTAGAGCTTGATAAA
The DNA here is from genome assembly GCF_042675745.1 of Pseudofulvibacter geojedonensis. Taxonomy (NCBI): domain Bacteria; kingdom Pseudomonadati; phylum Bacteroidota; class Flavobacteriia; order Flavobacteriales; family Flavobacteriaceae; genus Pseudofulvibacter; species Pseudofulvibacter geojedonensis. The sequence continues at coordinate 34,765 of NZ_JBHTJM010000005.1, read as the reverse complement.
TTATCCGATGCAGATAAATTAATTCTTAATAAAGCACTAACCAATTATTATAAAACAGATTTAGATTCTTTAAAGCTAAAACATATTAACAGTATAATAGAGCTTTCTTGGGATGAAAAATTGTGGACCCGCTACAATAGCTGGATGAACCAATACTTAACTAACAAGTTAAAAGGAGTCGGCTTAAGTAAAAAACTTACACCAGAAAATAAGCTGTTATTTAGTTATTTGGCGGCAACAATAAATAATAAAGCTATTATTACTCATGAAAAGGGTAATTATGTACAAGCCTTAAAATATTATCACGAGTGTATTGCTATACAAGAGCAGATAAAAGATAGTGTGTTATTGCCAGAAGCTTATAACAATCTTGGCTCATTGTACCACGATATAAGAAATTATAAAAAGGCAGAACACTTTTATAGTAAGTCATTGTTGCTTTGTAAAAAATATAATAACTATCGTTGTGTAGCTATGGCATTGACAAACTTGGGTCAGATATTTTCTGATAGAAAAGAATTAGACTCTGCGTTAAATTATTTAGAAAGAAGTCTTCGAGTTAGGGAATTTTCAGAAGAAACTTATGGAATAGGAATTACATACGATTTAATTGGAGAAGTATACTTTAGAAAAAATGATTATGCAAAGGCTATAGATTATTACACAAAAAGCTTAGAATTAGAAAGAAAGCATAATGATTATAAAGGAGCAGCTATATCATTAATCTATTTAGGAAATGTTTATGTACAGCAGAAGAAGTACAAAGAAGCAAAAATAAAAGGATTAGAAGCATTAGAACTGGCTCAGAAAGAAAAAGCTTTAGAAAGCCAAGTAAAAGCTACTAAACTTTTAAGAGATGTTTATTTAGGAGTTGAAAATTGGAAAGAAGCTTTTGCAATGGAGCAACATTATTCTAAACTCAAAGATAGTATTCAAAACGATAGAATAGAAGAGTCTATTTTAATCAAGCAAGCTTCTTTCGATTTAGAACAAAAACAAAAAGAGATCGCATTATTATCAGCTAAAAACGACTTGCAAAAGTTAACATTAAGAAATAATAAAATAGTATTATGTATTGCCATTATTGGAATATTCTTAATATCACTGATAGCATTTTTTACCAGAAGAGTTTTAAATAAAAACAAACAAGCATCAAGGCTTTTAAGTCAGCAAAACGAAGAAAAGCAAGTTATGATGAAAGAAATTCATCATCGAGTAAAAAATAATCTGCAAGTAGTAAATAGTTTATTGAGGTTACAATCTTATGAAGTTGAAGATACTAGAGTTGTAGAGATGTTTAAAAATACTCAGCGCAGAGTCCTATCTATGGCTAAATTACATGAGAACATGTATAGTACAGAAAATTTAAAACTGATTAATGTTAGAAAGCATCTAACAGAATTGGTTTCAGACATTATTACTAGCTATGGTTTAGGAAAAGACATCAATTCTAAAATGAATATTATTGACGAAGAGTTTAGTATAAAGACACTATTGCCTTTAAGTTTAATTGTGAATGAAATAATTACTAATTCTTTAAAATATGCATTTACCCATAAAGACGCAGGTAGTGTTATACTAGAGTTGAAAAAAGTTGGTCATCAAGACTTTGAAATGATTATTGGAGATAATGGTATAGGTTTTCATCCGCTAGATGAGAGTAGCGGATTAGGAACTAAACTAATTAATATATTTACAAGACAGTTAGGAGGTTCTATAAAAATTTTAAATAAGAAAGGAGCTTTTTACTTGCTAAAATTCAAAATAGATGATGAATTATAAGCCTAGTTTATAAAAATCTAAATGAATAAAGTACTTATAAATACCATATTATTACTATTGGCCATTCTCTATGGTTCGGTACTTTATTCACAAAAAAAAACAGATCAAAATTATTATTTAATAGATAGCATTGATCTCAGTATTTTAAGTGAAAAAGAGAAAACTCTTATAGACACTTCTTTGGTTAGTTTTCATAGGGCTACGCAAGATACCTTAAAAGCTAAGATAATTAATAGTTTGGTGGCTTATTCTTCTAATGAAAAAATATGGCCTAAATACAATGCATGGCTCACTAATTTTACAACTAAAAAAATAGAGACCCCTAATTTATCTGCTAAAGAAAAAGATCTTTTAATAAACATTAAAGCTTTAACATTAAACAATGAGGGATACAGGTTAAAAAGAAAATCTAGATATAAAGAAGCATTAGAGGTTTATTTTAGAAGCTTAGCAGCATTAGAAAAAATAGGAGATAAAAATGGACAAAGTAATGTGTTAAACAATATAGGAAGTTCTTATAAAAGTTTAGGAGAAATATCTAAGGCATTAGAGTATTATGAAAAGAGCTTAGTATTAAAGAAAAGCGCTAAAAATAAAAAAGGAGAGGCTTATACATTAAACAACATTGCCATTATTTATAGAAATTTAGGCGATATAAATAAATCTTTAGAAACATATTTTAGTAGTTTAAAAGTATTAGAATCCTTAAATGATAAAAGAGGTATTGCTGCTGTACACAATAATATAGCAGCAATATATGAAGCACAAGGAAACAAGAAAAAAGCAAAAGACTATTTAGAAAAAAGCATAGCCTTAAATTATGAGATCGATAATAAGGCCTCTATCGCAAATACTTTAAACCACTTGGCGTTTATTTATAAAGATGAAGGAAATAATGATAAGTGTTTAGAATATATTAAAAAGGGGTTAGATCTATACAAAGAAATTGATGATGAGAGCGGCATTGCAAGTTCATTAAGAGAGTTAGCAATCTTTTATATCGAGAGTAATCATCAAGAAAATGCAGTTTTATTATTAAATGAATCGTTAGAAATTCTTAATAGAATTAATGAAAAAGAAGGACAAATAAAGACATTAAACATATTAGGTAAATATTATTTAGATAAAAACAATATTCAAAAAGCTAAAGCTTATATGTTAACAAGCATGCAGTTGTCTAAAGAGTTAGGATTTCCAAGAGAAATAAAAACTGCTGCTAAAATACTAGCTACTATTTACGAGAAAGAAAAAGATTTTGTAAAAGCTTATAAAATGCAAAAGCTGTATGTTAAAATGCATGATAGTATTAGAAATAAGTCTATTCACGAAAGTATTTTAAAGCAACAAGCAAAGTTTGACATCAGTAAAAAAGAACAAGAAATAAAAGTTCTTTCGGCTCAAAACGATTTGCTAAAAAAAGACAAGCAATTGCAAGAAGCCCATATTAATAAAAATAGAGTTACAATAGTGTTAATTTCTCTAGCTTTAGTACTGGTAATTGTGTTGATGTTTATTTATTGGAAATGGAATGAAAAGAAAAAAAAGATATATCAACTTCTTAAAGCTCAAAAAGAAGAGATTAGTTTAAAAAATGATGAGAAAACAGCCATGCTACAAGAAATTCATCATAGAGTAAAAAATAATTTACAAACGGTTAATAGTTTGTTAAGCCTCCAAGCAAAAGATATTAAAGACCCAGAGATAGTCGCCAAGTTCAAAGAAACTCAAAAAAGAATTATTACAATAGCATCTTTGCATGAAAAAATGTACGGAACAGATAATTTAAAACATATCGATGTTAAAGAACATTTAACATCGTTAACAAAAGATTTAGTTAATACATATGCTGTAGACAAGAATATTCAATTATCTATAAATATAGATCCGGTTACTTTTGGCATAAAAACATTAGTTCCTTTAGGTTTAATTATCAATGAGGTAGTAATTAATTCGTTAAAGTATGCATTTGTAGGTAAGAGAATAGGAGAAATAAGCATTCAGCTAAAAGCCTTAGGAAAACAAAGTTTTGAAATGTTAATTAAAGACGATGGAATGGGCTTAAATAAGGATACTAAAAAAGGATTAGGGTCGCGATTAATTAAAATATTTACCAAGCAACTTCGAGGTAAAGTAGAACAAATCAATCATACTGGTTTAGGTTATAAAATAGTTTTTCATGCCATAGACGATCTAAATTTCTAAAAATAGGATAGTTTGATAAATTGCTATTTTGTATCTTTAATATAGTCTAATTGTTTACTTATGTTTTTTGATATTAAGAGTACATTTTTTAATGTTCTATTATGTCTATTAGTTTTTCTCTTACCCAATAAGAATTTTTCACAAAATTTTGCAGACAAAAACTATTACTTAATAGATAGTTTGCAGTATGCCAAATTAGTATCAAGTGAAAAAGAATTGATAGATAACTCACTTAAAATTTATTACGATAGCAAAGAGGAAATATCTAAATTAGAAGCTATTAATGCTATTGTAGAAAATTCTAACGTAGATGAGGTATGGCATAAATACAACAAATGGATGTATGAATATACATTAAAGGCTTTACCCGATAATATTGGCAATAAAAAAGTAAATAAACGCAACAAATATTTGCTGCAATACCATGCAAATTCTATAAACAATACGGGTATTATTTATAATGATAAAGGAGATTATCCTAAGGCTTTAGAGCACTATTATAAAAGTCTTACTATTAGAGAAAAAATACAAGATTCATTAAAATACCCAGAGATATACGGAAATATTTCTACCATTTACTGGTCATTAAGAAATTTTAAAAAAGCAGAAAGTGTTCTTGAAAAAGGAATTGCCATAGCAAAAAAAAATAATGATCAAATAATGAGTTCGATGCTCTTGTCTAATCTTGCTTCAATTTACTTAGAAGAGGAAAGATATCAAGAAGCAGAAGAGTTAATAAATCAAAATATAAAACTAAGTAAACAGTTTAAAAACAAAGTAGATGTTGGCCAACTTTTTATGATTAAGGCTAGTGTTAATTTACTTAGAGAGGATACAGAAAATGCTTTAATAGAAATTAAAAAAGCCTTAGACATATTTGAAGCTCATGGATATGTTCACGGAAAACTATCTGCTTTAAGAATTTTAGTAAAAATATATATAAAAAAAGGCCAGAATGGAATTGCTAAAACCAATGCTCTTAATTATTTAGAACTTTCAGAGAAGTCTAGAGATCCAGAAAATGTATTAGAATCAGCCTTACTATTATCTACTATTTATAAAGAAGAGGGCAACTGGAAAGAAGCGTTACCAATGACAGAGCTATACTATAAAATGAGAGATAGTATTAGTAGTTCAGAAATAGAAAAGGAATTAATAAGAGAAAAAGCAGCTTACGATGTTGCCGTTAAAGAACAAGAAATTGAGCGACAGAAATACGATTTAGAAAGAAGAAAATACTTTATAATTTTTATATCTATAGCACTGTTTTTGGCCTTACTTTCAACCTTGTTTTACTTTAATAGTTATAAGAAAAAGCAAATCATAAATAAATTATTAGAACGTCAAAAAGCAGATATAAGTAAGAAAAACGAAGCCAAAAAACACATGCTGCAAGAAATACACCATAGAATAAAAAATAATTTACAAGTGGTTAATAGTTTGCTTAGAATGCAGTCTAGTAAAATGAAAGATGAAGAAATGATTGCTATGTTCAAGCAAACACAAAGTAGAGTGAATTCTATGGCTAAATTGCATGAAAAAATGTATCAATCGGGAGATTTAAAACAAGTTAATACAAAAGACTACTTAACCTCACTTATTCATGAAATTGTTTCAAATTATACAGTAGATAAAAAGATAAATTTAAAAATAGATATAGAATCTATTTATTTAGATTCTCAAACCTTAATGCCACTAAGTTTGATTATTAATGAGTTGATTACCAACTCTTTAAAGTATGCTTTTAAAGAACAAGAAGAAGGAACTGTCACGGTTCAGCTAAATTCAGTAGCCAACTCTAAACATGAATTATATGTAGCAGACAATGGGACTGGTTTTAGAAAAGAGAAAAGTACAGAAGGATTGGGAGCTAAATTAATCAATTCATTTACAAGGCAGTTAGATGGCCATATAGAAGTTATAATCGGACAAGGAACAGCTTATAAAATAACATTTTAAAAAATCACTATTAAACAAAAAATACACATATCGTTTTTTATTTTTCTCTGCTTTTGCGGAAAAATACTATTTGCTCAGTTTTCAGAAGATCAAAATAGAAAAATTGATTCACTAAATGAACTAATAAAAAACGCTAAACACGACACTATTTTAGCGAATTCATATGTAGAGTTAGCAGACCTCTTATATTTATCTAATATAGATACCTTAGAATATTTAAGTGAAAAATCAATATCTATTGCTAAAAAAAACCTATCCTTAAATCTTTCTGATAAAGAAGAAAACAGTTTCTTAAGAGCCTTATCGCTTTCTAACAACAATTTAGGTTATGTAAGTTATATTAAAGGTAATTACTCAAAGGCATTAGAATATTATGAAATAAGTTTAAATCTCGATAGAGATATTGGCGACGAAGAAGGTGTAGCAACTAGTTTCACCAATATAGGAAGTGTTTATTTAATTAAAGGAAATTCACCAAAAGCCCTCGAATATTATAAAAAAGGATTAGCTATTACAGAAAAAATTGGAGATGATAAAAGTATAGCAGCTTCACTTAATAACATAGGCTATATATATAAAACCCAAGGAAGCGTTAAGGAAGGCTTAGAGTATTATCATAGAAGCTTAAGGTTGCACGAAAAGTTAAATGATAAAAATGGTATAGCTGTTTTAAGAACCAATATCGGTTCAATTTATCAAGAACAAGGTGAAGCAAAAAAAGCTTTAGAATATTATAATGAAAGCTTAAAAATACATCAGGAAATTGGAAATAAAATAGGAGTAGCTTATTCACTAAACAGTTTGGGCCAGGTTTGTTTAGATCAGGGCGATTTAGAAAAAAGTTTAGACTACTATCAAAAAAGTTTAAAACTTAGAGAAGAAATAGGGCAAAAAAATGAAATAGCTGTTTCTTTAGGTAATATAGGTTTTGTTTACGAAGGACTAAACAACTTTGAAAAAAGTTTAGACTACTATCAAAAAAGCTTAGAGATAAGTAAGGAAGTTGGCGATAAAAAAGAAATTTCTAGATCCTTGAGTAATATTGCAAGAATCTATTTCGAGCAAGGTAAATTACGTACAGCAAAAGCAATGGCTCAGCAAAGTTTAGAACTAGCTCAAGACTTAGGGTTTCCAGAGTCAATTATGTTTCCATCTAATTTGTTAACTAAAATTTATCAAAAAGAAAACAATTGGAGAGATGCCTTTAAAATGAAAGATCTCTACAACTCAATGCGAGATAGTATCTATAATAAGGAAACAGAAAAAGAAGCTATTAGACAAGAATCTAAATACGAAATAGAAAAGAAAGAGCAAAAAATATTACTTCTATCAACCAAAAATGAATTGCAAGAAGTAAAGCTAGATCGAAATCGCAAAACCATTACTTTCGTATCAATATTATCTGGTATTCTTTTAATTCTAATTATTCTAGCTTACAGGAACAACCAGAAAAAGAAAATTATCAATGCATTGTTAACACAACAGAATAAAGAAAAAAATGCAATGCTTAAAGAAATTCATCATAGAGTAAAAAACAACCTCCAAGTAGTAAATACCTTATTAAAACTACAGTCTAGAGAAATAGACGACGAAAATATTGTTTCGATGTTTACAGAGGCTCAAAATAGAGTTGTTTCTATGGCATTATTGCATGAAAAAATGTATCGTTCAGATGATTTGCAATATATAGATGTACAAGACCATATCACACTATTAGTAGATGATTTACTGAAAACATATGTAGTTAAAAAAGACATTCAACTAGATATAAAAATTTCAGATGTTGTAGTGGGTATTAGAACTCTTGTGCCTCTTGGTTTAATTATCAATGAAATTATAACCAACTCTTTAAAACATGCTTTTAATAACAGAGATCAGGGAAAAATAACAGTTGATTTAAAAAAACTTGAGAACGAAAATTTTGAAATGATTATAGGTGATGATGGAGAAGGTACAACCGAAAAAGTAAAGAGTGAAGGATTAGGAAAAAGATTGATAAGAACTTTTACCAAGCAATTAAAAGGAACCATAGAACAATTAGAGCAGCCAGGAACAGTTTTTAAAATAGTTTTCGAAAAAATAGATTAAAGCAGCGTAAAAACGAATATGTTCCTCCTTGTTTAATAAAAAAACTCTATTTAAAACCATAGCAAACTTAAGCAGTATGTTCTTTTTTAAAAAAGAACTATATCTTTACAGAAAAGCTATGAATAGATTGGTTTTTAAAATAAAGTGAATGATCGCAACCATACAGCATAACAATATCAATTTTCAAGTAGATTTATCTAAACCTATAGATATTTCAATGCCTTTAAAAGCTGCCAAAAACAATCCAAATGCGTGGTATTTAGACGCTCCGATAATTGAACCGGTTGTTATGGGTGATTTTGTTGGAAGTGTATCCAAAGGAGCTTCAACTAATTTTAATAATATACAATTCAACCCACATGCTCATGGTACACATACTGAGTGTGTAGGTCATATTACTAAAGAGTTTTACAGTATTAATGAGCAGTTAAAAACTTTCTTTTTTACAGCTGAAGTAATTAGTATTCAACCAGAAAAAATAAATGACGATTTAGTCATTACTAAAAAGCAATTACAAGAAGCAATTAAAGCTCATCCAGAAGCTATTGTTATCAGGACATTACCTAATCTAGAAGATAAATTAAACAAACAATATTCTAATAGTAATCCACCTTATATAGAAGAGAAAGGAGCCGTTTATTTAAGAGAATTAGGAATAAAACATTTGCTAATAGATTTGCCAAGTGTAGATAAAGAAAAAGATGGTGGTGAGCTACTAAGCCATAATGCTTTTTGGAACACCAAAGGAGAGCTGCGATTAGACGCTACTATAACGGAGTTTATTTATGTGCCTACTGAAGTAGAAGATGGAATGTATTTATTAAATCTCCAAATAGCACCGTTTCATAACGATGCCTCTCCAAGTAAACCTGTTTTATTTAAAATAATTAACGTGTAATGGAGAGTTTAGTAGAAGCGGTTTTAGGAATTATTTTAGGTGCCATTATTGCCTATTGGTTGTTTAACTTATTCAAGAAAAAGAACTCTCGAGAGTTAACCGAAAGACAGTCGGTTATTTTATTAGAAAAGATAAAAAAGGTGTGTAAGCTTATTACGGTAGAAGGAGATTTCTCAGAAATATACCATTACGAGAATACTACCGAACACTTATTCAAGTTAATACCGAGTAAGAAAAAAGCATTGGTAGTGGTTAATGCAAAGGCTTCTGTTGGTTACGATTTGAGTAAGATTATAATTGAAGCTCAAAACAATTCCAAAACAGTAAAGCTTACTCAGTTTCCAGAACCAGAAGTATTGTCTATAGAAACCGACTTTAAATACTACGATAAAAAAGACGGCATTTTTAACCGTTTTGGGATAGAAGATTTAACCAACTTAAATAAAGAAGCTAAGGCTCATATTCTAGATAAAATTCCTGAAAGCGGATTAATAGATTCTGCAAAGAAAGAAGCTTTAGAGAGTATTTTACTAATGGAAGCCATTGTAGCAACTATTGGTTGGAAACTAGATTATAAAACTTTAGAATTACCAGAGTAAATTAAAAAAAATATGAAGAGAGTTATAACTTTATTTTTAATGTTTTTTGTTTTGATAGGGAAATCTGAGACAGCTGCTGATTCAATAAAAATAAAGAAAAACCTTTTGAAGTTAGATAGTGTTTTAGTTCATAAGTCAATTCAAGATAAAAAAGCAAAAGAGTTTATAGAAAAAGAATGTTTGTTAGATAGTTTGTTTTGTGGACAAATTGTAAGAGGGCAATACAAATCATATAAATATAATGATGAGTGGACTATGGATTTAGTTGGATATTCATTTAAAGGAAGTAAACTAGAAAATGATTCAGAGTCATTTTTTATATTAACTATATATAGAAATAAAGATCAATGGTACACGAAGATATTTTCAGATTTAATGGGAGAAATACAAGTAAACCTGTATGGTCTTGAAGATGACAAACATAATGAACAAATAAAAGTTTGGGGTTATTCTTATCCATATTTTGATTCAGAATATGGGAAGTTTGAATTAACAATAACAAATGGTATAGGTTCTTGTAATTACGAATTTTCTAAATAAATAAAATGAACATAGAAAGCTACAGAGAATATTGTTTGTCTAAAGCACATACTACCGAATCTTTTCCGTTCGATGAAGATGTACTGGTGTTTAAAGTAGCGAATAAAATGTTTGCCCTTACATCTCTTAAAAAATGGGAAGAAGGAGATACTTCTGTCAATTTAAAATGTGATCCTGATTGGGCTTTAGAATTAAGAGGGCAATACGAGCAAAGTATTATCCCAGGATATCATATGAGTAAAGTACACTGGAATACGGTAAACATTACCAATGGCGAACTATCTGAAGACTTTATAAAAGAACTTATAGATCACTCCTACCATTTAGTAGTAAAAAGCTTGACCAAAAAACTGCAACGAGAGTTGGGGTTTATTGAATAGTGATAAATAGTAAAGCTTATCGAATATTTAATTCACATATACCTTTTCTTTCGATTTTGGATAACTATGATTTATAATAAAAATTCATTACCAAAAGAATCTAAGATTTTAAATCCAAAAATGGAGATCGAGGGCATGTCTTGGGCAATTTTCTGGGAGGATGAAGGTTTGCCAAACCCATCATATAATTTGACTCGTGCTTTTATATATGTAACTCATTATAGGACTTGTATAATAGTTGGTGACTTAAGTAAGATATCTGATTATGGTCCAAAATATTTTAATAAATTTTTATACAAACTTGCGAAGTTTTATTTTCCTGATTGGATTGGCTTTACTGAGAGTAGATGTTCTTATAACCCTGATTTGGCAAATAGAATTTTAAGGATTCAGAAAGTGGCTGAATGGCGAGTGAATAAAATGTTTGATTCGGAAATTTAAAAGCTATACTGTTAAATTAGTATGTAGACCCAGTTACCATCTTTTTCCTAAACTCATTAGGTGTCACTTTTTTTATGAGTTTAAACTTTCGGTTGTAATTAGAAATATTATTAAATCCGCATTGGTAAGCAATTTCAGCTATAGATAATTCGTTGTTTCTAGCTAATAGCGTACAAGAATTTTCTATACGTATTTCGTTTAAAAACTGAACAAAGGTTTTATTAGTTCGTTGCTTAAAATACCTGCAAAAGGCATTCGGAGACATGGCTGCTACTTTGGCCACCTCATCTAAAGAAATGTCTCTTTGAAATTGGTTCAAGGCTAGTTCAAAAACAGCACTCATTCTTCTTCCTTCGTTATCTGTATATAATTTTTTCTTCGAGAAAGAGGAAACCGTTTCGTATTCAGATACAATAAGGGTTTCAATAATTTCTAAAAAGCTAATGAAGCGTTTTAAGTTACTTTCTTTTGCTAGAGTAATAAATTTATCTTTTAGTAATTCTTGATTGTTTTTTAACTTAATACCTAATGAGGCTTTCTCAATAAACTGTTTTGTTTTTTTTAACTCTTGTAATTCGAAAAAATCTTGACCAAAACTATCTAAAGTAAAGAAAATAGAAATCATAGAAGACGAATCACAAGCATCAATATCACTTTTTAATACGTGAGGTACGTGACTTCCAAATACTAAAACATCATTAGGCTTATATTCTTTAATGGTATCTCCAACAATAAAAGTTCCTTTTCCATCTAAAATATAAGATAACTGTACCTCTTCATGTTGGTGTAACTTGTCATAAAAAACCTCACCATAATCTTGTTCAATAATTAAGGTGTCGGTAGAAGATTTTGGTATTTTAAAGGGTAGAACTTTCACGTTATCAATATAATATTGATTCAAAATTAATTAAAAATTACACTTAAATTATAATTTAAGGTAATATAGTATCATTATTGGGTATTCTTGATGAATAATAAAGACTCATTGTGCTTCTATCTTTGTACTATTAAAACAAACGATATGGCAACAATTAATTGGAAAGGGGTAATGCCTGCAGTAACAACTAAGTTTACAGATCAAGATACTTTAGACTTAGCAATGTTTGAAGTTAACATTAAAGCTCAATTAGAAGCGGGCGTTCACGGTATTATTTTAGGAGGAACCTTAGGAGAAGCGAGTACTTTAACAGATGATGAAAAAAGAGTTCTAGTTAGAGAAACCGTAAGAATAGTAGAAGGAAAAATACCTGTAATAATTAATATAGCAGAACAGACTACTAAGGCTGCAGTAGAAGCTGCTCAAAAAGCAAAAAAAGATGGAGCTAGTGGTTTAATGATGCTACCTCCTATGCGTTATAAAGCAGACGATAGAGAAACGGTGGTTTATTTTAAAGCAGTAGCTAATAGCACCGATTTACCAATAATTGTATATAACAATCCGGTAGATTATGGAATAGAAGTTAGCTTAGATATGTTTGAAGAATTATTGAACGAATGTCCAAACATTCAAGCGGTAAAAGAATCTACCAGAGACATTTCTAATGTGACTCGTATTAAGAATCGTTTTGGAGATCGTTTAGCAATCTTAAGTGGTGTAGATACCTTGGCATTAGAGAGCCTATTATTAGGAGCAGATGGTTGGGTAGCTGGTTTAGTAGATGCTTTTCCAGCAGAAACAGTAGCTATATATACCTTGGCTAAAGCAGGAAGAATAGAAGAAGCTTTAGAAATCTATAGGTGGTTTTTACCAGTATTAGAGTTAGATATTAATGCAAAGTTGGTGCAAAATATTAAGTTAGCTGAGGTAGCTACTGGAATAGGAACCGAAAATGTTAGAGCTCCTCGTTTGCCGTTAATTGGTGAAGAACGCCAGCAAGTATTAGCGATTATCAATAGAGCTTTAGAAACAAGGCCTACACTTCCTGAGTATAAGGAATTAAGTGTAGTATAATATTAGTTATCTTTGAGATATGCTGGAAATAAGACCTAATTGCGAACATTGTAATAAAGATTTGCCATTTGATGCTTCAGATGCGTTGATCTGTACTTTTGAATGTACTTTTTGTGAAGATTGTGTAACTAATGTATTAGAACATGTGTGTCCTAATTGCGGTGGAGACTTTACTAAAAGACCCATTAGGCCAGCAAATTTATTAGAGAAATATCCAGTTTCTACAAAACGAGTGTATAAGCCTGTTGATGTAGAAGCGCATAAAGAGAGAATAAAGAACATCCCTTAATCCACAATTAAAAGCTTAGAGGTACTAGTTGCCTCTAGGTTTTTCATTTTTAGAAAAACTATGGTATCAGGAAAAAATTATATAGGAAATCAACTTTCAGCAAAAGGAACAACAACGTATCAAACGTTTAATCCGAAGCTAAACATCAACAATCAGTATGTTTTTACAGAGGCAACTTCAGAAGAGATAGATGAGGCAGTGCAATTAGCTCATCAAGCATTCAAGGAGTTTAGAAATGTTCCAGGAGAAAAAAGAGCTGAGTTTTTAAATGCCATTGCAGATGAGATTATGGCTTTAGACAATGAATTGATAGAAGTTTATATGTCTGAAAGTGGTTTACCAGAAGGAAGAGCAAAAGGAGAAAGAGGTAGAACCGTATTCCAATTGCAATCTTTTGCAGCTTTGGTAAAAGATGAAAACTGGAGAGAAAATACGATTGATTTACCAAATTATGAAAGAGCACCTATACCTAAACCAGATTTAAGAAAAACTTTAATCCCGTTAGGGTCAACTGTAGTTTTTGGAGCAAGTAATTTTCCATTGGCATATTCTACTGCTGGAGGAGATACAGCAAGTGCTCTAGCAGCAGGTTGTCCGGTTATTGTTAAATCACATCCAATGCATGCAGGTACAGGAGAATTAATAGCTTCAGCTATTGTAAAAGCTGCTGAAAAAACAGGAATGCCTAATGGTGTGTTTTCTAACTTAAATAGTAGTGGTATTGAAGTAGGAGAACAATTGGTAAAGCATCCTCAAGTAAAAGCAGTAGGTTTTACAGGTAGTATAAGAGGTGGTAGAGCTTTAATGGATTTAGCGGCTAAGCGATCAGAACCTATACCAGTTTTTGCTGAAATGGGAAGTATTAATCCAGTAATAATTACATCGAATGCTATTGCAAATAGAGGAGAATCTATTGCAGATACTTATGCAAAATCTATCAATTTAGGCACAGGTCAGTTTTGTACCAATCCTGGTTTATTATTAACTATTGATGGAGCAGAAACAAATACTTTTATACAAGACTTAGCTCAAAAAACTACGGCCATTGATCCGCAATGCATGTTGCATCCAAATATTAAGAGTAACTATACTCGTTTAGGTAGTGAGGTAAGCTCTCAAAACGGATTAGAAGTGATAAGTAAATATGAAGCAGCTGTAGAAGAAAACTTTGCTCCTTCACAAGTATCAACTGTTTCGGGGAAAGACTTTTTAAGCAATCCTAAAATGCACCAAGAAGTTTTTGGTCCGTTTTCGGTAGTAGTTAGATGTAAAGATGAGGCTGAATTGATTGAAATTATCGACGGATTAGAAGGGCAATTAACCGGAACGATTTTAGCTGAGAAAGAAGATTATAACAATCTTAGCAATATTATAGATTCACTACAAAACAGAGTAGGTAGAATTATTTTTAATGGAGTACCAACAGGTGTTGAGGTTTGCGAATCTATGACTCATGGAGGACCATATCCAGCTTCTTCAGATTCTAGATTTACTGCAGTAGGAATAGGATCTATCAGACGTTGGGTAAGACCATTTTCATACCAAGATTTTCCAAAAGAATTATTACCTCAATCATTGCAATAGTATGGCTGTAAACAAGACTTTTTTTTGTGTAGATGCTCATACATGTGGTAATCCGGTAAGAGTAGTTGCTGGTGGCGGACCCAATTTGGTGGGAGCTAATATGTCTGAAAAACGCCAACACTTTTTAAAAGAGTACGACTGGATTAGAAAAGGCTTAATGTTTGAACCAAGAGGTCACGATATGATGTCTGGTAGTATATTATATCCGCCTAGCAATCCGGAAAATGATTTTGGGATACTCTTTATAGAAACATCCGGTTGTTTACCTATGTGTGGTCACGGAACCATAGGTACTATTACTATTGCTATAGAAGAAGGTTTGGTAACACCAAAAACTCCTGGAAAAATTAAAATGGAATCTCCAGCGGGTTTGGTAAATATAGAATACCAGCAAACGGGTAAAAAGGTAGACTGGGTTAAGCTTACCAATGTAAAAAGTTACTTAGCGGCAGAAGGTTTAACTATAGATTGCCCAGAATTAGGAGAACTTACTTTTGATGTTTCTTATGGCGGTAATTACTATGCTATTGTAGATCCGCAACAAAACTTTTCGGGTATTCAAGATTTTACGGCTAGTAAGATTATTCAATACAGCCAAGAGGTACGTAAGCGTATTAACGAGAAGTATCCAGATATGTTTATTCATTCAGAAAACGATACCATTAGAGATGTAAGTCATATGTTATGGACGGGCACTCCGTTAGATGCTAGCTCTTCTGGAAGGAATGCTGTTTTTTATGGAGACAAAGCTATAGACAGAAGCCCTTGTGGTACAGGAACCTCAGCACGTATGGCTCAATTACATGCCAAGGGAAAGTTAAAAAAAGGAGAGGAGTTTATACACGAGAGTTTTATTGGTAGCAAGTTTATTGGTAGAATAGAAGAAGAAACTATACTTGATGGTAAAACAGCTATTGTACCTAGTATTCAAGGTTGGGCAAAAGTGTATGGCTATAATACTATTAAAATAGACGAAGAAGATGATCCCTACGCATTTGGTTTTCAGGTTATCTAATAATTAGTTAATGTAGAAATGAGTTAAAGGAATAATGAGATGTTTGGATAATGATATAATGAGACAGTGAATTAGTTGAATAATGGAATAATGAATTAATATAGGTATGAGTAAGTTAGAATTTATAGAAGTATTTAAAAAGAGAACAAAAAAATTATCGATTGATATTATTCTATTACTGAATACTCAGAAAAAATCTCCTGCCATTAATGTGATAACATATCAACTTATTAAAAGTGCTACTTCTACCGCTGCGAATTATAGAGCTTCATGTATAGCGAGATCTAAAAAAGAATTTTATGCTAAGATGTCTATAACTGCTGAAGAAGCAGATGAAACCGTTTTTTGGCTTGAAATATTATTAGATAGTAAACTAATTGAAGAAGAATCAATCTAGCCTTTACTAGATGAAGCAATTGAAATTTCTAAAGTAATAGCCAAGGCAAGAAAAAACACCACATTCAATTAAATCATTCATTTATTATATCATTAAATCATTATCAAATTAACCCATTATTACATTAATTCATTAGTTTCATGAGTAAAAAAGTTAGCATAATTGGTGGCGGAATAATAGGCTTGTGTTCGGCATATTATTTAGCTAAAGAAGGATTGGAGGTAACTGTTTTTGATAAAACAGATATGACCGACGGTTGTTCTTATGGTAATGCTGGTATGATTGTACCTTCTCATGTTATTCCATTGGCTCAACCAGGAATGATTGCTCAAGGAATTAAGTGGATGTTTAACAGCCAAAGTCCGTTTTATGTAAAACCAAGGTTGAGTTCCGATTTATTAAAGTGGGGATGGCAATTCTATAAACACGCCAACCAAAAGCATGTAGAAAAGGCAATGCCGGCTTTACGAGATTTGTCTTTGTTAAGTAAGGAACTTTATCAAGAGTTTGCTAGACAAGACAACTCTTTTTTTTACGAAGAGAAAGGCTTATTGATGCTGTTTAAAACCGATAAGGTAGCGGCAGAAATGCACCACGAAGGAAAGTTAGCAGAAGATTTAGGTTTAGGAGTACGTTATTTATCTAAAGAAGAAGTTACGAAGTTAGAAACAGGTACTACAACCGATGTAATAGGTGGAGTGCATTATACTTCAGATGCACATTTATATCCACAAAAATTCATGCAGTTTTTAAAGCAAGAGTTAGCTGAGTTAGGTGTGAATATTTACGGCAATACCGAAGTAAAAGGTTTTACCATACAAAACGGTTTGGTAACAGCGGTTGAAACCAATAAAGGTTCTTTTGTAACAAATGAGGTGGTATTAGCAACAGGCTCTTGGAGTCCTGAAATTGCTAAGAAGTTACAAGAAAATATTTCATTGCTTCCGGGTAAAGGTTATAGTTTTACCCTTAAAAATAAAAAAGCAAAACCTAATATTCCTAGTATATTGTGTGAAGGCAAGGTAGCGGTAACTCCAATGGCTAATGATATACGTTTTGGCGGGACTATGGAAATTACTCATAACCAAGATACGAGTATTAATATCAATCGAGTAAAAGGTATTGTAAATACCATTAACTACTTTTACCCAGATTTACAGATTGCAATGCCTAAAAAAGAAGAAACTTGGTTTGGTTTTAGACCTTGTACACCTTCTGGTATGCCTATTATTAAAAAATCTCAAAAATTAAGTAATCTAACCATAGCAATAGGTCATGCTATGATGGGCTTAAGTTTGGCGCCAGCAACCGGTAAATTGGTTTCTGAGTTATTATTGGGTAAGTCTACTTCTGTGCCTACAAAAATGTTTCAATAGGCATTCTTTTTTAATTTACATCCTCACTAAAAACAGTGATTTTTCAAATTAACTATTTTGGGTTATTTCTTACATTATTTATTTTGGTTACATTTGGGCAAATGGACTATAGCTTTTTTAGAAAATATAGTCAATACGCATATAAAGATATAAATGTAATTACGTTTATATGTTAGTTACAGGCAAGTGATAAAACAACTATTATGACACTAGAAATATTTTTTACTAAACTAAGATCTGAAATACAAAACTATAATAACGGACGATCAGATTCTTCTGCATTCATAATTTGGTTTTTGGAAAATTTCTTTCGAATTGATAAAGATGACGCTATTGGATGCGTTTGTGATCAAAAAAATGACAAAGGAATAGATGGGATTTTTTTAGATGATGAGGAAGAAATTGTATACCTAATCCAGTCTAAATTTTCGCCCAATGACTTCCAAGAGCAAGGTGATAATGATTTGAGAAACTTTGTTGGCGCTAAAGAATGGTTTAAAAATGAAGAAACGTTACAAAACTTACTTGAAAGCACAGCAAGCCGTGAACTAAAAGCTCTTGTAAATGGAATGAGTTTAATTGAAAAAACTCATTACAAAGTCATTCTTGTTTTTATAACAAATAAGAAGTTTAACACACACGCAAATGAATATATAAATATTACTGATGATTATGAATTTTGGGATTGTGAAAGCTTACTGGAGAAATACACATACTTTGCAGACAATGAAGTTATTTTCCCTGACAAAGACCTTTATCTTACAAATAAATCTTTAATAGAGTATAATTTACCAAATCAAGTAAAAGCAAAAGTTTACTCCATTCCTGCAAAGGAACTAGTCAAACTTGAAGGAATTCAAGACAGAACTTTATTTTATAAAAATGTAAGATATGGTGTCGGTAAGACCAGAGTAAATAAATCTATTAAAAGTAGCATAACTAATCAATCTGAACATCATAACTTTTTTCTATATCACAATGGAATCACGATCATATGTGAGTCATTGAAAACCGGTGAAAATGAAGATAAAATTACAATCGGTAATTATGCAGTAATAAATGGTTGTCAATCAATGCTAACTCTTTATGAAAACAAATCCCATCTAACAAAAAATCTATCAATCCTAACAAAGATCATTGAACTAGATCCAAACTCGTCATTAGTAAAAGACATTACTTATTATGCGAATAATCAGAATTCAATAAGCATAAAAGATTTAAGATCTAATGATTCGGTTCAAAAATCATTACAAAAAGAATTTGAGGAGTTATTCGACAATAAAGTTTTATATAATAGAAAACGAGGCGAAGATGTTAGCAGTTTCAATACAGTTATAGACAAAGATTTCGCTGCGCAACTAATTGCTGCATTTTATCAAAACAAGCCCCACAATACACATTTAAAACAGAAACTTTTTGGAGATGACTATAATTCTATTTTTTCAAGAAATATCTCCGCAGACAAAATTTATTTAGCCTACCTCGTGTTTAGCATTGTAAAAAGTAATGCATCTCTACTTGATAATGAAAAAATCAGAAATTATGGTTTAGCAATTTTCTTTTTCACTAATGTTATAAAAGTCCTATTGGAAGAAGATGAACTAGGTGTTGAAATCTTGAAGGATCCTAAGTCATTTGTTACTGAAAATAATGAAAGACTGAAAGAGTCAATTGAAAAATTATGGAATTTAATAACTCCAGACATAAACTTTGATCTTGAAGAATATACTGCAAAAAATGATGGTTTCTTAGATTATAAAAACGTTTTTAAAAACAGTGTGTTTGTAAAAACAATGTCAAGCAAAATAAAAAGTGATTATGTAAGACTGACAAGAAGAAATATAAATGATAGTTTTAAAGAGATTTATGGTTCAACTCTAAAAGAAACCAGCCTGTAACACTGTATATAGCAAATAGGGTGTTCAGTGGTTTTATGAAAGTTTGGAACTATCTACCAACACCGCCAAATCGTTGATTTGGCTTTTAAAAAATGAATAAATTAAAAACCAAATACAACACTTTGGCTCGGAGTTAGCTTTAAAGTTCAGTGCTTTCTACTGCCCTACTTGCCATATACAAACCGTCAGGGGTAATACAAAAAACTTTGGAAATAATTAATGAAATTAAGCTCTAACACACTTTTTCACTTTACGCGAGAAAAAGATTTTCTTGTCAGCATTCTTCGAAACGGAATTTTTATTAGATATAGTTTAGAAACTTATGGAAAGATATTAAAATCAAAAAGCGAGTTAGTTCTACCAATGTCTTGCTTCTGTGACATTCCATTATCACAAATAAGTGAACACCGAAAAAAATATGGAAGTTATTCTATTGGATTATCAAAGGAATGGGGATTAAAAAATGGTTTAAGCCCAGTTTTATACACTCACGCAAAGTCAGAAACAGCTAAGGTTTTAAATACTCTTTCTGCAAATCTTGAGAATATATTTGACATCGAAAACAGCGAAGAAAACCAGAAATTACTCAAAGAGTATGGATACAAAGATGAAGAAATAGATTTAGTTAATAGCGGTCAATATTTAGCGAGCAAACAAGTGCGCGAAAAAAATGAAGAGTTGTCTAAACAATTAGGTCATTTTCTTAAATACGTAAAACCGTATAGCGGAACTGGATATAGCAACGGTAATGAATTTAGGCAAGTGAAATTTTATGATGAACGAGAGTGGCGTTACGTACCACCGAAAGAATTATTACAAAAAATAGAAATCAAGGACATTTATAAGCGTGAATTTTACACCGATGAAGTTAAGCGCCGATATATAAATATGCGATTGGCTAAGCATAAAAAGTTAACATTTAAGCCAAAGGATATAAAGTTTATTGTCGTCGAGAAAGAAGATGAAATACCACCAATGATAGAAAAATTGAGAGAAATTTTTGGACAAAATAGTTCTTACAATGATTTAATGATATTAAATTCAAGAATAATTTCGCTTGAACAAATAATTGAGGACCTGTAAGTACTACACCTAACAATGTGTATAATTCATTGCTGGCTGATTTTTCCTTGGGGGAAATCATCGGACAACTTCAATGGGTTGTGATTTATTTGCTAATTTTCATCTAAACACAACCGTAACTACTCATAGCCGATACCGTTAGAAACAACTTCACAGTCTTTTTATACAAGGTTTAAATCACGTATTTCTACTCATAACTAGGCGAGATTAGCTCATTATATTTGGTTGTATTAACTAGAACTAATAAAACCAATATATCATGAGTCAGAATGCTTACCAAAAAATTAGATTTATAGGCTATGCCGTACCTACTACACCAGCAGATGTGGTAGATATAGGAAACCCTAATGGGCCAGGTGCTGTAGCCGGTTATTACTTAGCCAATAAAGATATTTATGCAGATATAGATGCGCGTATTGCTATTATGAAAAACGCAGTAGATACTGCGGTTAATAATTTACCAAAGTCAGACGGAACTACACTAAATTTTTTTGTAGCACCAGAGTTTTACTTTCATGGAGTTCACGGCCCTTATATCTATACAGACGAGTCTAACGATCCGTTAACCTATTTAAAGCAACAGTTAGAAGCTACTTTTGTAAATGATAACTACCAAGATTGGACTTTTGTTTTTGGGTCTTGCATTACCACACTGGTAAAAGATATAGATGCGGTGTATGCATCAGACAGTGCAACTACTAGAAACGATGTAGTAGCCAATCTTTCTAAAAATTGGTTAGAATCGTACGGGCCTTTACAAGGAGTTATTTTCGATATGCTTATTAACTTTATTAAAAACTGTCACGCTTATCCAAATTGCGAAGTACGTAACAGAAGTATTATAGTTAGTAACGCTAAAGTGAGCACACCTGATGGTGCTGCTACTGCTAATACCATGACAACAGAAAAGTATTATTGCTCTAACGAAGACTTTTTATTGTATACAACCAATGGTTCTACAGTAGTAACCGAGCAAATGGTGGCTTACCCAATAATAGATTTATCTGCTGGAGATGCCAAGCAAAAACTAGATGATGAGTACGCTATTTTTAATCAAGAAGGAACTGCCACAACTACACAAATGGGTGTAGAAATTTGCTTAGATCATGCAGATGTAAGGTTAAGAGGAAATATAGACAATGAACCAAGTACGGTATCGGGTATTAACGTTCATATTATTCCATCATGCGGTATGCAAATTAGCGATAATGCAATTGCGGCGGTAGCTAATGGTTTTGTGTTTAATTGCGACGGTCAGTATGTTTTAAACAATAAAGCAACAGGAGCAGGAGCCATTCAAGATGTAAACTCTGTATATGCCAATTATGCTAATAAAGTAACGTACAACAACAAAGCTATTTCTTACGGAGCGCATACCCAATTTGCACAAGTATTAACGGGTGCTGTAAAAGGAAATCCTAATGCTACAGGTGCAGCTAATGCAACAACTCAAGAGCAAAACGCTACAACTTGCTTAAAAGTATATACGGTTGCTACACCAGCAGCATTGAACTTTACAAGTTACTTTGCTGGCGGACCAGGAGAGATCCATATTTACGGAGGAGATACCCCGTTTGAGTTAAATTCTTAATTAGAAGATATTCTTAAAAAGACAGAGGCTTACATGAACTTGTAAGCCTTTTTGTAAAAAACACGTATTTCTACTCGCAACTAGGTTTAACTCACTCCCTATATTTGGTTTTATTAAACAACTAACACCAATTTAAAATGTTAAAAAGTATAAAAACCAATAGTTTAGCTATAGGGGTTCTACTAGCAGCAACGGTATTTACCAGCTGTAAAGAAGAAGTAGTAGTAGAAGAGAATATAGCTGTAAATGTTACAGAAGCACCAATAAGTTCGAATTCTTTTATTGCAGATCCGATGCCTAAAAAGTTAATTAGCGGAACATCATTCCCTACAGATTCGTTACTTATTAATAAATGGATAAGCAACCCCAAATACGATAATGTAAAGGCGGGTAATTTTGAAAACAATCCAGATATTATTACCCACGGATGGGATATTTGGCATGCATTAACTGCATACACAGGAGAGAGTTACGACAATCAGAAATTAAGAAGATTTGAAACTTGGTATACGCCAGATGATATTAAAAGAGCTTTAACAGAACAGCTTATAAATGAAAAAAAGGTGACTTTAAAGAGTATTCAAAGAAACCGTGGAAAATTAAAAACACCTAGTCAATTTCATACTGGTAAAAGTATAACTACATCTACTGGAGATATTGTGAGTTTTGTAAAGTACGATCCCTCTGCTGCTAATCATATTTTTGATAACAAGTTGTTTTTCGAAAGTACTTTAAATGCTTTAAGTGAGTCGGGTGCTAATTTTCCTGAAATAGCAGATTTTCCAACTAGTGGCGTAACCTTAAAACCAGTTTTTGATCCACTTACAGAAGCAGATTTAGCTCCAGAAAAATGTGCTGATTGTTATAAAATATCTGTTTGGCCAGGAGAACAAAATAATCCGGAAAGAAAATTTGGAGAAGATGATTGGAATACCTTTGTTTATGTAACTCTAACAGGTAATACAGATGCCGCTAAAAAGATCTATTCAGTTAATGAATTCATTAATTTTAAGGCAGATGAAGCTATTGCTAAATCAAGAGATATTAAAAAAGGAGACTTTTTAATTCTTAGGGCAATGCACGTTACTACTAGAGAAATAAAAAGATGGGCATGGCAAACATTTTGGTGGTCTCCAACTCCAAAATTACCATTTGAACCTAGCTCAAATACTATTGCAGACTTACAGCCAGATCAATTAGATAGTGCTGCTAAACATTACGCTATGGCTATTGCTTATAGTATGGTAAAACCTGTACAGCCTTATTACGGTGGTTCGGGTAAAAATGCCAATTCTTTATATGCATACAACCCATATTTAGAAGCTAGTTTTGGTCCGTACCAAGTTATTAAAGATAATGTGGCTATCGGAGGTACTTTTTCTACTGGAGATCAATACATTCAGGCTTATGGTATAGACCAAAGAGTAGGAGGTAAGTTAAATCAGTTTGGTATGCAAACCAATTGTATGAGTTGTCACGGACAGGCAAGATATATTCCAGGAATTACTACTACAGATAGTTCTAGTCATTTGTATATTACCGACCAGTATTTTGATTTAAAAGCACCATATTTTAAAGACGCAGTTAAATTAGATTTTACGTGGAGTATACAAGGAAATTTAATGGACGATAAGGCAATAGCAGCTTCAGGTAAAGAAAGCGCAGAAGTGAAATAATTAAAAAATAGAAAAAGCGGAAGCTACTTAGGGAGCATCCGCTTTTTTTCAAGGTAAAATCTTATTTAAAACTAACTAAAACCTCTAAAAATGAAATCTTTTTTAAATAGCTCACTATTTTTTGCTGTAGTGCTAGCACTTTTAATTACTTCGTGTAAAGACAAAGAGCATCACCATAATAATGAAGTGTATTCAGAAATTCCTTCTCCAGTAACATTTTCGCCTAATATACCAGTAGATGTAGATCCACTACTACAAGAAAAATTAAAAAAGGAGAAAAACATCTATAAATTAAACGAAGCTTTTAACGAGTACAGTTGGCAAGCGCTGGTAGCTATTAACTGGCCAAGAGATGAACAAGGAAATGCAATGCCAAACTTTACAGACAAAGGTGAAGCAACCTGGTTAGGTTGGAAAGAAGCTTTTCAGGTATATCGTAAAGACGGATTAGCTCCTTCTTCTTGGGGTAGTCCAAGAACAGCGTCTGGTTTAGGTATTAGTAAAGAAATACTAAGTGCTACAGATGCTAGGTTGTTGTTACTATCAACTACGCCAACTGCAAAAAGGGATCAGAATATTGCAGATGAGGTAGACCAAGCATTTGCGGGTAAATTATTCGATCAGAATGGGAACGTAGTTGTTTATGAAGTTTTGATGAATAAAGAAGAGTATGATTATATAGTAGATAAGAAATTATATAATATCAACGGACAGTTGGCTTATACCAAGAAAAATCCTGAAGCAGATTTTCCGGCAGGAAATTATGAAAACAATGAATTAGGAGCTATAGAAATTAAATTTGCTTGGAAAATTTTAGAAGATACAGATTATAAAGAGCGCTATTTTACAGACGAAGGATATATTGTAGACGAAGAAACTAACGAATTGGTTAAAAAAGATTTGGGAATGATTGGATTCCATATTAGTCAAAAAACACCAACAGGTAAGCAATGGGTGTGGTCTACTTTTGAGCATGTAGATAATTTAAGAGAGAACCAAATAGAGAAAGATGGTAAAACGGTAAGAATCCCACCATCGTTACGTAATGCTGAGTGCGAAATTTGCCCAGCTAATGTAGATGTAACTCATAATAGTAGGTATGAGTTTAAAACAGATAAACACGGTAACTTTTGGGAAGTAACTACTAGAGGTGCACAAATAGAAGGAACTTCTCCTCCCAAGTATAAAGATTCTACCAAGGCAAGATATTATGCTAATAGTAATGTAATGAAAACGCAAGCTCACAGAATGGTAAATATTCCTTCTCGTGTACAGCGAATTAATGAGCGTATGCAAACCTATTTCAGACAGCAAAATAGTGTTTGGCAGTATTATGAATTAATAGATACGCAGTATCCGCTAAATCAAAATGTGCCTTCACCTCCACATGATGATGATAATTATGTGCTGCCTACTTCTGTAACCGATAAATCTGGTGGAGATACCAATATTGCCTTATTAACCAATATAACTATGGAAACTTTTTTTCAAAAAGGGAATCAATCTGCTTCTAATTTAATGGAAAATAATCCTACTAGTGATATTACAATTTATGGTACCGAAAGCTGTATAGGTTGTCATTCTAGTGCTGGAATTTATAATTCTTATACAAACGGAAAGTTAGGTAGTGGAGAGCAATTATCGGGAGATTTTAGTTGGTTGTTAGGAAGAGCACAGTGGGATAGCTCTAAACCAAAACCAACCGAGTAATTTATTCAATATAAAATAACTACTAATGAAGAAATATAAGAACTGTTTTTGGATGCTCTTTTTGGGTGTGATTTTGTTGTCATGTCAATCTAAAAAAGTGAATCCGATAGATAAAGAATCGGCTTCTAAACCTAAAAAAATTCTAGATACGGTGGATGCTACTAAAGAGAAAGTAAAGTTTGTATATGGAATAGACGTTTCTAAATATCAAGGAGATGAGATAGGTTTTTTAAGCAAAAAATCAGATAGTTTAAGCTTTGTGATTTGCAAGGCAACCGAGGGGATTACTTATATAGATCCAGATTTTAAACATAATTGGAATATGATTTCTGAAAAGAAATTTATTAGAGGAGCGTATCATTTTTACAGGTCTAATGATGATCCAAAGGCTCAAGCTAAAAACTTTATACAGGCACTGGCCTCCATAGAGAAAACAGATTTGCCACCAATTATAGATTTTGAAGAAGGAGGAATAGACCAAACACAATCTGTAGAACAAGTTCAATCAACTCTGTTAGTGTTTATAAATGCGGTAGAAAAGGCTTTAAATAGAAAAGTAATTATTTATACAGATATTAATACAGGTAATAAATATTTAAACAAATCATTGTTTGCTACCTATCCTTTATGGATAGCCAATTATAACAATAAGTCTCAACCAGATTTGCCAATTGCATGGAAAAAAAATAATTGGATTTTGTGGCAAAAAACGGCTAGTTATAAAATTGGCACAAACCTAAACGATTTTGATGTTTTTAATGGTAGTTTGTCAGATTTAAAGGGCTTTATAGAAGTAAATTAACTTTTGTGATTATCACTGTAAATAGTGAATTTTCAAATTCACTGATCTAAGTCATTTCTTACATTGTTTATTTTGATTAGATTTGAGGAGATTGACCTAAGTTATTTAAAGTAGAATAGTTTGAAACAGAACCCAACAATATATAAGCTTGAGAGTGTATATGAATTAATATCAGTAGCGGATAGAATTTCTAACCATTTGTCACTAAATAAAAAGCCTTCCATAATAAGAGATATTAAGGTTAATGATTATGATTCAAAATTGATAATTATTCAATCAATTGAGAAAGAATCTGAATGGGCAAAGTTTTTTCCAAAAGAATATGTAGATGGAATAACTCTTGAGTACCAGATTCCTTCTGTATTAATATTAGTTAGTACTCCTTCAGGGATTTTCGCAATAATTGGAGGAGCCTTTTATAAATATATTTTACCATTTCTTGATTCATCATATGGACTAAATACTTATTCAAGAATAATGAAACCTGTAGAAGATGAAATTATAACGATAAAAACTAGAGGTGTAACAGGTTTAAGAGCCGGAATGTCTGAGCAATTTAAAGATAATTATCGTTTGATGGATTATATAAAGTTTGGTAAAATTCCTACTGAACTAAAAATAAAACTATCAAGTGAAACAGCTGACCTTTATTTTAATCAATTTTTGACTAATAGGTCCCCCAATATAATTTTAAATATATCAAATGGTTTTAATATTAATAAAAAACTTTCTTTTCAAGAATTAGGTCTTTTAATTCAAATATTGGAACATATTGAAACTCAAAAAGCTGATGATTTCTTTAGTTCTTATAAAGAAATAACTAACAAGGATCAAATTGCTAATTCATTGAAACCTGCGATAATTAATGAATTATTCAATAAAAGAAATGATATTATTTCAAATACAGTTTCTAATTTTGATATTTGCTATCCTAATAAAATTGAAGATTTTTATAGTGCTGATGAGTATGAAATAAAGTTAAAAGAAGGAGAAAGGAAATATAAAAAAATTAGTAGAACAGCTGATAAAAGTGAAATTTTAAAAATTATTTTAACTTATTTAAATGAAGAGGGGTTTGATAAAAATTTAAATAACTTTAGTAATAAAATATACAACTTTTACATTTACACTTATAAAAATCAAAATAGTACTCCAATACTAAAAACAGCATTAATTTATCACCTAAATACAGAGATAAATATTAAAGGTTTAGGGAATTATATATACTTAGATTCTAAATGGTATAAATTACGCGAAATCTTTATAAATGAAATGAATGATCGGTGTACAGAAATTTTAAATGCTAATGATTTAAAAAATCAGGTTTTAAATGAAGAATGGGGAAAGAAGGAAAGTGGTAAAAGAGAAAATGAAGGGGTTTATAATGATAAGTATGATAAAGAAGGTTATTGGGTTTTAGATACAATATCTCCCAATTCAATTGAACTGGGAGATATAATACATTTTAATAATAATACTCTTTATATTTGTCATGTAAAGTATGGGTTTAGTACGGAAATGAGAGAACTTTATAGTCAAATAATTTCTTCTGCAAGAAGATTGAAAAATGATTTAAAGGACAATCAAAATAATTATTTAAGAGCTGTATATAAAAGTTTAGAATCCAAAGGTAAAAATAGAAATCTATCAGAAAATGAGTTTTTAAGTTTGTTCAAAACTACTGATAATATCAGGTATGTAATGTGTATTACAAGTCACTTAAAGAACAAACCATTACAAAATAAAATTAATAAATATAGATCAAATGTTGCTAAACTTTCTTTAATTCAATGTTATACAGAAATGAGAACAGAATATTATGATTTGTCATTTGAAATAATAAAAAATGACGCTTGTTTTTCTTAAATGTTTAAAATATTTTACTAAAACAATCCTCTTTTTTGTTTTTCAAAAAAGGCATCGGCTTGGGCTTGCATTAATTCGCGAGCCTTTTTTCGTTTGTAGCTATACAGTTCATCTTCTTCGGCTATATCGTTGTATATTTTGTTATTTAAGTTTTGATCTGTCTGTAAAATAACTTCACGTTCTTTTATGTTTTGAGTTACCCATGTTTTAACAGCTGTTTCTGCATCTTCTAGTTTATAATCATACTCACCCTTAGGAGATAATAACTTAGCAATAATAGGAGAGGTTTCTATGGCTAAGAACAACAAGAAAATAAAAAACGAAGGTAGCCAAGGCAACTTGCCTAAAGCGTTTACACGTGCCATTAGACCATCAAATCCGTCAATAATAGGTTGCGATGTACTTACTTGGTTTTTATACTCGCTGTCTAAAGCTAATAGCTCTGCTTCTTTAGCTGTTATTTTTGCTTGGTTATCCTCTTTTAAACTTTGTAATTCTTGCAATGCAGTATCGTGCTTTTCTCGTTTTTCTTTATAAACTGGCCCTTTACCTAATAGTTTGGTTCCTTCTCTACCTTCGGCCTCAGCTATATAGGTGTTGTATAAAGCATTTACTTCTGCTTCTTTACTTGTTATTTCGTTTTTAAGAGCAGTTATATCATTAGATAATGCTTCTTTTTTAGGTGTATATTGTAAAGCAATTTGGTCTTTATTATCTAAGGTCATTTGGTTTTTTTCAGTCAACAACACTTGGTTAATTTCTTTCTCAAATATTTTTAACTCTAAGGGTTTAGAAATTACAACCGCAATAATAATGGCCAATATAATTCTAGGTGTAGCTTGTAATAATTCGTCAAGAAAACTTTCTCTCTTTTTGATAGTAGATACAATAAAACGATCTAGATTAAAAATAAGCAAACCCCAAACTATACCAAAAAAAACAGCAGTAAGGTAATTATCAAAAACGGTATATAAAGCATAGCTAGCTGCAATAGTAGCCATTAAAGCTGTAAAGAATACAGTAGCGCCAATACCAGCGTATTTGTTTTTTTCTCCGTTAGAACAATGAGATAACAGTAGGGTATCTGCTCCAGAGCAGATAATAAAAAAGCGTTGTAACATGATGTGATTGATTGATGATATGTATTAGAACGCTAAATGTGTTGATTTGTTACATTAAAAATGAAAATATTTTGTTTATACAAATCGTAATACACTGTTAATTAATATTTTGCGATGTGTGATTTTCTTTTTTATAACAAGAAAACCTTTATATTTTCGTACATTTGCATCCGCGGTCTTCGATACAATTCTTTTGCATCGGCATAACTCTAAACCAGATTAGTAAATAACCAATAAGTATATACTAACCATAAAATTTAGAATTATGAAAAAGACAAGTAAACTGCTCGGTATTTTCTTGATTTTTATGCTATTTAGCATTTATCCATTATTAGCTCAAGAAAAGGAAAACCCCATGTATTTAACGGTTACTACGATGCATTGGAATATGGATCAGGAAGATTTTTCTATGAAAGACTGGAAAGCTGTAGAAAAAGAATTCTTAGATAAGGTCACCTCTAAAAATGAATACATATTAGCTACTAATTATGGCTTACATCACATGACAGCCGACAATACAGAGTTGGTATATGTGCAATTGTATAAGTCGTGGTCAGATATTGAGAAAGCTGGAGAAAAAAATAGCGAGTTAATTAAAGCTGCTTGGCCAGATAAAACAAAAAGAGAGGCCTATTTTAAAAAGCGAAGTGCTTATTATGCAGATAAACATTCCGATGAAATTTATGTTACTATGTCTGGAGCTAAACAAAGGGCTGAGGTTTCCAATGACCCCGTATTGTTTTACGTCCGTAAAAGTCATTTTGCATTTTCAGAAGAAGGAACCGATAAAGAGTTTAATGAATTGCGAGATGGATTTTTAAAAGAAGTAATTCATAAAAACCAGTATATAAAGGGGTATTACCCATATGCACATGCTTGGGGGTCTGACAGGCGCGATTATGTAGAAGTTTTTGTAGTAAATTCTTTAGCCGATTTAGAAAAAGCACTAGAAGAAATGGGGAATTTAAACAAAGCTCGATTTAAAAATAAGGCTGATCAAAAAACTTGGGATAAAAAAGTAGCCAAATATTTTACAGGTTATCATGGAGATTATGTGTATAAATCTGTGCCAGAATTAGCAAAGAGTTCATCAGTACCTAAAAAGTAACAATCAGAAAATAATAAGTGTCCTTTTATTAATCATAAAAGGACACTTATTTAATATTTAAAAGTAAAAGATTAGTCTAGTAAGGTTATTAAAATAGGTGGTTTTGTTTTTAAGCCATCTACCCTAATATCAAATAATTGAATTATTTGACCTTTATTAGCATTATCGATAACTTTTATTGCTTCGTCATTTAATATGCTACCAATACACGTTACAGTAGGTTTTTTAGGAGCTTTAACTCTAAATTGCATAATTATTTTACCATTTTCTTGTAATGATAAATAAGAGTTTTTTAATTGTTCTTTAGTCATTTGTAACATACAGCCTTCACAAACTTTACCGTTTATTTTAGCTCCAGGTCTATTTGTGTATTTTGATGGGCTTGGTTCTGGCCCTTTATAGTCGATTGTATATACTTCTAAAATGGGTTTCTTTAAGACCTTTCCAGATTCGTCTTTTCCACTAATAATAACTCTTTTTATAGTTTCAGAATCTAATTTTTTTACTTCTTTCATAGAAGTTTTTTTACCATTAATATAGCAGTATGCATCTGCGGGGTATTCTGGAGCTGGTAAAAATTTAGTTCCATCATTTTTAGGAAGCTTAAGGATTTTAGGTGGCTTAGGAGCAACAACACCTCTATAGTCTTTGGTAAAAACATCTAACCTAGGTTTTCCGGGTTTGTCTTTACCACTAACAAACACACTCTGAATATTTTCAGGATTTATTTCGTTCACCTCATTTATAGATGCTTTTTGATCATTGATGAAATAATCTGCGTCTTCAGGGTATGGAGGCGGAGGTGGAGGCGGTGGTGGACAATCAGGAAAAGGTTCTGCGTTTTTCTTTTGCTCAGGAGTCATTAATTTATAAATGTACTCCAACCTTTGTATATCTTTTAAGAGTACAACTCTGTTGTTTTTATCTTGCGCATTGTACTTCTTTGCAAGTTTATTATATTCAGCTACCATTTGTTTGGTTGCTTTTTCCTGATAAATAATTTCTTTAGTGCTAAAGCTAAAGAGTAATAAAGCTACTAGAGGTAGTATTAATAAACTACGTAGCCAAACCGTTTTTTTTGTGGTTTTAGTTTTCATGACTGTTAAACGTTTTTTGATTGATGAATAATTGATGGCATTAGCCAACCCGAAATAATTCGAGTATTCTAGAGTAGCATGTGATGAGTATGCTAGTAAAGTTTGTTGATAGGCTTTAGTTTCATATCCTTTATTTATAACTGCTTCGTCTGCTAAAAACTCATGATTTAGTTTAATAGCTCTTTTGTATAAATAAATAAGTGGGTTAAACCAAAATAGTATATGTAAACACTCTAGTAATAAAATATCTACACTATGTTTCTGCTTAGCATGTGCTTCTTCGTGTGCTATTACTGATTTAGGAATACTATTATTGTTATATTCCGTTTTATTTATAAATATGTATTTTAAAAAAGTATGAGGAACTATCAATTCTTTTAATAACACTTTGGTTGTGTTTTCTGAAGTGTTTTTTTCATTTGCCTGTATCTTTTTTGCCATTAACCAAAGGTTCTTAATAAAGAAGAATAGAAATATTCCCGATATGAAAGCGTAAATAGTTAAAAATATAATCTCTATACTTAGAGTTTTCTCTTCTGGAATATCTTCAATTATAGAGATTGTATTTGAATTAGGTAGTACTTCCATAGCCTTTACATATTCAAAAGAAGTATAACTAGTTAAGGGTATTATAAAAGATAGCAGTAAGCTTACTAGTAAGTAATAACGTTTTAATTTGTGAATAGATTCTTTCTCTAATAACAGTTTATAAAAGATCAAAAAAATAGCTAAACAAGCAGCAGATTTTAATAAATAGACTCCCATAAGTTACTTCTTTTTAATTTCGTTGTCTATAATAGATTTCAACTCTTCTAATTGCTCCTTACTCATATTGGTTTTTTGGGTAAAAAATGAGGCAAATTGTGAAGTGCTATTGTTAAAAAAGTTTTTTATCAAACTATTTACATGACTAGAAAAATAATCTTCTTTTTTTATCAACGGATAGTATTCTCTAGATTTACCATATAAGGTATAATCTATAAAACCTTTTTCTCTCATTCTTTTTAAAAGCGTTGCTAATGTAGTTGTAGCTGGTTTAGGATCTTTATATGCTTCTAATAAATCTTTCATGAAAGCTTTTTCTAGCTTCCATAAGTTATTCATTAATGTTTCTTCTGTTTTACTCAATTTCATATTCTACAGTATTAGAACTTACTCTACAAATGTAGAGAATAAAATCATATTCTACAAATGTAGAGGTGTTTTTTTGGTTATTCTTATAACATTTGTATAGAATTTAAAGGCTTATGTATTATAATTTTATAATGGATTTTATTTTTTGTAAATTGATGACCCCGAAAAAAACGTAAACATGAAAAAACTACTACTATTATTAGCTATTTGTTTTTTAGCTAATGTAAATGCTCAACAATCAATTTTAGATTTAGTTAATCAAACGAATAATGCCAATATAACTACTTTGGTAAAAGAATTATCTGGAGAACAAGCTACTACAGTTGGAGGATCTCCCGTAACTATTACCCATAGAGTTAGTGATAATGATAATAATTTAGCAGCCAATTATATTAAGGAGCGATTAGAAGCTACAGGTTTAACAGTAGTTGAAAATAATTACTCATCGGGCGGTAGAAATATTATTGCAACTCAAACTGGTGTTAATAATCCTAACGATATTTATATTATTGGAGCCCATTATGATTCTGTAGCTAATTATTGTGCAGACGATAATGCAAGTGGTACGGCAGCCGTAATTGAATTGGCAAGAATGTTAGCTCCTCATTGTTTAGATAAGACCTTAATATATGCTTTGTGGGATGAAGAAGAAATAGGTTTGAGAGGAAGTAGAGCTCATGCTCAAGCTTTAAAAGCAGCAGGGGCAAATGTTTTAGGTGTTATGAACATAGATATGATGGCTTTTGATGGTGATGATGATAATGATTTTGATATTGATGTTAGAAATATTGCTGGTTCAGTAGCGTTTAAAGATCAAATAGTAGCAGTGTTAAATGATACAACTTACGGATTTAATTTAAATGTTAATGTGGTTAATCCAGGAACAGGGGCAAGTGATCATGGTTCTTTCTGGAATGAAGATTATTCTGCTCTTTTGTTTGGAGAATCATGGCATAATAATGATAAAACTACTGGTTATCACACATCAAACGATAGAGATAATTTGTTCAATTATCCTTATTATTATGAAATGTTTAAATTGGTCGTTGCATCTATGGCAACTATGGTAAATCCAATTTTCATTAATAAAACAGTTGCTCAAAACGCATCAAATTTAACCGCTAACGAAACTTCTGCTACATCTTACCAATGGGTAGATTGTAATAATTCTAATGCCCCAATAGCTGGAGCTACAAATCAAACATTTGCACCTTCATCTAGTGGGACTTATGCTGTTCAGATAACCAAAGGTAATTGTACTAAAACATCAGATTGTATAGCTTTTGTTGTATTGTCTTCAGAAGATTATGAATTAAAAAATATTACAGTATTCCCTAATCCTGCTAAAGAGCTTATTCAAATAGAAGGTTTAAATGATACTTATTCTAATATTGATATTTCCATTAAAGCAATCAACGGTCAAGAAGTTTTAAAAACTAAATTAGATAGAAACAAACCAGAAGTTAATATTAAATCGTTGGCGAATGGAGCATATTTAATAAAGCTTAGTTTAGATAATGGTAAAGAGAAAATGTTAAAGTTTATAAAAGAATAAATATTTAAAAAAACATTTCAAAACATAGAAAGCCATTTCATTAGAGGTGGCTTTTTTAGTTTCAAATGTTAGATTGTCAAATTCAAATACTATATATAAGATTAGCTAAATAGAAAAGGGTATAAATATCTCCTGTGGTTCTTAGTTGGTAAATAACAGGTAAGCCACTACACTTTCTTGATAACTACGTTAGCTTTAAGGTACAATTTGTTATTATAAAAAAAACCATTAGTTTGTAAACTAGTGGTTTTTTCACCCCAAAAAAATTACTTTATATGCTTGTAATTAAGCGTGTTATAAATATACGTAAGTTTACTGAATAAAAAAATACCCGATATCGGGTATTTTTTTATTTCATCTAAAAGAATGCTATTTATCTTTTAAGCGAGAAGTTAGCTTTAAATTCTTTTTGCTGATTATTTTCTATATATATAATTTTAAACCAGTAATCTGTAGAAGGCATAGGGCTACCATTATAGGTACCATCCCAACCAGCTCCATCTGGATCTAATTGTTTTAATAGTTTACCAAATCTATCGAAGATGTAAATCTGAGAGATTGGAATACCATCTATACCGTGAATCATCCAAGTGTCATTAGCTCCATCGCTGTTAGGAGAGAAG
>NZ_JBHTJM010000004.1:0-1246 GCF_042675745.1 Pseudofulvibacter geojedonensis | reverse complement strand
TACATGTGGTCCTGGGTTTACATCAGTAAATGTTCCGCTACTCTGGAAAGTGTCTCCAGGTCCTGCAGCGTTACCTAAGCTATATTCAAAAGTAACTCCAGGTACAGTAGATGTTGCAGTGGCTTCAATTACATGGTTTCCAGCAAATGCATTAGTGGTAACAGTAGCGTTGTAAGTAGCAGGGCTAGCAGAAATACTAATTGTAGCAGTAGCTGAGTTTTGGCATAACATGTCTGTTGGTCCAGATGCTGTAACACTATAATCTCCAGCTTGGCTTACCGTATAAGTACTACTATTTGCTCCTGGAATTTCTACACCGTTAAACGACCATTGGTAAGTGTAATTTGGAGTTGTATAACTTCCTTCTAAGCTAAAGGTAGTAGCTGTTAATACAGGTAAATCTTCTGTAGGTAACGGTACACCAAATTCATCTACACACAATACATCTTTAGTACTGGTAATAGATACTTGTGGTACAGGTACGTGAATTTTAAAGTTTGTTAGTGTGTAACATCCTGTTGCGGCTGTGTTAGTAGCTGTGTCACCTGTATTGGTAACACGAACCCAGATAGTTTGCCCATAGGCTACAGTATTGTAAAAAGTAGTAGGGTTTGTAATAGGGTTTTGCTCTAAATTAGCATCAGATTCAGATGTGTAATAAGCTGCAGATACAACCGTTTCTCCGCCAATAATATCGTCTTGATATTCGGTTAAATCAAACAGAGCATATCCTTCTTGCAGTGTTCCTGGTCCTGTTCCGTCGTTTATACAAGACTCCATACTTTCTCCGTTTGGAAATAAATCGGCTAAATCTGAAGGGATTAAAGGAGTAGGATTCGGGTTTACTACAATTTCTACTAATTGCACACTGTAGCAACCTAAAGCATTGTCTACTCTTATAAAAATATCTTGTGGATTTACTGTGTTAACAAAAGCAGTAGTATTACCAATAGGGTTGGTGTTGGCTTCTGCCTCTGCTTCACTTAAGAAATAAGTAAAAGTATTACCTGTTTCTGTAGTAATCATATCTTCAAATAATGTTAAGTTGAAGGTTTGATTCGGTGTTACATTGTCTGGTACGTAATACTGATCGTCACACAATGGCATAGAAACAAATTCTGTTACAGGAGGAATAGATACTTCTAATGTAATCGCTTTAACGCTTCTACATTGAGTGCCATCGCCTGCATTTCCTTCATCACCTGTATTGATAACCTCTACATAAATAATTTGAGGGTTACTGGTG
>NZ_JBHTJM010000003.1:0-140017 GCF_042675745.1 Pseudofulvibacter geojedonensis | reverse complement strand
CATACAACCTTTTTTAATTCTGCAAAGCTTTTTTAAAACTTTTTTCGAAAAACTTTTCTCTAACTATTTTAATGAACATCAGCCTACCCAACTCCTTATAATCCCTTGCCGTAAGCGGGTGCAAATATACTACCTTTCTTTTCTTCTGAACAAGAAAAAACAAAAGTTTTTTTAATAAATTTTTAGTGTATCAAACAAACTAATTAAACCTGAGTCTTTTAGCTGTTTAAAAAAGGGAAATAAATTTATAAAGTTTTACTGAACTATGCAAATTATTTTGTCGTTTTATCAAACCACTTATCTGACAACTCGAAATAATCGTAGTCTAAAGCATGTGGTTGCTTCTCTAAAACTCCATCCATAAAAGAACGCATTAGTATATCTTCTATATAAAAATCTTCATGTGATGTACTTGGACTATACTCTTCTTTTAATGATATACTAAACATATTGGCTGTAGAGTTATACCAGAATGCCCTCCACCCGCTTCTTAATTCTTTAACCAAGGCGAATGCTGTTTTGCCAGTTTGGCGATGAATTAGTTTAATTAATATCTGCCCTTCTGTTCTAGTAAACTTTTTCAGCTTGGCAGAAAACTCTTCTTCAATATATTTTTGAACCTTTTTTGTATAGCGTTTTTTAGCACGCTTACCTTTTATATGTTTCAACTCTTCATTTAATTCGGTAAGCTTATCGGCAGCCATTTTTGCATATGGATATACTTTACGTACTTTCCTTCTTAATATAAGATACTTGATTCTATCTTGTTTATCTGCAAACCTTATTTTTTTAAGAACTACTACATCATCTAAATTAACAGCATGATTATATATAGAGTCTCCTTTAACAATAAACACTTCTTTATTTAGGGTATCTTTTTCTTCTATACTTTCATTCTGACTAAATGAAAGTATAGAGAATAACATTATATATATATATGGTATGTATCTCATTCTACTCTTTAAAATCTTAACCACTAAAATCATTCCAAAATTACACAATTAAGTTGTAAGTATACTAAAGAATAATTGCATGATACATTCAAAAATTACTACATTTAACTTTTAATTAAATAAAGACAATGGCGAAGAAAAAATCTATATTAAATAAAAAGTCGATGGTATTTCTAGAAAAATACCTCAACAACGCAGCTCCAACTGGATACGAATGGGAAGGTCAGAAAATCTGGATGGATTATTTAAAACCTTATGTTGATACTTTTATAACTGATACTTACGGAACCGCAGTTGGTGTTATTAATCCGGAAGCTCCATATAAGGTAGTTATAGAAGGGCATGCCGATGAAATTTCTTGGTATGTAAACTATATATCTGATAACGGCTTGTTATATGTTATTAGAAATGGTGGGAGTGACCACCAAATAGCTCCTAGTAAAATCGTAAACATCCATACTAAGAAAGGAATCGTAAAAGGTGTTTTTGGGTGGCCTGCTATACATACTAGAAACAGAGCTAAAGAAGAAGCTCCAAAACCAGACAATATTTTTATTGATGTTGGATGTAAAACCAAAGAAGAAGTTGAAAAACTAGGTATTCATGTAGGTTGTGTGATTACTTATCCGGATGAATTTCATGTTTTAAACAAGGATAAGTTTGTATGTAGAGCTTTAGATAACAGAATGGGAGGATTTATGATTGCCGAAGTAGCTCGTTTATTGCATGAGAACAAAAAGAAATTACCTTTTGGACTTTACATTACCAACTCTGTTCAAGAAGAAATTGGGTTGAGAGGTGCTGAAATGATTACTCATACCATTCAACCAAACGCTGCTATTGTAACAGATGTAACTCATGACACTACTACTCCTATGATTGAAAAGAAGAAGGAAGGTCATTTAGAAATGGGTGCAGGACCTGTTGTTGCATACGCACCTGCTGTACAACAAAAATTACGAGATTTAATTACTGATACTGCCGAAGAAAAGAAAATACCTTTTCAGAGGTCTGCTCTATCAAGAGCTACAGGTACAGACACTGATGCTTTTGCTTATAGTAACGGAGGAGTTGCCTCTGCATTAATTTCTTTACCATTGCGCTATATGCATACAACAGTAGAAATGGTTCATAGAAACGATGTTGAGAATGTTATCAAGCTAATTTATGAGACCCTACTTAAGATAGAAGACGGTGAAGATTTTTCTTATTTTAAGTAAAACCTATATAACTATAATCAAAAAAAGCAGTGAACTATTCTTCACTGCTTTTTTGTTGATTTATTTTTACAATTAAATCTTTTAACCTTTTTTTACGTTGTTCTTTTTCTTCTCGAAGCTTATTCAACTTACGATTCATAAGCTTCGTATGTTTCTTTTTATTTTTAGTGTTTTTTTCTCTTCCTTTTTTTGCCATGAATCGAAAACTATAAAAACATATGTTTATTTAAAACAATATGAACAGTAAATTGATAAGATTGTTTAATTTTCAGGTAATTGTTCAGTTATAGTAAACAAATTAGAAGGCGAAACCTGATTAGTTGGATGAGCTAAAACAGCATCTTTAACAGTATTTGCATCGTTACCTGATCCTTGGTATTTTACAGCTCCATCTAAATTAACATCAGCTGTATGATAACCCTGTGATGTATATAAATTACTATTGGTTGTATTTCCAGTTTCTGATAGAACTTTATCTTTTATAGAATTGGTATCATTTCCTGACCCCAAATATTTAACTGTATTATCTGAATTAGCATTACCACTCCACATAGCAATAATTCCGTTTGGAATACCATGAGTAGTTTGTGCATTGTTTCCATAAGTTATCTGATTATTTGCTTCAGTAAAATTTAATATAGTTACTGTATCTGATAAAGCTATTGCATTAGAACTCATTATACCCAAATGATTACGATGCTTAATCGCTACAAAATAATTATTTGCAGAAGTTATAAAATTTAAGGGAGAGACTCCATCAACTCCTACTATATCTCCATCTCTTTGCAACAAGGCTGATTTACCATGTAAAACTGAAGTATTGTCGTTTTTATCTCTTAGCTCAACAAAAACCCAATCTACTATTGCATTAGCTCCTGTAACAGTAAATACATTAGGATTGCATGTTAAACCATCTGAATAAGGTGAAGTTGTTGGTATATAGTTCGCAACACGAAGATCATCTCTCATTAAACTTTCCTCTCCGCTATTTGGACTTAACAACGCTCCTTGTAAAAAAGCAGTAATCCCTATATTTACTGACAACAAAACCTCTCCTTGTTGGAAACCTTGAGTTAATAAAGTATTTCCATCTGTAATACTCGATACAACCACCTCTCCAACAGTATAATCTAAAATTACTGTAGAATTATCTGTTAGAGTAGCTCCTGCCCCTCCTATTACCTGACGCTCTAGACTTTGACTAAAACCTAAAAAGCTTGTGAGCAATAAAACTATTAAACCTTTTTTCATAATAGAATTTACTTTTTCAATAAGTTTTCTACTAAGCTTTTAAGTTGCTTTACCTCTGCCTCTAACTTAGATATTTTATTTTTCATATCTTTTTCTTTAGAACTAGCTGCAGCAGTAGAAACCATATTTTCTGCATATTTAGCTCTAAGAGCATACGGAACACTTACAAATTGAGTTGTCCCCATTTCTGTAAAAGTATCTCCTCCTGTAACATCAATATGCACTTTTAAATAGTGATTTCCTGCTCCCCAATCTACTGCTGAAAAAGTTCCAGACAGCACACTTCCAGATCCAATTTTAAAGTTCACCATTCCTAAAGAAGAAGTAGTAACATTATGGCTTTCACTATAAACCAATGTTCCTGTTGAAGATCCTTGATGAATATCCATCTTAAAATTAACTGCTTGATTAGCTAACACATTACCATTTGCCGCTCTAACCACAGATTGATAATTTAAAAGTTCAGGAACAGAGTTGGCACCAGACTCTACAAAAGCCAATGCTTTCCATTCTGAACCAGTCCAACTATAATACCCTTTTAAATCTGTATTATATATCAGCATTCCTTCATGCCCTGTTCCTAGGTTTCCTGCTAAAGTAGTTGCTTGACTTGTATTTAACTTATTCATTAAAAACCCCTTAGACGTGCTACCTAGTTGTAGTGAAGCATTACTATCTGGATTATTTTTTTCGATTCCTACACTACCACTTGCTGCTAAAAAAAGTGTATTAGTAGGAGCTCCTGGTTTAATTCTTAAAGGTAATTTACTTCCATTAGTCACGTCTCTGATAAAAAAATTAGCTTCATTACCTGCCAAATCCCAAGTTTGAGGCGTCCATCCGTTTGAGCCATTCTGTTCCAGACGAAGACCTGGCGTATTACCATCTGTAACTTGTAATTGAAGTGCAGGGTTTGATGTACCAAGCCCTACATTTCCTCCTGATTTTACATATATAGCATTATTACCTGAACCTGCTTCTAATTTGAAAGGTACTGTTGTTGCTGTAGCATCATCTATAGAAAAATAATTTGAACCTCCGTTTCCTGAATCATTTATAGTTATTCTCCAATCGTTTGACGGGAAAGAAGCTGATGTAGAAGTATCATCAAAATGAATTCTTAAATTATCTTCTTTAAACCTCATCGTATCAAAACCAAAATTTTCTCCATTAGTAGATCCTGTACCTACGGCAATACTTCCTTGAACAATTAAGTCATCTGTAATAACTTGGTCTTGAATTTGATTTTCTACTTCTGAGCTTTGAACTTCTTGATCATTCTGTGCGCCAGATTGTTTGCTAATAAAAAAAGCAACAGCAATAAATACTATCTTTTTAAACATGTTTTTTATATTGAGTAATTTTGGCGCAAAAGTATTCAATTACATCAATTATAATAAACTATTTATTCACTTTTTTAAACTGAAAACTACAATAACAATTGTGAGCTTGTATATTTATCAACTTAAACCAATACTTTGTTTAATTAACTTTTAAAGTTTTTATTTTTTAAACAATGACTTTACAGTAATCATATTTAACGGAAATTCTAGCATTACATGTAAAACACTTAAAAAAACTGACATTACTAAGCCTAATCTATAATTGTATATATAGCAACATAAAATCGTTAACCATACTAAAGCAATACCTATTGACTTACGTTTAGTTAATTGTTTATGCCACCCAATTATTGTAGTTTTTGAAAACCAATTTAAGTAATGATACATATAAGCAAAAGAAATAAAAATTTGAATTTTGAGATCTATTTTCTCATAGAAGAAGAACCCAAGATCTTTATAAACCCCAAACAACTTAGCCAAGTTTGCATTTAAATAATGAAAACTGTTACTAGTATAGGTATTTTTGACAAAATCAGAAAAATGATAATTAAAAACATCTGTATCAATCCAAAATAGTGATAATGGAAGAAGTATCATTAAACCTATATTTACAATTCCTATTTTGTTTTTATTGAAGCCATAAATCATAAAAAATATAGTAAATATATATACGTGTATAATGGTTGGTAGCAATACACCATTTAGTAACATGTACAAATCTGATTTTAACGCAAAAATTGAAAACATAAGGGTGACTAACAAACTAATTATTAAAGCTTTGTTTTTATTTGTAAACACAAATAAAAAGGATGTGATAAATATAAAAAACATTATATCATTATTATAAACACTTAATTTTACCGTTAGTATCTCTAATATTTCATTAGCAAAAAAACTTTTAACATAAGAAAGACTACATATATATGGTATAGAGTATATTAATGCACCTACAACAACTATATATTTCCAATAATTATTAGCTACAAAATAATTTTTATTTACTATCCAATTAGTTTCTGTTAAATAATGGAGTGGTCCTAATACTGCATAACCTATTAAAAATAACTCAAAAGGAAGTAAACATGCTAATATGAATGATATCAGAATCAAACATAAATTAATTTTATCTATAAATTTTTCTTTCATGGATTCAAAATAGTTCAAAAAAAGCCATACATTTCTGTATAGCTTTTTATTGTTGATTTTAAATTGTTTGACTATTCTACTATCATCTTTTTAGTATCAATTTTTTTACCTCCTAAATACAAGGTATAATAATACATTCCAGAACTATAATCTGAAGCATTGACATAGATTTCATTTTTTCCTTTTTTGGTCAACTCTATCGTTTTTATTATTTGCCCTACTCCATTACTAAAAACTACATGTGCACTTTCAGATGTGTAAGGGATATAGTAACCTATAGCAGAAGTCCCGTCAAAAGGGTTAGGTATATTTTGGTGTAATACCGGTCCCATTCTACCTGCTTCAAACTCAGAAACTGGCAACGGATTACAAGCACAATTCTCAAGGGTTGTAACTCTATTTTCTAAATCAGCAATTAACGGTGCTATATCTACAGATACTGAAGAACCGTTTTGAATATCTATTTGAAGTACAGAACCTGTTAAAGTTGCAGATGTTAAGTTCTGAGCATCTGTATTTACATAGCCAGACAAATCTACAGTATTTGTTCCTCCAGAAATACTCAATGTGTTAGTAGCTAATGATAATTCTTGATTATCTGTTCCTGTACCATCTTGTAAAACAGATAAATCTACCCCTGTACCATTAGATATATCTAATGTAGTTCCTGACAAAGAAAGATTTTGACTATCTGTACCAGTCCCATCTTGTAAAGAAGATAAATCAACACCTGTACCACCGCTAATATTTAATGTGGTTCCTGATAAAGATAAATTTTGGGCATCTGTGTTATCTAAATACCCTGATAAATCTACTGTTGAAGCATTTCCTGTTATACTTAATATATTTGAAGCAACGGAAATAGCTTGTGCATCTGTATTATCAAGGTAAGCCGATAAATCAACTGATCCTCCATTTGTCAAACTTAACGTATTTGTTGCAAGAGATAAATCTTGTGTATCTGTATTCATCATACCTTTCCATTCAGTTCCATCCCAATAATAAGAACTATCTGTTTCAGTATCATAAACTACCATACCTTCATCTGAAACTGCTAAAGAGGCTCCAAAAGTAGTACGCTGTGCTGTAGTCAAACGATTTAAATGTAAACCTTTAGCTGATCCTGTTAAATCTAAAGATGCTTTTGCATTAGGTGCATCTGTACCAATACCAACACTTAATGGATTTGTAGCCCCTCCAAGAACCATTGTATTGTCATTTACTGCAGTAGCTGAGTTACCTATTGCTACTGCATTTGTTCCTTGTACATTTGCAGAAACACCAATTGCAATGTTATTAGTTGGATCTAAAGCACTCGGATCTGTAGAAGATGCTTGATACCCAATAACAATAGCCCCATCATTAGATGCTACAGTTGTAGAACCAACTGCAATTGCAAACTGATTATCAATATCAACAGAACGCCCAATACCGACAACATCATTTTCCTCAATGTCTACTCTATCACCAATACCTACAGAGTAATCAGCTAGATTGGTCATGTTCCCTAAATACCCCATCATAATAGAATAATCACCTCGAATATCGTGATTAATACCCATAGAAATAGAATATTGCCCATCAATAAACGAGTTATTTCCAAACCCCATAACATTGTTATTACTTGCTGTAATATCATATCCAAAAAACATGGTATTTGAACGATTGGTATTATCAAAATCTGCTAAAGATCCCATACCAACATTATATTGCCCTTCACGATTTGTAAAACCAGTAGAGAAACCTACATAGGTATTGTGGTTTGCATTTGATGTATTGTTTGTTCTGTTATTATCCCAACCTGCTTGGGCCCCAATGAACGTATTATAATCTGCCCATTCTGTTGCTACTCCAGCAGCTGCTCCTACAAATGTATTGTAAATACCATCTCCAACATCAATACCAGCAGAGTCTCCAAAAGCAGAGTTATGATGCCCATCATCTACATCACTTAAAGATTCACTACCAACACCTGTATTACGGTATCCTACATCTGAAGAAATACCTACCTCGTTTCCAACGAATGTTTGCTTATACCCAGTGGTATTACTAAAACCTGCATCTTCTCCTATAAAAGTGTTTTCATAACCTGTAGTATTGTTGGCTCCAGATTCTTCTCCAACAAATGTATTGTCATATCCCGTTGTATTGTTTTCTCCAGACTCTGCACCAATGAATGTGTTGTCACCACCAGTTACAGTTAGTCTTCCAGCTTCGTAACCAATAAAAGTATTATCGAAACCTGTGGTATTAGAATATCCTGCAAGATATCCAATTGCAACAAGCTCACTTGTTGTAACACTGCGTCCTGCTGAATACCCCAAAAGTGTTACTCTTGAGCCTGAGGTAATAAAACTACCTGTACTATCACCATAGAATGTATTGAAGTCTCCAGAGGAAATATTTACTCCGGAGCCTGTCCCCATCGTTTCATTAAGTGTTTGTGCATGTCCCCCCATAACAGTCAAAAAACAGACACAAAAGAATAGTAAAATTGTTTTCATTTTAATCGCTTTTTAGTTAGTAATTGTTTTTCTCTTTAAAGAATTATATTTTATCTAGTAAACTTGGCTTGTTGCACCAATATTACATTTGAATTAATTAAATTATTTTTTGATTTATTTTTTACTTTTTTAGACAACACTATTTTAAGATATACCTGTCTTGTATTTGTAAATCTTAATGTAGAAAATGTAATTTTTCCATCTAACTCAAAGGTACTATATAGAGTGTCTTTAATTAAAACAGCCATAAACTCTAAACCATTGGAATCTTCAATAACATAGAACCCCTTTTCTTCATCAATGATTTTTAGTTTATATTTTTTAATTTCTTTTTTACCGCCACTTATAAACGTTAACTGATAAATAAACT
The DNA here is from genome assembly GCF_042675745.1 of Pseudofulvibacter geojedonensis. Classification (NCBI taxonomy): domain Bacteria; kingdom Pseudomonadati; phylum Bacteroidota; class Flavobacteriia; order Flavobacteriales; family Flavobacteriaceae; genus Pseudofulvibacter; species Pseudofulvibacter geojedonensis. Next base: position 131,230 of record NZ_JBHTJM010000003.1, on the reverse strand, counting down.
CATCTTTTTTTTCATCAGATTCAAACAAAGAAAATTCAGTTGGTATGTTAGACAGAGTATCTAGATTATCGGAGATATTTAAATTACCAAAATACTCTCCTGTGTATTCATAGGGAAATGCTATAGGAGTGGGAAATTCATCGTCAACCCTTTTTTCTTTTTCAGGCCCTTGACAAAACACAAAACTGACATGTAAGAAGAAAAATGCTAAACTTATAATTTTTTTCATGTAATTTAAACTATAAAAAACAGCGCAATTTAACATTTTTATATTATTTATAACAAAATATAATCAAGTATTTTTTAACAACTTAATATGTAAAATCCTACAATAAATTTAATCATTTTTCTTTTTGTGTTTTATAATCGTAAAAAAAGCTTTACTTGTATATTTTAAACGACATAAACCTAATTTATAATAACATTTGATGTTGGTTTTCTCATTCTAAATCAATTTGCCTTGAAGATATATTGTCATTTCTTATCATTAGGTCTCATTTTACCCAAATTAATGAACTTACAATTTAGGAATTAAACACAAAATTTCTAATTAAAAAACTATTTCATGATTCTAACAATGAAAATGATAAATCTTACAAAGCAAATGATATATTAATAATATGTTGCTTTAATCTATTAACATTTAAAAAAAAGATTAGAGTTAAGTAAATCATAAATAAGTGTAGAAACAGCTTAAAAAAATCCTCAAAATCAACTTTAATTATATTTGAATTTTAGAGCAAAATTTTATAGCCATTGATTAAAAAAATAATTAATTTCAATTATTTTAGTCAAGATCTTAACCAAGAAATAACCAAACATTTTTAGTTTTGTTAAACAATAACATTTTTTCTATAGTAGAATTTAACAATAAGTTTAACTTAGTTTTTTTTTTAATAATTAATGAGCTTTTAGAGTTTACAATTAACTTAAAATCAATTTTAAACTACCATAAATCATTTTGATGTCAAAAACAGAAAAAATTACTTCATTAGCTTTATTTATAATTGTATTTGTAATTTATGCCTATTGTGCACCAAGTACAATTAGTTTTTGGGATAGTCCTGAGTTTATTACAACTAGTAATAACTTACAAGCTTCTCACCCCCCTGGATCACCATTATATAGTATCTTTTGTGCTTTTGTATTGCTTTTTTTTCCTGCTACCAAAGCTGCAGTAATTAGTAATTTAGTTTCTAGTTTTTTTGGTGCATTAACTGTTTCTGTAGTATTCCATATTACTTACTTTATAAGTGATAAAATATCTAATTACCCAACTAATCTTATTTCTATTTTCTCTGGCCTTTTAGGTGCTCTGAGTTTAGGCTTTTGTACTAGTTTTTGGATAGCCTCAACAGAAGCTGAAGTATATACATTATCTTTTTTTCTATTATCTATTTTAATTTACATTGCTCTAAAATGGGAAGCTACTACCTCAAAAAAATTAGAATATAAACTACAACTGCTTTTTACTTTATTATTGGGTCTAGCTTTAGGTGTACACCTAATTACCTTATCGGTAATTATTCCTTTGTCTATTTTATTTACCAAGAAAAAATACGGGTTAACTTTTAAAACTTTTTCCTTATCCGTTATCAGCAGTACATTATTATTCTTTTTTATTTATAGTTTTTTTATTCAAGGGTTAATAAAACTAGCTGCAAAACTAGATTTTTTACTAGTGAACTCTTTTGGCCTGTTTATGAATTCAGGTATTATTTTAACTTTAACATTTTTAGTTTTATTTATTGGATTCCTTTTAGTTTTCTCATATAAGAAAAACAAGTTTATCTTATATCATACAACATTGGCTAGTGTATTTTTTTTAATTGGTTTTTCTAGTTATTTAATGCCATTAGTTAGATCTAACGGAGAAAGCTTAGTAGCTAACGGAACATATAACAGTCATCGTTTACTAGACTATATAAAAGGGAATCAATTTGGAATAAGTAACATACCCTTAATTAAAGGATATACTTACAATGCCCCTCTAAATACTAGTAATCCTTTCTCTAACATTGATCCTATTTACAACTATGATACAGCTTCGAAAAAATACCAACTAGCACATAATGGAAAATTTAAAACGGTTAATCATCCATCTGAATTCTCTATGTTTTTCCCTAGATTATACGATTCTAAAAGTAGTGAATTATACAAAGCTTGGATTCCCATAAAGGGAGAAGAAATTCTTTATCCAGTAAATGACAAAGAGGAACGTTTTATAAAACCTACCTTTAAAGAAAATTTACATTTTTTCTTTCATTATCAGGTGTATTGGCTTAACTTAAGATATCTATTCTGGAACTTTATAGGAAGACAAAACAATCATCACGGTCTAGGATATGTAGAACAAGGTAACTGGATTAGTGGTTTCAATTTTATTGATAAAAAGTTAATTGGAGATAAAAATTTTATTCCTAGTTACTATAAAAACGACAAAACCAATGATACTTACTACTTTATACCTTTTGTACTGGGTATACTGGGTTTATTTACATTGCTAAAGAACAAACCTTATTTTTGGGTTACTTTATTAACTTTTTTGGCTTTTGGCATAGGGATAACTTTATACATTAATCCTCCACCAACCAGTTTATTAGTTAGAGAACGAGATTACATCTTTATTGGTTCGTTTGTTGTTTTTTCGGTTTGGATTGGTTTATCTATGAATTTTATCTACTCGTTATTATCTAAACTTTTAAACAAAGAAAATATAATTACCTTAACAGGATTTATTCTTTTACTTTTAGCTCCTATACAAATGCTTTCTAAAGGTTGGAATAACCATCAAAGAAAACAAGATGATTTTGCTTATAAATTAGCAAAGTCTTACTTAGACTCATGCCCATTACAATCAATTTTAATTACTAACGGAGATAATATGTCTTTTCCGCTTTGGTATTTGCAGTATGTTGAAAAATACAGAACTGACATAAGAGTCATTAATTACGATCAATTAAACTTAGACAACAACATCAATAACCTGTCTAAGCAAATATTAACCTCTAAACCAATTAAAATTGATTTAAAAGAAAAACTATATTTAAATGGAATTGACAAACTAGTTCCTTTTAACGAAGATACTAAACAGCCAGTAGAGTTAGATTTATTATTTGCTTTTTTGAATAATGACAAAACAAAAATAAACTGGAACGGGCAAATGAAAAATTATGTCCCTTCTCAAATTTTTAAATATAATATATCTAATCGTAGACAAATAGAGGATAGCTTAATTTCTAAAAAATATTATTCATCAACACCAACCAATCAAATCACTTGGCAACTTCCTAAAACTTTTTATGGACTCAATGATCTAGTTGTTTTAAATATTATTCAGAACAACTTTGATTCCAGAAAAATATTGTTTTTAGATAATAGTAAAAAAAATCACTTCGTTGGATTAGAAAAATTCTTAATTAAAAAAGGTCTTGTTTATGAATTGTCTGGTATAAAAAGAAATGGAGAAAAGTTAAATCCTAAAATTATTGATACCAAAGAGACTTATAAAATATTAATTGAAGACTCTCCATTTACTAATATAAATAATAGCGCCTTTATTAGTTATGAAAACAAGTTGTATTCTGAAACGATTTTAAGACAAAACTATTATTTCTTGGCACAAGCTTTATTTGAAGAAAATCAAATAGATAAAGCGTATAAAACATTAAAAACTTGTGAAAACATATTTCCAAATAGATTAATACCCTACAAACAATATGCTTTCGGAATAGGAAAACTATATTTAAGAATGGGGTTTAAAAAAGAAGGTACTATAATTTGCAATACAGCCATATCAAACATTTATAATGAATTGAAATGGATAACTTCTTTTAATCCTCAAAATCCAATTATAAACGTTAGACATGCCGAAAAAAAATACCGCATGTTACTACAAATGCTAAAGCAAACAGAGACATTAAAATTAAACGCTATTCCTAAAACAGAATTAGCTACCTTTACTAAGAGTTTTACAATTTGGAAAAAAACTAACTGGCCCTATTAAAATGAATTTCTTATTTTCTACAGAAGTTACCTCTTCTAAAATAAAATCTGACAATGCCCTTTACCAAAGAACATTTAAAGCATATGAAATTGTTTCTACGCTAATCAATGGAAATGTATTAGAAATAGGTTGTGGAGAAGGTTATGCTATAGAGCTATTAAAGCAAAAAGCAACGAGTTTAACACTTGTTGACAAGTCTAAATCTTCATTACAAAAAATAAAAAAAACACACCCAAATTTAACTATTTACCAGAGTAGAATTCCACCTTTAATTCAAATTAAAGATAATACTTTTGATAGTGTTATATCTTTTCAAGTTATAGAACACATAAAAGATTACAACTCTTATCTAAAAGAAATAAAACGTGTTTTAAAACCAGGAGGAAAAGCATATTTAACAACACCCAATAAAATTCATACCATTGCTAGAAACCCATGGCACTACAAAGAATTTTCTAAAGATGAGTTAGAAACAATAACAAAAAAACACTTTAATCAAATATCTATTTTAGGTATTGAAGGAAGTATAAAAACAGAACAATATTATTTCAACAACAAAAAGAACGTTTCAAAAATTCTTAAGTTAGACGTGTTTAATATTCACAAAATTTTACCTAGGTGGTGCTTAATTCTACCTTACGAGTTTTTTAATAGGCTGAATAGAAAAAAACTTTATAAGACTAATGAAAATTTAGTAAACATCATCTCTAGTCAAGATTATAGCTTGGCGGACTATTCAACTAAATCTTTAGATTTATTTTGTGTTTTACAAAAATAATAATCAACTGTAGTTAGCTCTTATGGAATTTTCTTTTAAGTCTATTATCGCAATTTCAATTTGGCTAAACGTGTTAGTTCTATTTGCACAAGAAAATAATGACTTAACTAATGTTTTTAAAAATTGTTTAATATCTGATAGGGTTAACAATTTAAAACGATTAAATCCAATTGAAATTATTGAATTTGACGAAACTAACAATCGCATAAAAACTAATTACTCACAACTCTACAAATTAAAACTAAAAGCAACATCAAATAAAAGTTGGTTCATCACTCAAGGGGAAGAAGGTTCTAATATAGCAGAAATATTAGAGGTTGATACATTGTTAGGTTGGATTACTCTAGGAAAAACCTACCAAGGTGTACTGAACTTAGATATTGGAGAAAGAATAGAATTTTTTAATCCTTTCATTAATTATGAGATCATTAATAATAGACCTCTTTTTAAAAGTTACCCTAATTACATAGACAACAATAGAATTGGCTACATACAGACTGGAGGAATTATAAAGCGTTCATCTACAGACTATGTTTTACTAACACCAGTTGTATTTAGGGCGCATAAGAGCCGTTCTGTATATTTCGCTACAAGTTCCAATTTAACCGACTGGAATTTTAACTACACTCCTTTAGTTAGTAGTAAGCAAATAGGTTTTGCAAAACCAAATGGTAACGTATTTAGCACAGGAAATCCTTTACAACTTAAAAATGGTAATTATCTAGTACTACTAGGAGTAGAACTTGAAAATGGTAATTACTCGTCCTGCTACATGTTAATTGATGAAAACTTACATATAATTCAACCACCAAAACAAATTAAATTAAAAGGTTGGTATGAAGAGGGTACTAATAGTTTTCCGTTATCTATTACTTATTTTAACGGTTTATATCGTTTGTTATTACATAAACGGGATAATAATGTTTTAGAAACAGAGATTTATGAATATACATCCCAAAACATTATATCATTACTAGATAAAGGTTCTCAAATAGAATCCATTAATAAAATTCATTCAGCTAAAAAAGAAACTGGTTACCTACATGGAAAAGCAGATGATGCAAGTTATTTAATTTATAAAAACAACTTATACATTTTGATTGGCAGTGAAGAATCCCCTTCCGAATATCTCACTTCATTAAATAGAGAATATGGATTAATGAATCTAAAAAACAATACTTGGTTACATGATAAAAGAAGTCCAATAATAGTTAATCCCATTAATTTAAACCATAAATATCCAGAATACGATTGGTGTAATGATCATCTCGGCGGTTTTATTTCTCCTATCATTCACAATGACTACTTATATATTTTTCTGAGCTTTGGAACTGACAATCCAGATTATTTAATTTCAGGCATCAAAGTCAAAATATAATTTAATATTGTGTTAAAAAGTAAATTACATAAGTTAATTGAGTCTATTTTATTAAAATATAAAATAGACAAGTTAGTTAGAAGCTTCTCCTCAAAATATATTTACCTACTAACTATTTTCGTAACTTTCTGTATTATTTATCCAAATATTTTTGACAAAAAAGTTAGTGTCTATGGAGATAATCTAAATTATTATATTTTAGGTAGTTCTATTGCAAACGGTACTGGTTACAAAAACATACAGCATCAAAAATCAGATGCACATATTCACTATCCTCCTGGATATCCAGCAATTGTAGCAAGTATTATAACAATATTTTCAGATAACATTATTGTAATAAAAGCCTTTAACGGATTTTTATTATTGAGTTCTGTTCTTTTATTGTTTTCCATTATCAAAAAAATAACTAATAGTGAACCTGTTGCTTTTATTTCTTGTCTAGTTACTTTATTTAACTACTTTATTCTTAGCTACTCAACTATAATGATGAGTGAAATTTCTTATATTTTTTTTTCATTATTAGCATTATGGCTTGTTTTAAAAATAGATCTCTCAAAGCCTATTTTTAAAAATTATCATTTCATTTTACTTATAATTATTGCTACCTGTACTTTTTACATTCGTTCTATTGGTTTAACACTTGTATTAAGTACAACTCTTTATTTTATACTCAAAAATAAATGGAGTTATTCAATTGCCTTTGTCATAGGTTTTATTACACTTTATTCACCTTGGCTAATTAGAAATAGTTTTTTACCTAAAAACTCCTATTTGCATCAAGTAGCATTAAAGAACCCTTACCATCCTGAGTTAGGGAAAGTAAATTTTAATGATTTATTTGATAGATTTTCAGTAAATATTGAAAGGTATATCTCCAAAGAAATACCCTCTGGAATTGTACATACAAAAGAAGTTTTGTATAACACTCCAGCATCTTTTTTAAGCTGGATAATAGGGATTGTAGTTATTGGGGTTTGCTCCTTTGCACTGTACAAGCTAAGACATAAAAATATACATATTACTCTTTACATATTGTTTTTTAGTGGACTACTATTAATATGGCCACATGTTTGGTATGGTGTTCGGTTTTTAGTTCCTATTATACCATTAGTTATTTTTCTTTTGGTGTTTGGGTTTATTGACATTTTAAAAATAATTTACAGAACTTTTCTTTCCTCACATAAAAAAAATCTAAGCCTTTTAACATTTGTATTAATAATAACTTGCTGGGGGATAAATTACAGCTACCATTCTGTTTCAAAACTAAAACATCAAGTAAAAATAGATTACCCTAACAATTATAAAAATTACTTTTCAATTGCAAAATGGGTAAATAAAAATACAGATTCCAACTCAGTAACTTGTGTACGAAAAAAAGCTCTTTTCTTTTTGTTTTCGGGTAAGCATGTAACCAATTATAAAAACACAACAAATAAAGAAGAACAAATAGAATATTTAAAAAGTAAAAATGTAGATTATGTTGTTGTAGAACAACTGGGGTACTCATCTACTTCAAAATATTTGGTTCCTGTAATAGACCGCTATCCAGAAAAATTTAAAATCATTAAAGAATTAAAAAATCCTAACACTTATCTCATGAAATTTTCACCCGATTTAGGTTATTGGGGTGAATGGAAAAATGAAAAAAGAAATGGCTATGGAGTTTATAATTGGGAAGACGGGCAAAAATATATTGGAGAATGGAAAGATAACCTAAGGCATGGCAAAGGAAAGGTTATTTTTAAAAATGGGGAGCTAATATTGGGTAAATGGATCAATGGGAAACTCAACGGAGAAACAATTAAAAAGGACAGTAATGGTATTATTATTGAAAAAAGTCTTTATCTAAACAATCAAAAAATAAAAAGTATTAAAAATGATTACTAAACTAACCATTTTAATCCCATTATATAATGAAGAAACTACTATATTAACTATTTTAAACCAAGTAACAAGCGTTACTTTAACAAATAAAATAGATAAAGAAATAATTGTTATTGATGACAAATCTACTGATAAATCAAAGAGCTTAGTAGAACAGTTTATAAAAAAAAATACAAACTCCAACATCAAATTATTTTCACATCTTGAGAATATGGGGAAAGGAGCCTGTTTACATACGGGAATTTCAAAAGCTTCTGGAGAATATTTAATAATTCAAGATGCAGATTTAGAATACTACCCAGAAGAGTATAACCTACTTTTAAATCCGGTTTTAAAAAACCAAGCAGATGTAGTTTATGGTTCTAGATTTATGGGTAAACAACCCAAAAGGATTTTATATTTTTGGCACTATCAAGGAAATAAATTTCTAACTTTTTTATCTAATTTATCAACCAATCTGAATTTAACAGACATGGAAACTTGTTATAAATTATTTAAAACAGAAATCATTCAATCCGTACCATTAAATGAAAAACGCTTTGGATTTGAACCAGAGATAACTGCAAAAATTGCTCGTATTAAACATCTTCGCTTATATGAAGTAGGAATATCTTATCACGGAAGATTCTATCACGAAGGAAAGAAAATTGGATGGAAAGACGGATTTAGAGCTATTTATTGTATCATAAAGTATGGTTTTTTAAAAATGAGTTAACCTTCTACAAACTGTTTTCTATGATATTTTTTACCACTTCAGGGTTTAACAGCGTAGACGTATCTCCTAAATTATCAAAATCATTAGCTGCTATTTTACGCAAGATACGACGCATAATTTTTCCACTTCTCGTTTTTGGCAAGCCTGTTACAAATTGAATTTTATCACATTTTGCTATTGGTCCTATTTTATCTGAAATCAACTGATTAATCTGATTTTTCAAATCGTCATTTTTATTAGCTTTATCATAAACAATTACATAAGCGTATAAAGCATTTCCTTTTACACTATGAGGGTACCCAACAATAGCACTTTCTACTACTTGTTCATGTTCATTAATGGCGTCTTCTATAGGTGCAGTTCCTAAATTATGTCCCGATACAATAACGACATCGTCTACTCTACCAGTTATTCTATAATTTCCTTTAGTATCTCTCAGTGCTCCATCTCCTGGAAAATACATATTTTTAAATGTTGAGAAATATACATTCTTATAACGCTCATGGTTACCATAAATAGTTCTAGCAATACTAGGCCATGGAAACTTAATTGCTAAACGTCCTGTTGCTACTACCTCTTTAATTTCAACACCTTCTGAATCTAGCAATACTGGTTGAATACCCGGCAGAGGCAATGTTGCATAGGTTGGCTTATCTTGGGTTACCCCCGCTAAAGAAGATAACATTATACCTCCAGTTTCTGTTTGCCACCAAGTATCTACAATTGGACAATTATTTTTACCTACATACTTATCATACCAATGCCAAGCTTCTTCATTAATTGGTTCTCCTACTGTACCTAAAACTTTTAAACTAGACAAATCATATTTTTCAACCAATCCAACAGGATGCTTTGCTAAAGCTCTAATAGCAGTTGGAGCTGTATAAAACTGATTTATTTTGTGTTTTTCGCATACTTGCCAAAATCGTCCAAAATCTGGATAACTCGGCACACCTTCAAACATAACAGTTGTAGCTCCATTTAATAAAGGACCATATACAATATAACTATGTCCAGTAATCCATCCTATATCTGCAGTGCACCAGTAAATATCATTTTCTTGATATTGAAAAACATTTAAAAAAGAATAGGCCGTATAAACCATATACCCACCACAGGTATGTACCATTCCTTTTGGTTGACCTGTAGAACCCGAAGTATACAATATAAATAACATATCTTCGGCATTCATTTCTACTGCTTCGAATTTATTGTTTACTTTACTTAATTCTTCATGCCACCAAACCTGATTTTTATTTAAAGACACATTTAAATTACATCTGTTTAATACTATCGTTTTTTCTATTGATTCACATTTCTTTAAAGCCTCATCTGCTATTTGTTTTAATGGAGTTACTTTGCTTCCTCTATATCCAGCATCAGCAGTTAATAAAACTTTACAAGAAGCATCGTTAATCCTTGCTGCTAAAGCTGAAGCAGAAAATCCAGCAAAAACTACAGAATGTACAGCCCCAATCCTTGCACAAGCTAAAACAGCTATTGCTAATTCAGGTAGCATTGGCATGTACAAACACACTCGGTCTCCTTTCTCAACACCATTATTTCTTAAAACATTTGCAAACTGGCAAACTCTAGAATGCAACTCTTTATAAGTTATATGTTGAGCTTTTTCATTTAGGTCATTAGGTTCAAAAAGTATTGCTGTTTTATCTCCTCTTTCTGCTAAGTGTCTATCTAAACAGTTTTCTGTAATGTTTAATTTAGCTCCTTCAAACCATTTTACTTCTGGTTTTGTAAAATCCCAATCAAGAGTTTTATCCCATTTTTTTCTCCATACGAAGTTGTTGGCTACTTCAGACCAAAACCCTTCGGGGTCTTCAATACTTTTTTGATAGGTTTCTTTATATTGCTGATAGGTTTTTATTCTAAGGTTATGCATTGGTTGGTATATTTATCTAATAGTTTAAAACAGCTTCTATATGATGAGGGACTAATTTTTCTTCTCCCTTTAAAAAATCTAATTTCATAATAAAATTGCACTGCACAATTTTACCTCCTTTACTTTGAATTAAATCGCAAGCAGCTTTTGCTGTTCCTCCAGTAGCTAGTACATCATCGTGTAATAAAACATTATCTCCTTGCTGTATAGCATCTGTATGCATTTCAAGTTCATCTTCTCCGTATTCTAATCCGTATTTTTGAGAAACTGTGCTATATGGTAATTTTCCCTTTTTACGTAACGGAACAAAACCTGCATTTAATTGATCGGCTAATGCCATGCCAAAGAAAAAACCTCTAGACTCGATACCAACTACCTTGTCTATTTTTAAATTTTTACACTTATTGTATAATTTTTCTAGCATTAATTTTCTAGCTTCTGAATTGTTTAATAAAGGTGTAATATCCTTAAAGAGAATTCCTTCCGTAGGAAAGTCTTGAACATCTCTTATATAATCTTGTATATTTATCATTTACCAAAAATAATTATTTTGATTTATCTTTGTAGAACTAATAAAAAGAAATATATTTGCAACCGCAAAACGGCCTCGTAGCATAACTGAATAGTGCACTTGATTACGGCTCAAGAGGTTGCAGGTTTGAATCCTGCCGAGGTCACAAAGTATTACCCTAAACAAACCCTAACACACTATTGTTAGGGTTTTTTATTACTCTAATAAGAGATTCAAAACCTGAAAACAACAAAACCATAAAACGCTACAATTCAACAACTTAAATATTTACATCTGTTTAAATATCATTAAAAATATCCCACCATTACCCCAATGTTTTTTAGTGGGGTAATTAAAATGTAATATTTAAGCTTCAAAAATTGTTCTTTTTTTATCACATTTTATATATTGTTTGCATAATTATTATATTAACACAATAATGACTGAAGAACAAATCAAAGAAGAGCTATCTAATAACTTTATTGGAATTATAGCTTCTTATTCGAAATATAAGATTACAAAACCTACTGATACCGGTGGAGTTGATTTTTCAATCACCTATGATGTTACTTATGATAAAGATGGAGATGGATCCACAAGGTATATTCAATCTGGGGATTATATTGAAGTTCAACTTAAAGCTACTACAGATTCTTCTGTAATTGTCAATAGTTCACATATTAAATACGATTTAGAAGCTAAGACTTATAATGATTTAATTATGAGAAAAAAGTTAGCTAATGCACCTCTTTTCTTAATATTGTTCATACTTCCAATAAACAGAAATGATTGGGTAGAAGTAAGAAATGAAGAAATTTCATTAAAAAAATACGCCTATTGGTTTATACCAGATGATGACGCAAAAAAAACAGATAACACTAGTCGAATAAGAATTTCTATTCCAGTAAAAAATAAAGTAGATTTAAATACTATTGAAGATTGGTTTAAAAATAAAAAACATTAGTAATGACAAATTCTGAAATACTAGTCAATTTTTTAACTAATAGAGGTTGGACACTTGAAGGAAAAAACCCTATGTTTTTTTTATTAAAGCCTAATATAGATTTCTCTTTTCCAGAAAACTATCTATTTAAGATACCTCATAATTATGAGACTATTGACTTTGATTCCTTTTATAACAAATCATTAGAAATTATTTCAGAAATCTACGATCTTAAACACGATGATTTAATAAAGATTATTGAGCAAGGTTCTGAAATATTATCACTTAGAATAGTTGATTCTTTTACAGAAGATGGAAGTATTTCTCTTCAAAGATTTGAAAAATTTTTAGAAAAAATAAAAGGCATATTATCATCTACAGCTTCATTCGTTATAAATAAAGACCCTCTTTTTTCAAAAAGTTCAATTGAAGTAGAACAATATATTAACCATTGCAATTTTTTACAAACGGAAAAAGGAAGCTTTATTTCTAAAATTAATTTACCTACAAATACTTTACTTGTAAACAATAGCCTGTTCGAAGAAGATGCTATATATGCTAGTGATGTTAATAATAGAATTAAAAACACTATATCGTATTTAAACCATGAAATATTTAGCAATAAAGACATCATGGTTGATTACAACTACATACAAGAAAATAGGCAATTCATTAACTTAAAACTACTTAAGCAGTATTATGAATTTTATACAAAAGTTGAGATTCAAAATATTGAATTTTCATTTGATAATATTGAATACTCAGATAAAATATTAGTAAACGATATGAATGGTTACAAACTAAGTCGATTAGACTCGTTTATTAACCAAGTTGATGAAATTCTAAACGCAGACAGTAATATATCAGTAGTTGGAAAAATTATATCATTAAGTTCTAGAAATCCTGACGGAACAACAAATTCTATTAAGGTTTCAGGTGTTACTGATGACGGAGAATTAAAACCTATAGTTATTACGGCCAATTTAACCAGTGAAGATTACCGAAAGGCTCTAGAATTTCATGGAGAAAAAACTCGAATCAGGCTAACTGGTTTAGCTAAAAAAGAAAAGACATATTATAAATATTTAAGATTAGATAGCTTTGAAAATGTTTAGAGCCTAATTCTTATCAAACTCACTAATAACTAAAGAAACACGTAGTATATTAATTTTCATTATCAATCTAAATCTATTATTTTTAAACACATGAACTAGTTTACCCCAACAAAACCCCACTAAAAAAAAACAAATAACTGATTTTCAATGTGTTAAAAATTATGAAATATTTCTGCCGAGGTCACAACAAAAAACCCTTTATAACATATTAGTTATGAAGGGTTTTTATTTTTTATACTTTTGAGTATGTCACTTTTTAACGAAACTCTCTACGTGGTTTAATGACAATATACAAAATAGTGTTCTTCTGATAAAAGCTCTTTAGCATTAATCTTATCAGAATATAAAATTGTTAGTTAAGATTTTTTCTACAAAAAATACAGTATAAGTAGGTTCATTTTGTAAGTTTGTTAGACAACAACTACCAAACTTCGTGTCTTACCGCTATTTTATCTACTGCTTCTTTAAGTAATGTTCCTATTCTATATATATCTTCATATGAAGTATAAAAAGGCACTGGAGCCATTCTTATAACATTTGGTTCTCTCCAATCTGCTATTACTCCATTTTCTTCTAAATATTCAAAGATTGCACGCCCGTCTTCACTAAAAAATATAGATATTTGACAAGCTCTTTTAGGGTATTTTGGCGTGATTACCCTCATTTCTACAGGAGTTACCTTGTTAACTTCTTCTACAACAAAATCTAAGTAGGCCGTAATTTTATCTCTCTTTCTAATCAACGATTCCATTCCTACTTTATCAAACATTAATAAAGAAGCATAATAAGGAACCATAGATAAGATTGGTATATTACTTAATTGCCAACCGTCTGCGGAGGTTTCTGGTTCAAAATATGGTTTCATTAAAAACCTTGTTTCCTTTTTATTTCCCCACCATCCTGCTAATCTAATCATAGAAGCATCTTGATGGTAACGTTCACTTACATACACTCCCGAAATACTTCCTGGACCTGAATTCATATACTTATAAGAACACCACGCTGCAAAATCTACATTCCAACTATTCAGTTCTAAAGAAATATTTCCAGCAGCATGAGCTAGATCCCATCCTACTTTTGCTCCAACAGCCTGACCTGCTTTGGTTATTTTTTCAATATCCATTACTTGTCCTAAATAGTAATGCACTCCGCCCATAAAGACTAAAGCTAAACTATCTCCTAACTCTTCTATTTTATTTAAAATAGTTTCAGTTCTTATCTCAAAACCTTCTTCATTATAAGGTATTACTTCAATAACATCCTTTGGGTCTAAACCATGCCATTTAACCTGACTTTCTAGTATATACTGATCTGAAGGGAATGCCTTTTCTTCACATAATATTTTAAATCGCTTAACTGTTGGCCTATAAAAAGAGGCTAATAGTAAATGAAGATTTACCGAAAGAGTATTCATTACAGTAACTTCTTCTGGTTTTGCCCCAACTATTTTAGCCAAAGGCTCTTTAAATTTTTCATGATATGTCGACCAAGGATTATCGCCTTTAAAATGCCCATCTACAGCTAACTCTCCCCAACTATCTAAAACTTCATCTACATACTTCTTAGTATTCTTAGGCTGTAAACCTAAAGAATGGCCAGCCATATATATACATTTCTCTCCTCTCTTTTTAGGAAAAATAAAATTTGATTGAAAAGCATTGAGCTTGTCTTGCCTGTCTAATTTTTGGGCAAATAATAAGGTGTTTTTAAAATTCATGAATAGTAAAAAAATTAAAAAAAAATCACATAAATTAGAACCCTTATTATTATATAAGGGCACTACTTAAATTGTAATAATAAATTGTGAAATTTATTGAGGAGCTATCTCTAACTGTAGCCCTTCTAATTCAGAAGTAACAGGAATCTGACAGCTTAAACGACTATTATCTTTTACATAAAATGCTTCAGAAAGCATCATGTCTTCATCTAAGTTTTTCTCGTTTAATAGTTCTTCATTGCTAATATAACACTGGCATGAAGCACACATGGCCATTCCGCCACACACTCCAATAGTTCCTTCTGGCACTAACTCATAAGAACGAATAACTTCCATAATATTCATTCCCATATCTGTAGGTGCTTCAATACTATGCTTTACTCCTTCTCTATCTATAATGGTTAAAGTAATATCTAAACTCACTAGACAATTGCTTTAATTGTTGGCTTTGGTGCTTGTTTATTTGTTCCATCAAAACCACTTACTCCACTAACAGTTGTGTATTTCATAACATATTTTTTATCAGGAAAAATACGTTGATAGGCACTTTGACACATAAGCGTAGCTTCATGGAAACCACAAAGGATAAGTTTTAATTTTCCAGGATAAGTGTTTACATCTCCAATAGCATAGATTCCTGGAACATTAGTTTGATAATCGAATGTATCTACTTTAATAGCATTCTTTTCAATCTCTAATCCCCAGTTAGCAATAGGCCCTAATTTAGGGGCTAACCCAAATAATGGTATAAAATGATCTGTCTCTATATATACAGATTCTCCATCTGTTTTAGTTACCTCTAATCCATATAACTGTTCAGAACCAAATAAGGCTGTTACCTCTCCAGGAGTTATTAACTGAATCTTTCCTTCATTTTTTAACTCTTGAACTTTCTCTACTGAATCTAAAGCTCCTCTAAATTCATTTCTTCTATGAACTAAAGTTACTTCACTAGCTACGTTTGCTAAAAAGATGCTCCAATCTAATGCAGAATCTCCTCCTCCAGCAATAACTACTTTTTTATCTCTATATACTTCTGGATCTCTTATAATATAAGCTACTCCTTTATCTTCAAAACTCGAAATATTTTGGATAGGCGGCCTTCTTGGTTCAAAACTTCCTAATCCACCAGCAATAGCAACAACTGGTGCCGTATGCTGAGTACCTCTATTTGTAGTAACAATAAAATTTCCGTCTTCTAGTTTCTCTATTGTTTCTGCTCTTTCTCCTAAAGTAAACCCTGGCTCAAAAGATTTTATTTGCTCCATTAAATTGTCTACCAAATCTCCAGCAAGTACTTCTGGAAATCCAGGTATATCATAAATAGGTTTCTTAGGATAAATTTCTGCACACTGACCTCCGGCTTGAGGCAATGCATCTATTAGGTGGCACTTTAATTTTAATAGACCGGCTTCAAAAACAGTGAATAATCCTGTTGGCCCAGCTCCTATTATAAGAATATCTGTTTTAATCATTGCTTTATATTACTTTAAACAAAAGATGAGATCCTTTGTTCTTCCTTTATTAATCCTATTTGTTCTTTTAAGTCTCTTTTCTTTAAGAACACATCTCCTAGTTGATCTTTTAATGTGTCTATTCTAAAGTCTAATTCTAATAGCTTTTCTATAGAAGGATCTAAGCTTAATTCTCCTTCTCTATACAGTAAATGATCTAACATTGCTAATAAGACTTCTGGTAAAACTTGTTGCTTTGCATCACTCCATGCCTTATCTGGATTGTTATGTGTTTCTATGATTAATCCGTCAAAATTTAAAGACAGTGCTGTTCTAGAAAGATCGAAAACTAAATTACGGTCTCCGGCAACGTGAGATGGATCGAAGATTATGGGTAAGTCTGGAAATTCTCTTCTTAATCCTAAAGGTATTTCCCAGATAGGGGCATTTCTATATTTAATCTTCTCATAACTAGAAAATCCTCTATGAATTGCTCCTAATTTTTTGATGTTCTGTCCGCTAAAACGTTCTATTGCACCCATCCATAATGATAAGTCTGGATTAATTGGGTTCTTTATTAAAATTCTATTTTCTATTCCATTACATGCATTAGCTATTTCTTGAACTGTAAATGGGGACACTGTAGTTCTTGAACCTATCCAAAGTACATCTACATCATTCTTTAATGCTAATTCTACATGCTTAGGGTTTGCTACCTCAACTGCTGTTTCTAAACCTGTTTCATCTTTTACTCTCTTTAACCAAGAAAGCCCCTTCTCTCCTATTCCTTCAAAATTTCCTGGCCTTGTTCTTGGCTTCCATATTCCTGCACGAAAGACATCTACGTTAGTTTCTTTTAAGCTATGTGCTATGCTTAATACCTGTTCTTCAGATTCAGCACTACAAGGACCTGCAATAACATAAGGCTTCCCTGTTTTAATTTTTTTCATACGCTCCACAATGATTGAATTTATATGGTTAATTTTTTACTAATATTCATTCAGATAAATACTAACTCAATTTAAAATTTGAGTAGCAACTATATCTATAAATAAATTAATGTGAGGTTTACAGGTGTTCTTTAAACACCTAGAATATTAAGTAGCCTTTATAATTGGGGTTTATAGTTTAAACTTATATAAGTAAATGCTAATTATGTTAATTGAACAACATAATTGCTATAATTGGGGTGACAAACTAAAATACTATTATACTATACTGTAGCTATTTTAAATAGTTTTTCTGATTGCTTCTTTCTCATAACTTCTGGTGAATTTTTAAGCATAAAATTCACACATTTAGCTAAAAACGGATTTTTAACATGAGCCATTTTACCTATGTGCCAACTTGTTTTTACTAATGATTGAGCTTTTGCAATTCTTAACTTTTGATACTTTTTAAACGCCTCTTGAAGTGGATATTTCTCTAAACACTCACTCAACACATAAGCATCCTCTATTGCTTGACAAGCTCCTTGTCCTAAATTAGGAGTCATCGCATGGGCTGCGTCTCCTAGCAGACAGACATTTCCAGTTGCCCAACTAGAGATTGGTTTTAAATCTGAAACTTCATCTGTATGTATTTGATCTACTGGTGTAAGCCCTATCAACTCACCTACTATTGGATGAAACTTATTAAATTTTTCTTTTAATTGATCTTTTTGGTGCTCGTCTATACTATTATTAAAAGTAGTTAGGGCATACCAATACACTTTATCTTTTGCTATTTGAACAAAACCAAAGCGTAAATTATTATACCATGCTTCTTTTAATTCTCCTATTAAATCTTGAGGCAATTCATACTTAACAACTCCTCTCCAACAAACCTGTTTAGCTTTCCTTATCTGAAATTTAGGGAAGAACTCTTTTCTAACTACAGAGTGAATACCATCTGCACCTATTATTGCTTGTGAAGATGCTGTTGTACCATCGTCAAATTTTAAAGTATATGGATGTTCTTTATTTATTTGAACCAGTCTTTTCCCTAATTTTAATTTACTTGTGTCTATATGCTTTAAAAGCATTTGCTGTAAAACTCCTCTATGAACTGCAACATTCTTCACTTGATATTTTTGCTCAAAATAAGAAAGGTCTACTTTAGAAACTGTTTTTAATGATGCTTCAGTTATATTTAAACTACTAATATGATTCCCTAATGCTTCTAGCTCTTCTCTAAGTCCTAGTTTTTGAAATACCTGCATCGCATTATTAGCCATAATTATACCAGTTCCAGCTAGCTTTATCGTCTCTGCGCTTTCATAAATAGTATAATCTATTCCTTTTTGCTCTAAAGCGACTGCTGTAGTTAATCCTCCTATTCCTGCGCCTAAAATATCTATTTTCATTCCCTATTATTGATGGCTATAATAGAATAACCATTATACTTATGATGTTCTCTTATTTGATCCAGTTTTCTAACATTTTCTTTCCCTCCGGTGTTAAAACAGATTCTGGATGAAACTGTACTCCCCTAACATCTAAACTCTTATGCTGAATAGACATTATATTTCCATTTTCATCAAAAGAGGTAGCTTCTAAACACTCTGGAAGGTTATTTTCTACAACCCAAGAATGATATCTCCCTACAGTAAATTCTTTTGGAAGGCCGTTAAACAACAACTCATCTTTTTTGTTTTGAATTATGTTAGTTGCAATACCATGATAAGGTTGTTCTAGATTTATTAGTTTCGCTCCGAAAACTTCACCTATAGCTTGTTGCCCTAAACACACTCCTAAAATACTTTTACTCGGTGCATATCTAGCTATTATTTCTTTTAACAAACCTGCTTCATCTGGAACACCTGGACCAGGAGACAACAGTATTTTTTCGTAATCTTCAACTTCTTCTAAAGTTATTTGATTATTTCTCTTAACTACAGTCTCACAACCTAATTCTTCTAAAAAATGAACTAAGTTGTATACAAAAGAATCGTAATTATCTATAACTAAAACTTTCTTCATCTCTCTATTTTTATACTTCATTAGCATACTCAAGAGCTTTAACTAATGCTCCCGACTTGTTATACACCTCATTCAACTCGCTTTCTTCCGAAGAGCTAATTACTATACCTGCTCCTGCTTGCCAATTTAAGTGTTGATCTTTACTTAAAAATGTTCTTATCATTATAGCATGGTTAAAGTTACCCTCAAAATCTATATAACCAATTGCTCCACCGTAAAAATCTCTATTATTTGGTTCATATTTCTCAATTAGCTCCATTGCTTTATACTTTGGTGCTCCACTTAACGTTCCGGCTGGAAAAGTATCTGCTACTAATTGTAATGTGTTTATCTCATCATTCTTCTTACCTGTAACTTTACTAACTAAATGAATTACATGAGAAAAATATTGAATCTCCTTATATATTTCTACATTAACATCTTTTGCATTTCTACTTAGATCGTTTCTAGCTAAATCAACTAACATTACATGCTCGGCATTCTCCTTAGCATCATTATATAATTTATTGGCTAATTCTCTATCTTTTTCATCACTACCGCTTCTTCTATATGTTCCTGCTATAGGATGTATTTCTGCAATATTATTTTCTACGATTAATTGTGCTTCTGGAGAACAACCAAAGATTTTAAAGTCATGGTGATCATAAAAAAACATATATGGAGACGGGTTAATTTCTTTTAAGACTTTATATACTTTTAATTCATCTCCTTCAAACTTTTGCATAAAACGCTTAGACAATACCAATTGAAAGACATCTCCTCTTAAACAATGTTCTTTAGCTTTAGCTACCATTTCTTTAAAGTCTTCATCTGCAACATTAGACTGTACATCACCAACTTTTTTGAAAGACACTCTAGCTTCTGTTCTATATTGTAAAATAGTCTCTATTAAACTAAAGTCCACTATATAATCTTCTGAATAGATTAGCAAATAAGTTTCTTTCTTTAAATGATCTATAACTATAATGTTCTTATATACATTATAAAATATATCTGGAATATTTAATCCGTCTTTCTTTGTAAGCTCTATTGTTTCAAAATAACGAACAGCATCATAAGACATATAACCAAATAAGCCATTATTTATAAAATCATGCTCGTGTTTCCCTACTTTAAAACTAGCAGCAAAGTCTTTTATACAATTTACAACATTATCTTCTTTTTCTAATAAAGTCTCTTCTGCTTCTCTATTAGGGAATTTCTTTATTACGGTTTTATCTTGAATCTTTAAAGACGCTATAGGATCAAAACATATATATGATATATGTTGCTTCTTTTTTGTGTCATTAGCTTCAAAAAGAACGCTATTCTTATAAATTGTTCTGAATTTATTAAACGCTACTATAGGATCTTCTATAGTCTTATCTAACTTCTTCAATGATAAGTTTAATTGATATGTCATAATCTATAAAAAATGATGCAAAATATTGTTGTTATACTGAGGTTTTATTGTCTTTAATTCCTTTAGGTTTCTTTCCCTAAAGACTACTTTACTTTTTTTGTTAGAAACACAACTAACCCAATAGTTTTCTGCTAACTCTGAGGTATTAAAATACCAGTCATCTCCTTTATAATTGACTTTATTATCAAGACAATTAATTTTCTTAAGACTATTCTTAGTATAAATTCCTGTCCCAATAGCTTTATAAAAGGCCTCCTTTCTAGTCCAAATCTTTAAAAATGCTTCAGCCTTTTTCTTTTGCTTATAAATTTCTTCTTGCTCTTCTAAAGCAAAATAACTTGAGAGGTCTTCTAATGAATTAACTGCTCTATTTTTCTCTATATCTAATCCTATTTCTATTGGCTCATTACATGATGATATTGCTAATGCTACATACTTTCCTCCATGCGATATATTAAATGCTGGAGAGTCTTCTAAATAGAGTTTACCTGTATGTTTTAGAGAAAAAGTTAGTTTATCTAACTCTTTACTAGAAAACTCAAGGCTATTCATATATAGTAAAGCTCTACCCAGCAAACTAGTTTTTTTAGTTATTAAATTACCCTTAACTCTTCTCTGAAAATTATCTGGGAGAACTTCACATATAAAATCAATATCTTCTTTAGACACTCTTGTTATGTCTATAAAGTCTACGTGTATCACTTCTCTTTTATCCTTAGAAGAACCAACCTATTTGCAATCCGTAATAGGTATTAAAGTTATTAATGTATAATGGGTCTGTTTGTGCTATACTTCCAGAGGAAAAACTCATTTTCCCTGACACTTTAAATTCGCTAAAGATTCTTCTTGAAATATCCATATCGAAAAAATGATAGGATACATCTTTGCTAGAAAAAACCTTAGCCCTAAATGTTGTATCATTAATGTCCCCTAGATTAAATGTGTATAACGTTATAAAGTTATTTCCGAAAGGTAAATTCTTTCTTATTCTATATTTATCATGGACATACTCTACACTAATATTCATTGTAGAAGCCCCTTGATAAAGTTTAGAAATATCATAACCTAAAGCTATATGTAATCCAAAGAAATTTTCGTTATTACGATATGTTTGATTAATAAATTCAGAGGTGAAAGTTAAACCTTTATATAACGTTTGCCATTCTAAACTCCATTGAGACATGGTAAGATATAACTCTGAGAACTCTCGCTTTGATGGTTGAAAAACAAAATCTGGATTCTTATTATATCCATAAAAATATCCTAATACAACTTCATTGTTTTCTTTCTTTGCTCCCACCCTTACAGAAACATTAGGCAAGAACTCCTTACTGTTATGATCGTATTGCGGATTGTTCCCATCAATAGGAAAAGGCACTAATAACAACCTACTATCTCCTGCATTAAAGTTTACTTTTCTAAAATAAGGCATAACATATAGCTCTGCACTTATCTTCTTATATATGTATTTAAAATCTATACTTGGTTGCCCTAATTTTTCAAAAGACAAAATAGATTCTTTAATGTCCATTCTATTCATAATATCTACCAGAGAAAATCCTGTAAATTTCCCTAAGGTAAATAGTCTCATACCTGCATTTATAGTTAAATTTTTATTCCAATAAGACACATATAAATTACGCATGTCTGCATGTGTTCTATAGCTGTCTATTGCATCTAATCTAATATGAGGCTGAGCAACAAATTTAAATTTGCCTTTAACGTATTTAAATTCTCCTGTAATTAATGTAGAAAGTTGATGTGACAACTGACTTTCTTTAAAAGGTTCTTTATTAAAATAATTATAATCTAAAGCTATATTCCCTCTTAAATAGGTTTTCCCTTTTTTCTTTTTCTCACTATTCGTGTCTTGAGAAAACCCTAAAAATAATGATAATAAAAGCAAGCAAGAACTCAGAAGTCTTGACTTGCTTTTGATTAATCGAACCAAACGGAACGACCCTTCTTGAATACTATTATTCAACATTTGCAATATTTTCGGAATCAAAGAATGATGCTTCAAATGCTACATCAAACTGGAAATTACTACGCTTTAAAGTTGTTGTTCTTTTGTTCTTTACATTAATAACTTTAGCTGTTGTTAATAGCCAAGAACCTCCTTTAAATTGTTCCCATACTATCTCTTGATTCTTAAAGTACTGTCCTTTTCTATTATAATATTTAAGAAAAGCAGGTAAGAAACCATCTTTGGTTACATGAATATCTACATATTTATAGCCTGAGTATTTGTTTATAGGATAACTTCTTATTACATGACATTCTTTACCATTAAATGATTTAGATTCTAAATATTCAAACTTGTATTTAAACAGGTTCATTATTCCTAAGTCTTCATTAGCAAATTCACTACCCATAAATGCTCCTGACTTATTCTCATTAGCAATACGTTTTGTAGCATTGATTCCTGGAATATAGATCCATTGATCATCACTCTTAGACATAAAAGAATGAATTAAAGATTTCATTCCTTTTACATCTTTTGGAGTATTAAATTTCATTAATGAATATTCTTTTTCCCTGTTAACTTCTTTGTTAAAAGAAACCATTTGTCTAGTATAAGACTTTCCGTTTCCTCTAGTTAAAATCATTTCAACATCAGTTTTATAATCTGAATGACCTAAAATAGTATTTTGAACTTTCTCCATTATTTTATCAGCATCTACTTTAGTTTCTTTTACTTTATTAAAACTAATTAATACTGCTGTCAAACATAATAATGCAAACTGTACAGTTCTCTTTGTAAATTGTTTCATTGGTAAATTGTATTTAAAACGACTTTCTAAGCCACTAATTTTTTATTCTTGGAGTTTGGTTGTAATGCTTTTACCTCTTGTTTATAGCGCTTTTTGTCTACCAGTAAGATTAAACACGGTAAGAACAACAAATCAAAAAGCAATGCAAATGCTATAGTTATAGCACTCATTAATCCCATACTAGAGTTTAATGCAAATGGAGAAAGCATTAAAATTCCAAAACCAGAAATTAGTATAATACTTGTATTCATTAAAGAAGGCCCAACTGTTTCTAACGTTTTAAGAACGGCTTGCTTAGTTGTACTATCGTTATTTCTTTTAATATCTAAGTATTTCACCAAGAAGTGAATTGTATCGTCTACTATTATACCAAGTGTTATTGAAGTAACAAAAGTTAGTGCCATACCAACCTTTCCTACTAATAATCCCCATATACCAAAGGCTATTAGACCTGGCATTATGTTTGGTATTAAGCTTAGCATTCCAAACTTTAAAGACTTAGTTGAAAGAATTATTAAAAATGTAATGAACAGAATTGCTATTAAAAATCCTTTTACCATAAAATTCACATTATTTTCTGTCATATGGTTTACTATAACCGAATTACTTGTTCCCTGAAACCACATTTCTTTAGGTGAATTATCTACTAACCATTGGTTAGCTGCATTCTCTAACTTTTTCAAATCTTTAGTATACAGATTTTCAAAAGACACTCTAAACCTTGAAGCAGACTTATCTAAATTAACCATATTGTTAATGTCTCTTCCAATTGGTAGGTTCATTTCATAGAGCAATAAATACTGACTAATTAATTTTTTATCCTCTGGAATACGATAATATTCAGGATTATCATTATTCATTGTTCTATTAATGGTTCTTATTGTTTCTGTAAAAGCACTAACGTCTATTACTTTATCTTGACTTAAAAACCAATTTTCAAATTCTTCTACCTTTTTTAAATAAGCTGGATCTGTAACTCCTTGCTCTGTACCTGTTCCTAAGGAAAATTCCATAGAATAGATACCTGTAAGGTTGTCTACAGTAAACTTGGTATCTTTAATGATCTTCATGTCCTGATCGAAATAATCTAAGAACATATCATTAATTTCATTCTTAACAACAAATGCAGACAATCCTAAGAAAACAATAGTTACTACAACCAACACTTGCTTAGGTTGTCTTATTAAAAAGACTCCTAATTTTTTAAATCCGCGTTGTACCATTGTAGATTTTGCTTTTACTAATGGTTTGAATCCAATAATTGCGAGTAATGCTGGAAGGAACATTAATGAGAATACAAAACCACAAAACACTCCTATAGATACAATATTTCCTAACTCTCTAAATGGAGGAATATCACTAAAGTTCATACTAAGAAAGCCAACTATTGTAGTTACAGATGTTACAAAGATTGGTTTTGCATTTATAATGATACTATCTTTAAGGGCTTGCTTTCGCTCTACACCTAATCTAATTTGCTGAGATAAGGTGGTTAGTAAGTGTACACAATCTGCAATTACAATGGTCATAATCATTGTGGGTGAAATTGCAGTTAAATTGTTTACATTAAATCCTAAAAAACCAAAAACACCTAAGGATATAGCTATAGAACAGATAATTACTATAAGAGTTCCTATTGTTCCAGATACAGACCTAAAAGCAACAAATAACATTATTAGAATTACTAGGTACATTAAAGGCATTAATGTTTGCATGTCTTTTCCTGCAATCTCAGCAAATGTATTATCTATAATTACTGTACCTGTAGGCCTTAAGCTAACCTCATCAGTTTTATATTTTTGAACTGTGCTCTTTATAAATTCAACAACCTCTGGACCTTCACTCATTGCATCTACCTTAGGAAATTTTATGGTTACAAAAATTCCTGCAACGTGACCAGACTTAGAAACTAAACGGTCTATTAACTGCTTTTCATTTAAAGCAATACTCTTTATTCGTTCTACTTCTTTAACACTGTATTCAGACGCATCCTCTACAAGGTTGCTTACCTTTAGAAAATCTCCATCTACTTCTGTATGTTGAAAATTACTTAGGGCATCTACTCTACTTGCATAAGGAGTTAACCATAATTCATCGGTTAGATTTTCAATAAGGTTTAGGCTCTTCTTGGTAAAAACATTTCCATCCTTAGGTTCTACTACTATAAGAACATTGTCTGTCTTCTCATATTCATCATGAATTAAGTGTAGTCCTTTTAATTGCGGATTATCTTCAGAGAAATAGATATCTATATCTCCTTCTATTTGTAAATATTTTGCACCATAACCTAGGCCTATCACAAGAAACAATCCAAACAACACAATGAACCATTTCCTACGAAGTACCCAGTCTGCAAATCTTTCTAAAAATTTAAGATTTTGTTTGCTCATACATTTAAAATTATAAAGCAACAGCCTCTGTCTGTGGTGTTAATTGTTTTTTATCTGCCATTGCTACTGTAACAGTACCTTTAGCAAATAATGTATCCCCATTATAAGCTTTTACTTTTAAACATGAAGCAGCTCCCATAGTCCAATCTAACTCTCCATGTAAATACACTAATGTTCCAGGAACAACAGGAGCAAAGAATTTTACTTTATAACCTCCAAATACTCCTACTCTCGCAGCATCAATATCATAATTAATAGGCTTCCCAACTTCCCAATCTTGAGTACTTAACTCTACTAATAAACCACAGGCCTGACCCATAGCCTCTGTTAATAATACTCCTGGAAAAATTGGGAGTTCTGGAAAGTGTCCTTGAAATGCTGGCTCACCTATCCCAACTGCTTTAATAGCTGTAATAGACTTTCCTTTTTCGTAACCAATTACTTGATCTACTAACTGAAAAGGGTATCTATGAGGTAATAATTTTTGTATTTGATAGTTTTGAATTAGTGCCTTTTCCATTAGTTATATTTTCTAATTAGTGTTAATACTGCATAACCAGTTTTATCTATTGTTGCAACAATTACATTTTTAGGAGTAGCTGCTACTGCATCTATTTGAATTTCTCCGTCATTAAACTGACCTCTTACATCTTTTAATTGCTCATTGAACAATCCTGTTGTATATAAAATACTTGCTAAACCTCCTGCATTATCTCCATTTCCATAGATCATTTCTGGGAAGAATAAGCTTGGTGTTTCTCCTAATTGAGAAGCTATTTCTGAAGATAGTGTTGTCCCACTAATATTGTGAGCTCCAGAACCAACCATAATCATGTCTATATCTTCAACAGTGAATTGATTGTTGTTTAATAACTCTTGAATTAATGTTGCCATTAAATTCTCTCTAGACTGATCTTTATATGTTTGACCAGAAATTACTCCAGCTATAACACCATAAATTTCTTGACCATTTTCTAAAGCAGTTTCTACTCTCTCTAAAGCAATTGAAGCTCCATATTCATTAGCTATAGGCAATTTTGTTTTTCTCTTTTCACCTTCTCTAATTGCTTCATGGTATTTAGAAATTGTTTCTGTAGAACATACAATAGCACAATCTACAACACCGTCTTTTAAGTGCATAGATGCTACATCTATTGCTTGAATAGCACTACAAGTCCCTCCATTAATTGAAAAGTTAGGACCTGTTATCTTTGATTGAATTGCCATTTGAGATGCTGCTGCATTGGCTATGGTATTAGGAGTACTCATAGGGCTAACTAATTCTGGCCCATCATGCTTAGCTACTAGATCAAAAACGAAACCGTCTTCTATATTAGATAATTCTGTTCCGTCATAAAGGCCTACTCTTTCTTTACTTAACTCTACAACATTTTTAACCTTATTTTGATTGATACATTGAAAAGCCAGGTTGCAATACATTTTAGTTGCCTTACTAAAATATCTTAACCCCCTCTTTCCTAGAAAACCATCTGGATCATAAGTTTCCATTTTTGTTGTAGGTAGGTTTTGATCTACCTTATTATAAAATGTTTCTTTTCCGCTTCCTAATGAAGAAACATATCCTAATCCTACTATTGCGATATCTTTGTTATTCATTTTTTCTGATTATGACTAGTTATATTGACTAAAAATTAAACTACAGATGTTACCTCCAAAAGCAAATGAGTTACTCATAACATTGGTTACTTCGGCAGATTTTACTTCCTTATTATTTAAGTCTATAGAAATAGGGAAAGACTCATCTACTTTTTCAGTATTCTTTGTACTTGGAATAATTTGTTCTTGTAGTGATAACACCGCAGAAATTCCTTCAAAAGCACTAGCAGCACCCATACAATGTCCAATAACTGATTTTAAACTGTGAATAGGAATATTAGTTAATTTCTCTCCAAAGACCTTATACATTGCATTGACCTCATGAGAATCATTAGCCTTAGTTCCTGTACCATGAGCACTGATATAGCTAATATCATCTATAGATAATCCACTATTTGACAACGCTTTTTTCATAGCTAAAGCAGCTCCGTTTCCAGCAGGGTCTGGTGCAGTTGGGTGATGAGCATCACAACTTAATCCATAACCAGAAATTTCTCCATAGATCTTAGCTCCTCTTTCTAAAGCGTGCTCTAATTCTTCTAAGACCATAATTCCAGCTCCTTCTCCAACAACCATTCCTGTTCTATCCTCAGCAAAAGGTTTAATCTCTTCTTTTGTCATAGCTCCCAGCCTATAGAAAATTGTATAACAAGATCTTGTAAATGGATCTGATCCTCCAGCTAACATTACTTTAGAACGTCCTTCTTTGATCATTGAAAAAGCTGTTCCGAAAGCATAATTTCCTGCCGTACAAGCAGTAGGAATAACCA
Organism: Pseudofulvibacter geojedonensis; assembly: GCF_042675745.1. Lineage (NCBI taxonomy): Bacteria > Pseudomonadati > Bacteroidota > Flavobacteriia > Flavobacteriales > Flavobacteriaceae > Pseudofulvibacter > Pseudofulvibacter geojedonensis. The sequence goes on along the minus strand of NZ_JBHTJM010000003.1, from coordinate 102,916 downwards.
TGTTTGTACCTCCTAGGTTACATAATTTTGCTACTGTAGAACTCATTTCTATTGGTCTAAAATATGCTAACATATTTTTAGCATCTTCAGAAAGTTCTTCTTCTTCATCTTGAACATTGTACGTGTCTATTGTACGCTCAACGATATCTTCTGTACCATTTGTTGTCCCTAAGATGATTCCATATCTATTTGGATAATCAATTTTCTCTGGAAGTCCAGCATCTTTTAATGCCATTTGCGACGCTTTATAAGCATACTCTACAGACTTACTATAAGGAGACACATCTTCCTCGCATGTTAAAACATCTTCACCCATAACCTCAGCAGATAACGAGTTTCCTTTAAACCTGTCTTTGTCTAATTTAGTTAACGGACGAATTCCTGTATTTTTTTCTTTTACGTTTTTCCAAAACTCTTGGATATTAGATCCTATTGGACTAACAACACCTAAACCGGTGATTACTACTCTTTTCATAATGTTTTTATTTGAAATTGAATTTTAAATAAGGTAAGTTATGCTGTCAATCCTCCGTCTATAACTAAAGTATGACCCGTAATATAATTGCTAGATGGAGATGCTAAGAACTCTACTGCTTCTGCAACTTCTTCAGACTCTCCCATACGCTTCATTGGAACCATGCTATTGATTTTCTTCTTTGCAGGTTCTGGCATCGCATCTACCATTTCTGTTGCTATAAACCCTGGAGCAACTGCGTTAACTTGTACTCCAAACGACGCGAATTCTCTAGCTAAAGTTTTCGTTAGTGAAATAATGGCTGCCTTAGAGCTAGCATAGTTTGCTTGACCTTGACTTCCTTTTAATCCTGATACTGAAGAGATATTAATTATTTTCCCCTCTCCTCTTCTTATTACCTTATTTCCAAAAGCCTTAGTCATATTAAAAACACCGTTTAGGTTCGTGTCTATAACATCACTCCAGTCTTCTGGTTGCATTCTAAAAAAGGCCCCATCCTTAGTAATTCCAGCGTTATTTACTAAACCGTAAATCTCACCCATATCCTCCTCTATTTGAGGAATTAATTGCTCAATTTCATTGTAATTTTTAACATCTAGTTTGTAACACTTAACTCTTGAAGTGTCATTTCCTAAAGTCGAAATTATTTCTTCTGCAGATTCTTGATTGCTATTATATGTAAAAGCAACTTTTGCTCCAGATTCGTAAAACTTTTCTACAATTGCTTTACCTATTCCTTTACTTCCTCCTGTTATTAGAAATAATTTATTTGTTAGGTCATTTTTCATGATATAATTAATTTTAAAATAGTTAGTCAACCAGAAAAGATTTAATAGATGAATACAAGCTATAGACCATAAAGAGATTTTCCTCTTTGGCTTTTACAACTTTTATCTTGTTTATACTTCTAAACTTTTACTGGATGTGTATAATCTTTTGTAGTAATTGCTAATAATTAGTAATAAAGTCTACTAATCTTTTCATACTTAGATAGTGCAGATTCTCTGGAACGAACTCTTGACTATTGTATGCGTATTTTTGATGTAATAATTGTACAACCGCTTCTTTTTCTAACTTTTTTAGATTTTGCTGTACATCTTCTATAATTCTATGCGTACTTTCTGTACTGTAATGAAAAGCTTCTTTAGCTATTATACCAGACAAGCACTCACTATGTCCTAGTGCAATAGTTTTGGGTTCTGTAGATTTTAACAGATCTATGCTATTTAAATAATCTGAAATACTAGAGAATGCCAATGGAAACCATTCTTTAGGCGAGAAATATTCTCCCAGAGCGTCTGATGCAAAAAGTCTACCACTATACTCTTCAAATAATGCTATTGAACAGTCACTATGTCCTGGAGTTGGAATGACATTAAAGATTAAGTCTGCTGCACATTTTATTTTCTCATTAGCTTTTAAAGTTCTAATAGGAATTTCTTTTAACGCAATTGTTTTCAACCCCTCTAATTCTTTCTTATTATCTTTTAAAGTAATAACATTACTATTAAGACTTTCTATTACTTGAATACTCTTGTCCTTACTTAAGTTAATACAAGATTTTTCTCCTGCATATACTTGAACCTCTGGTAAGTTAGGGTATAAATAACCTAATAATCCGCAATGATCATAATGTGTATGAAGAATTATCCAATGCTTAATATCATTTACATTATCTACAATAGCAGAAAGTCTGTTTTTAACCATTAGATATTGAGCACTAATTCCTCCTTCAATTAATGTCCAATTCCCTTTTTCTCCGATTAAATAAACGGGATTATCAAAACTCCCTACGTTATATAACTTTGCCATTAATTTTGATATAATGCAGCTCCCCAAGTAGCTCCAGATCCGTATCCAACAATTAAATACAAACCTCCTTCTTTAAGTTTACCTTCTTCTCTAGCCATTGCTAAAGTAACTGGTAAAGACCCTGAAGCCATATTACCTAAGGCTTCTACATTAAGTACTATTTTGTCTAAAGGTAAATTTAATTCTTCAATTACTTTATCTAGTATTCTCATATTTGGTTGATGAGGAATCACTAAATCAATATCATCTATAGTGAGATTATGTTTTTCTAATATGTCTTTAGATATTTTAACGAATGAAGACAATGCATGTTGAAACATATCTTTTCCATTCATTCTAAAATAAGGTGTTCCTTGAGTAAACTCTGGATTTGCACTTCCTGGTCCTTCTGTCCATAATAATTTAAAGTAATCACCATCTGCTTGGATAATGATATCCTTAAAACCTTTATTATCTTCTTTTTCTTCTCTTCCAACAATAACAGCTCCTGCACCGTCTCCAAGAAGAATAGATAAATTACGACCATCGTCTGAGTAATCCATACGCTTAGAAAGTACTTCTCCACAAACTATCATTATATTCTTATGCTTCCCAGATTGAATATACTGTTGTGCTATATCTAAACCATAAATTAAACCAGTACATTGAGCTCTAATATCAAAAACAGGTATATGGTTAAACTTAAACTTAGACTGTAACAAACAAGCTTGAGACGGATCATGATGATCTGGACTTAGCGTATTTACAATAAGCATATCTATATCAGATGCTTGTAAATTTGCATCTGCTAAAGCACTAGCCATTGCCGGTACTGTTATATCTGATAAACTTTGATTAGTATCTACATGCTTTCTAGTTAAAACCCCTGTTCTATTCTCTATGAATTCTACAGTAGAATTTAACCTAGAAACTATCTCTAAGTTATCTATATTATTATTTGGCAAACAGTAACCTGTACCTTTTATGACAACATTATGAGTCTTCATATTAAATAAATATTTTACTTAATTTCTGACCTAGAGACATGCTTCCTTTTACCATTAATTTCTTGGTAAGAATGGCTATAATATCTTTTAATTCTTTGTTAACTAACTTTAAATAAGTATCTGTACTACAGATTACAGTAACGTTTGGTTTTTCATGCTTACCTTCAATGATCTCAAAAGTTCCATTATCTATTATTACATGAAAAAAACGGTCTGGTTCACTTAACTGCCATTGATAAACTGCTTGTAAATCTTGACAGTTTTGTGGATTAAAACGTTCTGGCATAGATGCTATTACTTCATCTACTGTATTTAATTTTTTAAAAGTTGTTGCGCTCATAATATTACACTGTTGCTACTTTTTGTTTTTCTAAAATGTCATCAATTATATAGTCAAACCTAGATTCTTCCCAATATGCTCTATAGTCTGGATGATAGATTCCTATTTCTACAAAGAATTCAAAAATTGGAGTCATGATCTCTTTATCTATCCTCTTTTTATTTTCTGAGAATAAAACGGTCTCAAAAAACTCTTCTATATCTTGAAAAGCTGGGTTACTAAAGTTTACTTTTTCTAGAATATCTATATTACCAAATATGGTATCTACCAATCCTCTTAAAAATCCTGGTGTAAATTCTCTAGCTTCTTGCATAAACCCTGGCACTTGATGGCATAATTCTGATACCATTCTTTTACCCCAAGCAATATGTCTAGTTTCTTCTTTATTATGTTCTATTGCAACTGCACAAGCCAAAGGAGACACAAAATCATTTTGTAAGTCTAACATTGCATTGTTCTCTGCAAACCATTCTATAATAATAGTAAGATAGATTGCTTTTAATGGAAACTCTTCCATTGAAGCATTATCTTGATAGAAGTCTTTAATAAACTCACTTACCTCGGCAGGTTCTATTTTAAAGTGCTCCATAGCTTTTCTGAATACCATAGAGTGTACAATTTCTTCTTTGCAGAAATGATGCATGTACTCTACTACAGTTGGGAACTGAGCTAAAGCTTGATGGTTTATTAATTTCATATAATATTCGGTAACTAAGTTCTCGAATGTAATGAAAGCTGCCCACCAACCTCCGGTTTCATATTTTGCCAATCGAATTAATTCCTCTTCTGTTGCTAAATCATAATATTTAGTTCCGTAAATCGATAAATTCTCTTTTCTTTTAAGCCAAGCCTTTTCATTATATGGCTCATCCCAAGGATGGCTAGTTGTTAAGTTCATTTGCTTTTTTTCAGATAGTTTACTCAACCTTTTAATAAACTTATCTGCACTTTCTGATAATACAAGTTCTTTCATTTTAATTCATGTTTTTTAAACTTAATTTGGCATGCATAAAACCTTGACACATTGCAGCTTCATATCCTGCTCCAGAAGTCCAAGTTCCTGCAAACTTTAGTCCCTTTACTGGAGATTTAGATAAAAACCTCATGTTATCATTTGGTGAAATTTTATATCCGAAAGCAGAACCTCCCGGTGAATTTGTGTACTTCTTATTTGTTCTAGGTGTAGAGCTTTCTTTATAAACAATATGCCCTTCTAATTTTGGGAAGTATTTATAAGCTCTTTTAATTATTTGTTCTTGAATTTGCTCTTTTCTTAACAAATAATCTTCCTCCTCTAATTCAAACCAGTCACTCTTATGATCTAAGACAATTAACTGAACTGTTTTACCACATTCTGGATCCATCTTATGGTAATTAGTTACACTTAAACTTAAGCGATCATATCTTACATCTGATTCTTTTTCTTCAGGAGTTAATAAATCTCCTTCATCACTAACAAAAATGTACTCTTCTTGAGTAAATCCTAACTCTTCAGGATCTACATCTGTAATGATGTAAACACAAAAATGTCCCCAACCAAACTCTAGGTCTTGAAGTTTATTTTCAAAAACTTCCTTCCCTTTAAAACTTGGCAGCATATTCATTACATTATTAGGAGAGCAAGTGGCTGTTACTGTTTTAGTAATGAAGCTATGTTTTTTACTATTTACTTGAGCTATATCTCCTTGTTCATCTAAATCAATACCATGAACTGTATCTTTTAATGAGACATAGCCTCCACGGTCTTTAAATTCTTTAAGAAGAAAGTTAGATAATGATTGCGCTGTTCCTAAAACATAACCAGATCTTGTTCCAAAAGCTGTATATAAATAATGTAAAAAGTAGACAGCGTTAGCTTCATTAGCATGAGTCCCTAAGTACATTGCGGTAGCACTTAATACTTCTATAAGGCGATCGTCATTAAAATATGATTGGAAGTATTGCTTTGCTGTTAATTTTTGTAACTGCCTTGTTTCTGGAAGTAAATCTCTATTTAGCTGATATTCACCCAACAACATTCTAGCAAACATATAATTTTGATAACCAATAGTATTGATATCATGAAAGAACTTATCTAATCCTTCCTTTTCATTAGGGAATTTTTCATTAAGGTATTTTTCGATGTCTGTTATATTACCAGGTATGTGATAATACTCTCCTTGTACATGGATTGAAAATAACTCATCGAAATATTTAAAATCTAGCTTATCCCAAAGATCTATTCTTTTAAACACATCTCTAAGATTACCATTTTCGCTTAGACCTGTTATTTTGTGTTGGCTGCAATCAAATCTATATTTTCTTTTATTGCGCACAAAACTGGTAGCATACCCTCCAGGATAAATATGTCCTTCTACTAAAGCCACATTTTTCTTTTTCTCCAAGAGGGTTATACCATATATCAATCCAGTTAAACCAGCACCAATAATAAGTTCGTCGACCTCTTTTGTTTTTACGACTACTTCTTTACTGATCATTCTAATTTATTATTAATTGGTCTTAGCTTACAGGTTCTAACTGTTCTGTAATCATATTAGCAATACTTCTAGGAGTAGTCATTTCTGGTAATCTCTCTTCAGAAAGTTTTACTTTGTACTTTCTTTCGATCATTACCATAATTTCTAATCCTCTAAGCGAATCAATCTCTAATGCATTTGGTAAATCAACGTCTGGTGTAACGTCTGCTACCTCACATTCAGCGATTGGTGCAATAATTTCAGCGATCTCCTTTAATAAATTTTCCATGATTTCAATTTTTATTTAGTTAATTTTAATTTGTTCTCCTATTTTCCAAACTTGTGCTCCGAATCCCCATCCTATTGCAGCGCCAGCAATTACTACAGTATCTCCTTCTTTAACCCTTCCTTGCTTTATTGCTTCATATAGTGTGACAGGAGTAGATGCCGATGCTAAACATCCGTAATTCTGAACCGTTAAAATGTATTTATCGTAATCTATATCTACAGCATTTGCCCAAATGTCTACCATAGTCTTAGATGTTTGGTGAAAGATGTAGAAGTCAACATCTTCTGTAGACATGTTTATTTTTCCTAATGCCTCTTTGATCATTTCAGGAACCATTATTGGAATAAACTTTTGCATTTTAGCTTGAGTATCTTCTTCTATAGTGAAGTATAGATTATAATCTTTTGGCTTTACTTCTCCGTTTTTTGGATACCATGGGTTTCTCCATTGAGCTACAGCTAAATCGTAAACTTCTGCATTGGTTTTAAAAGCAGATGATAATAAACCAGACTTTCCTTCTCCTTTATTAAGAATTGCTGCTACTGCTCCGTCTGCAAAAATTGTAGATGATTTATCTGTAAAATCTAGTATGCTAGAAATGTACTCTGAAGCGCACACTAAGACATTTTTAAACCCACCTGTCTTTAAATATCCGTTAGCCATTTGCATAGAAACAAGAAATGTTAAACACTCTTGATCTACATCTAAAACAACTGCTTTAGTACAACTTAATTTTCTTTTAATCTCTTGAGATAGTCTAGGGTAAACTTTTGTAAAATCTTCAGACCAACCATCAAAACATGTAGAGTTACATAAGATTAAATCTACATCTTGAGGTGTAATACCAGCTAATTCAATAGCTTTTTTGCTTGCGTCTAATGCTAGATCTATAGCTGTTTCTCCAGATTCTCTATCAATAATATGCCTACTATCAACCCCCCAAAACCTAAACCATGTATTAGAAATAACTTCTATTTCTGAATATGGAGGTTGATCATTGGCAATAGAATTCTTAGGCATTTTAATTGCCAAACTTTTTATAGTGGTATTTTCCATAATTAATTTAAAGTGCTCTTTGAAAAAGATGTAAAGACAAAATGATTTGTAAGAATTAAACAGATAATACTGTTCCGCTATATCTATTTATGAAAGGACTATAACTAATACTGCAAATAGTAGAGACTTCCTTATTTTCTTTTAATTCTCTTAAATAGTGAGGTAAACTAAATGCTCCTAATGATTTAAACGTATCTTCTTTTTGAATGCTTTTAAAGACCTTTTCTGAATCCTCACATGTAATATCATGTTTAGGGAACCAAGATTCAAATACTACTCCGTCTACTTCTTTATTCTTTTCTAGCATCTGATTAAGAAACTCTTGTCCTGTTTTATTAAGATCTTCTACGTATTTCTCGTCTGCTTTCCAGGTTAATTTAGATCTAAATTGTTCTTCGGCTAATTCTCCTCCTTTTGGAAGCATATCATATCTACAAAAAACATCTTTGGTCTCAAGGTCTTTATAATCAATAGCAATTTCATCATTATCTTGCTCCGCTAAAATAAGGGCTATACCATCTGGTATATTGAACCCGCTTTTATAATCTGGATGCACAGATGAATGTAAAAACTCTGTTCTAATAATTAATACATTCTTTCTATTTTGATCTACCATAAATGCTTTAGCAATAGTAAAAGCTGTATTCCAATCACTTTCATGAATATCTATAACAAATGCATTTTCTGCTTTAATTAAATAGTGAATAGGATGGGCAACTCTAGGCACTCCTATTGTTTTGTCTTGAAACAATCTATCTGGAGTTAGAGTGATATTTAATATTAAATCTATTTCTAACGGATTAAAATTAACTTCTTCTAATAATTGTTTACATACTGGTAACGTTGCATCTAAAACAAGGTCTTCTGAAGAAAAACGAGGTCTATTGTCATCTAATGGTAATTCTTGGTTAGTATTTACCTTGGCACGTTCCTTAGGAAAGTGCGTTATTGCATTTATAATTTTCATTGGTATAATTTTTATGGATAGATACTCAGAATTTTATTCTCTGAATTCAAAGGGGATAATTAAAGTAAGACAGGTTCTTTTAACTGTTCTATAATATTCTTTTTGATAATCTTCCCATTAGAATTGTATTGAAAACCATCAAAAACAACTACTTGTTTTGGACACATATAACTTGGGAATTTTTCAGAAAGTTTTCTTTCTAAGTCACCTTTTAAAACAGAAGCATTAGTTGTATTATCTAATAATGTAATACATAAGTAAGAGCTAACATCAGACATTTTTTTATCTTCAATAGCAACGAACACAGCTTCGTTTACAGCATAGTTTTCTAGAACATAATTTTCTATGACACTAGGAACAACCATTCTTCCGTTTATTTTAAACATATCGTCTACTCTAGAAGAAAAAATAAAATCCCCCTCTTTATCTTGAGAAAAATTATCACTTGTTTTATACCAATTATCTTCTATAAATTTATTTTGGTTTTTAACACCATGATATCCTAGTAACTTATATGACGGTTGTATATATAGTTCTCCATGTTCTTCTCCTTCTTCTTTTACCAATTTTACATTGAATCCCTGAACAGGAACCCCTGTAGCATTAATATTTTCTTTTGTTGGAATTGTAGATATATAAACGTGTCCTATTTCTGTACAACCTATTCCTTGAGTAACATATTTCCCTGTTGCTTCTTTCCACTTATTATTTACTGTAGCATTTAAATTAGAACCTGCAGAATAGAATATTCTAACACCGCCATAGTTAACTTCTTTTTCGTACTTTAGTAAAGCTCCATAAATCTTAGGAACAGCAAAAAATACAGTAGGTTTATATTTCTCTATAATATTTGTAATTCTGTCCATACTTGGCCAGTGATCATCTATAATTACAGTAGCACCAGTCCATATTGGGAAGAATAAACTATTCCCTAACCCATAACCAAAGAACATTTTGGGTATTGAATACACTCTATCTTTACTAGTTATTTTTAATGTCTCTTGTGCAAAGTTTATTGTATTGCTTAACATAGACATTTGAGAGTGAACAACAGCTTTTGGTTTTCCTGTTGTTCCAGAAGTATATTGCCAGAACGCTGGCTCATCTTTACTCTTAACGACAAAGGTCATTTCTAGATCTTCCTCTTCTATAAAAACAGTTTTACTAAATCTTGGATAAAAATATTCTTTGTTCTTTCTTATAATCTCTTGATTGCTAACATATTTATCTTGAATAATTATGTTATTTCTAGACTTAAGAAAAAGTGAACAATTAAATATTTCTTCAATTTCTTTTAAAGGTCTGATCTCAGAAACAACTGAAGTGGCTTCACTATCATTTAATATATAACTAAGATCTTCTAATTTAGTTTTAGGATTTATTAGAACTGGTATAGCTCCTATTGCAATAGCTCCTAAAAAAAACTCATATATAGCTGGAGTATCATTTAATAGTAATATGATTCTTTCGTCTTGCTTTAACCCAGATTTCAATAAATAATCTGCGGTCTTAATTATGTTTTCAAATAATTCATCTCTAGTGAACTCATTATTATTCCAAATAAGTGCACTTTGTCCAAACGGAATATTATTTCCTACAAATAATTGCTTGGTAAGGTTAAACTTTTCCTCAATTTGTAACATTGGTAATATATTTTAAAAAGAACTTTATAATTTAATCTACGTGAAGATAGTTTTAGACTCACATGGCTTTTGAGAACTCAGAAAGATATTCACTAGGTACAGTAGCAACAACATTTTGTTTTAACGCTCCTAGGCGAACTGTTACCATACTTTTGTTCTTAATTTGAAGAACCTCGCATTCTAATCCAGCTAATGGACCACTAGAAATAACCCTATGTTCTCCCAGGCATAGTGTTTCTTCTTTAATAGAGATTTCACTAATTCCTTCTACTTCAATAAGGAATTTAAGTTTTTCTATTTCTTCATCTTTTACAATAGCATAATCATTACCAAAACTAATATAAGAACATACCCCACTAACAGATAGTGCTTTATAAAAATCCATTGCTGTATTTATGTTTACAAATACATAAGATTTAATAAGGGGCATTAAAACTTTTTTAACTCTATCACTCCATTTTCTTTCGGTTAAAACTAAAGGTAAGTAAGCTTCTAAATTATTCTCCAAAAGCTTTTCATAAACTTTCTTTTCATGGCGGGATTTGACATACAATACATGCCACCCCTGCGATTGGGATTTTCTCATTTAATTAAGTGTAAATATTTATATTGGTTAGTTTTTTAACATAGCTTCGCTTCTCTTAGTCACTTAAGAGTATTTCTATTTTATTTTTTTAGGGGGGAATAAAACAATCTAAACTTATAGGTTATTTTGCTTTATTTTACATCGGTAAACATAAAGATGCTAGTTTAAAACAAACTTTTCTTTAAGTAAATAAATTGTTAATTATTATAGTTTTTTTCTTACAATTAAACTCTCGACATAGCTTCGCTCCTCTTAGTCACCTAAGAGCATTACTATTTTATTTTTTTTGGGGGGATAAAACGATCTAAACTTAAAGAAGTTATTGTTTTATTTTACATCAACAAACATAAAGATGCTAGTTTAAAACAAACTCTTTTTTTAAGTAGATGAATCATTAAATATTAAAGCTTTGTCTTTTACATAGCTTCGCTTCTCCTAGTCACAGTTTCTCTTGACTAGAATTTTGAATGTATTTTCTTTCTTTATTGAAAGATTAAATCTTATTCTAAAGCAAAATAAATGTTTAAAAAAACAAAAAACAAACATTTGTTAATATTAATTTATTACATCAACACAAACACCTATAAATCAAAAAATTAACACAAAAACAAATCCTATTAAACTAGAAAATATTTCAGATTAGCCAGAGAATCAAAGATAATTTTCTTTTATTATAAACATTAGATTTAACTATCATATAGTCTATTTTAAGTTTTTTAGGGCAAATATTTACCGACCAACTATCACTTAGTTAAGCTTTCAAATCTTTTTTACACCTTATACACACAAATCCTATAAATATACTATAGTAGTAATAACTTATCTTTGTATTAACCAAAGAAAACTTAGCGCTTCGTTATTATGCATAACGAAGTTTTTTATTACATGGATTTAACCGAAGTATTAGCATATAGTTGTGCACTTTTTATAGGGCTTGTTTTAGGTCTTATAGGTGGCGGTGGTTCTATACTAACCGTTCCTGTGTTAGTGTATATATTACATTTAAACCCAATTACCGCTACTGCTTATTCTTTATTTGTGGTTGGAACTTCTGCACTGGTTGGGTCTTATAAGAATGTTCAAAAAAAATTAGTTAATTACAATTACGCTATTGTATTTGGAATTCCAGCTGTAATTGGAGTGACACTTACAAGAAGGTATTTAGTTCCTAACCTGCCTGAAACCATTTTTAACCTTAGTAAAGAAGATGCTATTATGCTATTTTTTGCTGTAATTATGATTTTAGCTGGATTTTCTATGTATTCTAAAAAAACGAAATGTTATACCCAAGCAGGTAAAATTACCAATTACCCTCTTATTTTAATTGAAGGTTTGGTAGTAGGCTTTATTACTGGTTTAGTAGGAGCAGGTGGTGGTTTTTTAATTATTCCTGCTTTGGTAATATTAGGCAAACTTCCTATGAAAGAAGCTGTAGGAACCTCCCTTCTTATTATTACCATAAAATCTCTAGTTGGTTTCTTTTTAGGTGATGTTTTTACTATGGAAATTGATTGGGCCTTTTTATTACCCTTTACTTTACTTTCTATAATAGGTATTTTAATTGGTGTTTCCTTATCTAAACATATTACCGCACAAAAATTAAAAAAAGGATTTGGTGTGTTTTTGTTAATAATGGCTGTTTACGTAATATATAAAACCTTTATGTGTTAATCAAATTATATATTTAACCCCTTTATAACCCAAAAAGCTATATCGTTTAAAATGATATAGCTTTTTAATTTTTATCGATAATTCTTTTATAAGAATTATATTATTTCTGCACTTAAACCTGCTTCTAATAATTTAGAGCATCTAGGCTTTAAATCTTTTAAGTCTCCTGTCTTAACAGTACACTTACCGTTATAATGCACAATTAAAGAGCACTGCTCTGCTTGTATTGGTGTATGCTCACATGCATAAACTAATGTTTCTATAACATGATCAAAAGTATTAACATCATCATTATACAATACTATTTGATTACTTTCTTTTACAGACTCCTTTACAGATATTTCTTCTAATACTTCTTCTTGAAAACTCATAATCTTCTGATTCTTAACACTAATTTACAAATTTTACAGCTACCCAGTTATTTTTTTCAAAATTTTCAACAAATTTTAATCCTAAAGCATTGCAGCTATCGGTAATTAATGGAATATCGTCTGAATAAAATCCGCTTAATAATAAGGTTCCGTTCTTATTTAAGCATGTAGCGTATTGAGCCATATCGTTTAATAAAATATTCCTATTAATATTGGCAATAATCACATCATACTTTTTTTCTTCTAACAACTTAACGTCTCCTTCATGGGCAGAAATATATTTTCTATTATTTCGATCTATATTTTCTAATGTATTTATATAACACCAATTATCTATATCTATGGCATCTAATTGAGTAGCTCCTTTCATTTCTGCCAAAATTGCTAAAACTCCGGTTCCGCATCCCATATCTAGAACCGATTTACCCTCTAGGTCTAACTGTAAGATATGCTGAATCATCATATGTGTAGTTTCATGATGACCTGTACCAAAACTCATTTTGGGCTCTATAATAATATCGTATTGTGTATTTGGTTTTTCATGAAAAGGGGCACGAACCGTACATTTGCCATCTACTACAATAGCTTCAAAATTCTTTTCCCACTCTTCATTCCAATTTACTTGTTCTATCTCTTCATATGTATATTCAATAGAAAAATCTTCGTTTTTAAGAATTAATATATCCTCTAGAATATTTTCGTTCCAATCTGGTTTCTGAATATAAGCGGTTACTCCATTTTCTGTGTCAACAAAACTTTCAAAACCAGCAAAACCTAGCTCAGCTGTTAAAATTTCTGAAGCTGGCTCTTTTGGCGTTACATTAAAATAATAACCTATATATACGGGAGTACTCATTGATTCTTTTTTTTTGACAAAAATACAGCAAATTACTTAGTCTAGATTATTTTTGTACGGTTAAACTATCATAAAATGAATTTCAAATACTTTTTATTTATTTTCTGTTTGTTATTTTTCTCTTTTAGCTTCTCTCAGGAAGATGGAAATAATATTAAACTAACAGCTCTCCCCTATTACAATTACGGTAAAGGAGTTGGTCTTACCTCTCCAGACAGTTTATTTCAGTTTAATATTCGATTTAGAATGCAAAACAGAATTAGCTACCTAAAAGATGAAGACAAAGATGCTGCTTATGAAGCTGCTATAAGAAGATTACGACTTCGTTTTGATGGTTATGTAGGAATGCCTGAAATAGTTTACGCTATACAACTATCGTTTTCAGAACGAGATGTTGCTTCTGGTAATAAAGAAGAGCGCATTAATATTATTAGAGATGCCATTGTTTTTTATCGCCCTGATAAAAACTGGAATATTGGTTTTGGTCAAACTAAATTACCAGGAAATAGACAGCGTATTAATTCATCTGGAGCTTTACAATTAACAGACAGAAGTATTAATAATGCTATGTTTAATATAGATCGTGATTTTGGTTTACACACCTATTATTTAAATGAAAAAACTAATCAATTCTCTTATAACATTAAAACTGCTATTAGTACTGGTGAAGGAAGAAATTGGACTCAAGAATCTGATAATGGTTTAGCGTATACTGGTAAAGTAGAATTATTTCCTTTTGGAGCTTTTGAAGGTAATGGGAGTTTGTTTGAAGGAGATATTACTCGAGAACAAAAACCAAAACTAATGCTTTCTGGAGCCTATCATTTTAATGAAAAAGCCAGAAGAACTCGAGGCACAGTTGGAACTTTATTATTTGACCAGAAGAATATTAGCTCTTTACTTTTAGATGCTATGTTTAAATACCAAGGATGGTCTTTTCAGGCAGCTTATTTGTCTAGAATGAACAATGACCCAATAAGTGTTAATCCGGATGATAATACCGAAACAACATATGTGTTTAAAGGAATGGGAACAGATGCTCAATTGAGTTATTTATTTCCTACCAATTACGAAGTTGTAGGAAGATACTCTTATCAGCAACCACATTCAGATATTGAAAACTTACATCCTACTACCAATCAACTTAGTTTAGGAGTCAGTAAATATATTTGGGAACATGCTTTAAAGCTTCAGGCTGAAGTTACCAATACACAATTAGATTATTTAAATAATAACGACCAATCTAATTGGTATGTACGCTTCCAAGTAGAAATTGGAATATAAAAAAGAGGAGTTTTAAAACTCCTCTTTTTTATATTATATATTCTGTAATCTTAAATAGATTTAATAATTGCTATAAAATCTTCTGCTTTTAAAGCTGCTCCACCTATTAAGCCTCCATCTACATCTTTATTTGCAAATAATTCTTTTGCGTTAGCTGGTTTTACGCTACCTCCATATAATATAGAAACACTTTCTGCTAATTCCTCATCGTATTTCTTAGCCAATAAAGTTCTAACATGTGCGTGTATTTCTTGTGCTTGTTCAGGACTAGCCGTTTCTCCTGTTCCAATTGCCCAAACTGGTTCATAAGCTAAAATAATATTCTTATAGCTATTAGCTTCTAAATGAAATAAAGCCTTTTTTAATTGATCTTCTACCACTTTAAAATGCTTGTCTGCTTGTCTGTCTTTCAACTCTTCTCCAAAGCAAAAAATAACTTCTAACTCTTGAGTTAAAGCGCTATCAACTTTCTCTTTTAAAACCGCATCTTTTTCACCAAAATAAGCTCTACGTTCACTATGACCAAGAATTACCGTTTGAACCCCTATACCTTTAAGCATTTCTCCAGAAACTTCTCCTGTAAATGCACCAGAAGTAGCTTGATGCATATTCTGTGCAGCCACCTCTACTTTAGATTTTTTGGCTCTTTTAATTGCAGTAGGTAAATTAACAAATGGGGGAGCTATGATAACTCTAGTTGAATCTAACTCTAATTTTTTAATTCCTTTTCTAACTCCCTTAACTAGCTTTTTAGCCTCTTTAAGGTTGGTGTTCATTTTCCAGTTTCCAGCTACTATATTTTTTCTCATGTTAGTTGTCTTATTATTTTGCAAATATAACTGTTATTACTGGTCTGACTTAACGGTTTCTAGAATCTTTTTATCATTAGCTTTAACAGCTTTGTATAATTTAATTTTCCCATCTTTACCTACTACCATATACCTTGGAATCCAATCTAAGTCTACCGACTTACCTATAGGCCCTTCCCAACCAGATGGAATAAAATAATGATCTCCTTCTATTTTTCTTTTTTCTATAGCATTTTTCCAATTAGCTTGCTTCTTATCTAGTGACAAAAACACATAAACCGTTTCAGAATCTTTAGTTTGCTGCTGTAAGGCATTAACTAAAGGTAAACCTTTGATACAATCTCCACACCAAGAAGCCCAAATATCTATTACAATTGTTTTTCCTTTGTATTTATTTAATACATTTTCTAATGTAGTTTTAGTTCCATCTAAAGCCAATAATGTATCGGCTAAAGCTTCTTTAGGAAAGTTTTCTTTTGGTTCTGTATTAGAACAACTAACCATTGCTATAAAAACTATTACTAGTACTTTTTTTAGGATATTTTTCATTTTTAAATTATTTAGTTATCATTAATATAATACATACCAATAAATTGATCACATTTATATACATGTATTTAACGGCCTTGTTATGTTTTATTATTACTTGATTAATTTCATTGTCATTTACTTCATCAATAAATAAAACTGGATTTGCAAAAAATATTCCACCATGCCATGAGCCACTTTTAAACTTGTCATTCTTAGTTAGTTCTTTTAATGTCATTTTATGAATTACAGTTATAAAAAAAGTAATTATAGCAACAACTAAAAAAACCACCAAAAACACATGACTTATTTTAAACTGATAGTCCATATTAAGCTTTATTAGACAATTTCTTTAAAACCTCAACAGCCTTCTCCGCATCGTTTTTATGTACAAAAATATGATCGTGATAATAACCAGCTATTACATTACAACTAATATCATACTTGGCTAAAGCATTAGAAAATGCTGCTGTTAATCCTACGGCGTCTAAAGAAGAGTGTATCTCTAAACTAATCCATGAAGCTATATACTCATAGCTTAACTTTAATTTATCTGCTTTAGATTTCTCTATAATTACAGTTACACCTTCTTCTTCTTTAAACTCGCAAATGGTATCATTTCTACTTATTCTATCTAAAGAAGTTAGGGTGCAAAAAACATATTCTCCCTCATTGAGTTTAGGAGTCATATGCTTAATTAGCTTAGATAAATTAGTTTCTCCACTCATCTTAGCTTATTCTTATCTTTGGATCTAACCATCCGTAAATTAAGTCGACTAAAATATTAATCATTACAAACATGGTTGCTATGATAATTACTGACCCCATAATTACTGGTAAATCTAAATTATTAAGAGCATCTACTATTTCTTTTCCTAATCCGTTCCAATTAAAAATATATTCAACAAAAACTGCTCCCGCCAACATAGACGCAAACCAACCAGATATAGCAGTTACTACAGGATTCATTGCATTTTTAATAGCATGATTTTTAATTATTTGAAACTCTGATAATCCTTTTGCCCTAGCTGTACGTATATAATCTTGATTAAAAACTTCTAATAAAGAATTACGCATTAATTGTATTACTACTGCTAACGGACGAATTCCTAGCACAACAGCTGGTAAGATTAAGTTTTTAAGCTTTAATTCTATTTTTTCACCAAAATCATCTAGCTCGTATAGGTTACCTGTCATTTCTAAGTTGGTATATTTATGCAATACATAACCAAATAGCCAAGCAAATATAATGGCACTAAAAAAAGAAGGCACACTCATACCTAAAGTACTCAATACCTGTATTAATTTATCTACCCAAGTATCTTTATACAAAGCTGAAAAAACTCCCAAAACAATACCTAACAATAAAGCAATTATGATTGCTGCAAATGCCAACACAAAAGTATTAGGCAAAGTTTCTGAAATAATTTGCCCGACTGATTTACCTGATTTTTGAAAAGATTCTCTTAAATAAGGCTTTTTTAGAGCTACTGTAGTTCCTCCTATTGTAAACAAGCTCTGTGCGGAATATTTATTAGTAGCTAAACTTGTATACCCTTCTGAAACATGAATAGACAGCGGAGACAAATCATTAAGGTAGTAACCATATTGTTTAATTAAAGGTTGATCGAACCCATATTTCTTTTTAATAATTGCTATTTGCTCACTATCCTCATTTTGCCCTAACATCATTTTTGCAGGATCTCCGGGGAGTATATTAAACAAAAAGAAAATAACCGTAATTACTCCAAAAAGAGTCAATACGGCATATCCTAATTTATTTAGTAAATATCTAATCAAATGAATACTTGGAATTAATCTGTAGTAAGTTTAACATTAACTTTTTCTATCCTATCGTTCTTCTTACTTCTCTTCTTTATTAAATCATCTTCATACACATCTACATTTACAAACTGTATAAAACCAAAATCATCTTGAGTTTTTACTTCTGATTCAAAACCTTTTCTATTCATAATGTTGTATTTAGATGTAGCATCTTTCTTTAACAGCCAAACTTCTTTTTCTCTATCAAATTCAAAAGTAATCAAACGAGTCCATCTATTCGACTTTCCTGCTTCATGCTGAACTGCAAATGTATTACCTGTAAATAAAATTGAAGTTAACGGACTTCCGTTTGCTGAACCACACATATAACAATATACTACAGAATCGTTTTTATGCATAAGCTCTAAAACACCTTGATCATTTCTTTTTAAAATTAATAACGGTCGTCTAATTTCTTCTTCTTTGTTTGAATCCTTTCTTTGCTTATCAACTTCTTTCTTATCACCCAGAACAGCTATTACATCTGTTAAAGTATCTCCGTTAAAATCTCCAGCAGAATACGTTATAACAAACTGATCTTCTCCAACAAATGGTGTTACTTCTTGTATTGGAACTTTAGGCTTTTCTTTTACTACATAATCTTTTAACCAAAGATCTTTTTTCTTTTGAGCCGTTGATATACAAGTAATCAATAAAACTAAAATTGTAATTATATTTTTCATAAGCATTTTCGTTAGCAAGTTAATTGGTCTTATTGATTACAATTATTATTCCAATACAACTATTTTATAATTTTAAATCTTCAATATCTTTCCAATGAACTTTTTGCTGAATAACTGCTTTATCCATTTCAAAGACACCTGGATTAGATCTAATAACCGTTTTTAAAGTTGTTGGATCGCAGAAATAAAAATCAAAGTTTAAGTTATACTTATCTTTTATAGCCTGGTAAGCATCTGGCGATTCTCCTGTTAAACCTATTACAGTAAATCCTTTTTTAATAGCTTCATCTGTTTTTTCTTTTACTACTTTAAATCCTTCATCACTCGATTTAGAAAAGTCATATGCTACCACTCCTAAAACATTGTCTTTAGACAAAAATAATTCGGTATCATCTGTTTCACTTTCAATAGTAAAATCATGTATAGGTGGGTCTACACCTTCTCGAATCGTTTCCGTTTCTACACCTACATAAGTACCACCTTCTACAGTTGGGTAACTTCCATTGGTTGTAAAAATTTCTTCTTTACCGTTTACATTGAACTTCCATTTATATTCTACCAATTCTGGTAAAGCATCTTCTGGAACTTTCATCCCTTCTATTATACTAGCGTTTACTTTATAAGGTCTGAAATCTTTAATTGGTAAATGCTGATAACAATACACAGTAAAAACTGTTGTCGCAATTATAGGCAGTGCTAACTGTCTCCACTGATTTTTATCGAATCGTTTAATAACAAACATTAAAGCAAAAACTATTATTGAAAAAATTACTGGAAACCACCAACCTATTACCCCAACAGCAAATAATGCTATTAAAATTATTGACGGTAACATATATTTAAAGTCCTCTGATTTTTTATTTGGAAATATTTGCTTTCTAAAAGCAAATAATATCAACGAAAACACTAGTAATATAGCATCCTTCCAAAATGACTCCCATGGAGTTAGTTTTAAAGCATCGCCAAAACAGCCACAGTCTTTTACTTTATTAAAATAAGCCGAATAAAAGGTTAAAAAAGTAAAAAACAACATCATTAATAAGTTAAGTGCTGTTGTAAGCTTTGCTTTTAATCCAAAAATCAAAGCTATTCCTAACACCACTTCAAAAATACAAATAGAAGCAGCTATAACTAAGGTGTAACTTCGCAAGAACTCCATTCCTAATATGCCTTCAGTAAAATATTCGTCTAGTTTATATGAAAAACCTAAGGCATCATTGGCTTTTATAATTCCAGAAACGATTAATAAACTTCCAACTAGTAATCTCGATATAGTTAGTATAATGTTTTTCATACTTTAGTATTAAGGTTCTTTAATTGTATTTTTTCTAATTCTTTGTCTATTTTTTCCAACGAGTCAGCATCAATAAGGTCTATATTTAAAATCATTACTTTTTCATTCGTTTTTAAAATATATTCATCAGCTTGCTTTTCAATTGAAGTTATATCACCTAAATAAAACTTTTTGTCCTGTGAATCATTTAGACATATAAATTCATTATCTATAGTGAGATACTGTTCCTCTAATTGAAAGAAGTAACTAATCAAATACACTACAGATAGAATTATAAAACCATAATCGGTCCAATAAATTTCATTTTTTTCTAGTAATGTAAATACTCCAATAAATAACCAAATAACTCCAAAAATTAATTTATAAATCAACTTCTTTTTTTTGTATTTGACCTTTATCATTAGAGCTTTTTAAATTCTATAAGCATTAACTATTTTGCTCTTCTATTAAAATTAATGCAAAAATAGAATAGTTAATCATGTCTTGATAATTAGCATCAATTCCTTCACTTACTAGTGTTTTTCCTTTATTATCTTCTATTTGTTTAACACGCAATAATTTTTGCAAAATCAAATCGGTTAAAGAACTAATACGCATTTCACGCCAAGCCTCACCATAATCATGATTTTTAGCCTCCATTAATTCTTTTGTAAGCTGAATTTTTTCATCGTACAACTCAATTGCTTCTTCTATACTTAAATCAGGTTGCTCTACTACTCCTTTTTCTAATTGCACTAAAGCCATTAATGAGTAATTTATAATTCCTATAAACTCTGCTGTTTCTCCTTCATCAACTTTTCTTACCTCGTTTTCTTGTAGCCCTCTAATACGTTGCGCTTTTATAAATATTTGATCGGTTAGAGATGGTAATCTTAAAATTCTCCAAGCACTACCGTAATCTTTCATTTTATTGATAAACAAGCTTCTACAAACCTGTACCACATTATCGTATTGTTTAGCTGTCTTTTGCATTGATGCTATATATATTTTCCGTAAATTTCGTTGATTTTTTGCTGATTTACAACAGCTCAAGACAATTAATGTACCAACCGCTTTTTAAGCCTTATAAACAGTAGTTTCATCATGACCATAAACTGTAATGGAAACTTAATCAACCTTGAATCTCCTAAAGTAATGGGGATTTTAAATTTAACACCTGACTCTTTTTATGATGGTGGTAAATACAATGATGAAAAAAGCATTTTAGACCAGACTCAAAAAATGCTAGAAGATGGAGCAACTTTTATAGATATTGGTGCTTACAGTTCACGACCAGGGGCCAAACATATTTCTGAAAAAGAAGAATTACAACGTATTGTTCCTATCGTCAAAAAAATTATTTCTGAATTTCCATGCACTATCATTTCTATAGATACTTTTAGAGCTAGTGTAGCTAAAGCATGTATTAACGAAGGTGCTTCTATTGTTAATGATATTTCAAGCGGAAGTATGGATGATAATATGCTTGCTACAGTAGCAGAATTACAAGTACCCTATATCATGATGCATATGAAAGGGACTCCTCAAAATATGCAACTAAACCCTACTTATAACAATGTAACTCAAGAAGTATTATATTATTTCTCTGAGCAAATTTCCAAAGCAAGAAGTTTTGGTATAAATGATGTTATTATTGATCCAGGTTTTGGATTCGGAAAAACAATAAAGCATAATTACACTTTATTAAAAGAATTAGATTTATTTAACAACTTAGACATACCTTTATTAGTAGGCATTTCTAGAAAGTCAATGATATACAAAACCTTAAACTCTTCTGCTCAAGAAGCTCTTAACGGAACTACTGTATTAAACACCATAGCTTTACATAAAAACACTAATATTTTAAGAGTTCACGATGTAAAAGAAGCTGTAGAAACTGTTAAATTAATTGAACAATTAAATGCTTGATATGAAAAAGATATTCTCAACAATATGCGTATTATTTTTGCTAACTTCATGTTCTAAAGAAATCAAAGAATCTACATTACTAAAAGAAATACCTGAGTCTTTTTTTAGCATAGGTAATAAATACAATAATATTAGTATTTCTCAAGAACGCTTACCAAATACAGAGTTCTCTAAGTTTTATTTAAAAAACAATTCTGACACCTATAGTAAGTATTTTAATGTAACACTTAATTTTAAAAAAGGCGACTCTATTACTTTTGAAGGCAGTGATATTGACAAAAATGAACTCATTCCAGTCGTTTTAGATTTTATTGACTTTGCAGCTGAAGGTAAAACAACTATGTTACACCTAAATTTTGATGAAAATAAAACACTAAAAGACTATATAGAGTACAAGCAATTGGTAGATAAAATGACTAATGAGTCTATTACCATCAATCCGAAAGTCTTTATTTATGACTTAAAAGCATTACCAGATTGCGATTGTAGTTTATAAATGCTTATTTTTATCAAAACAACTAGCCAAGGTGGAATTATTTGATTTTTTAGAGTTTGACTTCTTAGACCTAATAGACATTACTTTAGTTGCCTTTCTATTATACTATGTATATAGACTTATTAGAGGTACTGTAGCTATTAATATCTTTATAGGGATTATTATTGTTTACCTAATTTGGGAACTTACGAAAGCCTTGAATATGGATGTCCTAAGTAGCATTTTAGGTAAATTTATTAGTGTTGGAGTATTTGCTTTAATTGTTGTTTTTCAACAAGAGATTCGTAAATTTTTATTAATGATTGGTTCTACTAAGTTTTTCACCAACAACAAACTCTTTCAAAACCTAAGCTTTTTACAAGAGGAATTAAAAACTACGACTAATGTTGATGCTACTCTTAATGCTTGTCATAAATTAGCAGCTAGTAAAACAGGAGTTTTATTAGTATTTAGAAGAAAAAATAATTTAGATTTTGTAAAAACTACTGGTGATGAAATGAATATCAACATAACGCAACCAATTCTTGAAAGTATTTTTTACAAAAATAGTCCGTTACACGATGGTGCAGCAATTGTAGAAGGGAATAATATTACTGCTACTAGAGTTATTTTACCTGTTTCTAACGAAAAAAACATCCCTAGTAGATTCGGATTACGCCATAGAGCAGCCATTGGTATTACCGAAAAAACAGACGCTATTGCTCTTGTTGTTTCTGAAGAAACCGGTGAGTTATCGTATATTAAAAATGGTGAATTTATTTTATTCCAAAATACAGAAGAATTAAGCAAAATGCTGCGTGAGGATTTAAACTAAGCCTCTGCAAACTGTACTTCATATAAATTTTTATAATAACCTTCTTGTAGATTGAGTAGCTCCTGATGAGTTCCTTGCTCAACTATTTTACCCTGATCCATTACAATAATTTTATCGGCTTTTTTTATAGTTGCTAAACGGTGAGCAATTACAATAGAAGTCCTACCTTTAGTTAACTCTGCTGTAGCTTTTTGTATTAATTGTTCAGAATGTGAATCTATTGATGCAGTTGCCTCATCTAAAATTAATATATCTGGGTTACTTACATAAGCTCTTAAAAATGCCAATAATTGTCTTTGACCAGATGACAACGTAGTTCCTCTTTCTTTTACATTGTAATAATAACCTTCTGGCAATTCTTCTATAAAAGCATCTACACCTATGGCTTTTGCCCCTTCTTTTACCGTAGACAATGGAATTGTATCATCATTTAATGTAATGTTATTATAAATACTTTCGGCAAATAAAAATACATCTTGTAAAACTACTGCAATCTTATCACGCAAATTAGATAACTGATAATGCTTAATATTTTTTCCATCTAATGTTATTTCTCCACTGTCTATTTCATAAAAACGACTTAATAAATTAATTATAGTCGATTTTCCAGCTCCAGTTGCACCAACAATAGCAACAGTTTCTCCAGGCTTTACAGCAAAAGAAATCCCTTTTAACACTTCTTCTCCTTCTATGTAAGAGAATCGAACATTTTTAAATTCTATAACTCCTTTAATATCTTCGGATACATAAGTCCCTTCATCTATAATTTTTGATTCAGTATCTAATACTTCAAAAACTCTATTAGCAGCAACCATACCCATCTGTAAAGTATTAAACTTATCTGCTAGCTGACGTAATGGTCTAAATAACATTTGTGTCATCTGAATGAACATCGCAATTACACCTAAATATTTTGTGTCGTAATTATATGCAGCGTCTGCTCCTGCATTCCAAAGCACAATAGCAACAGTAATAGATGATGCTAATTCTATTATTGGAAAGAAAATAGAATTATACCAAACAGTTTTAATCCAAGCTTTTTTATGTAAATGGTTTATTTTCTTAAATTTATGATATTCTGCTTGTTCTCTGGCAAATAACTGAACTATATTCATACCAGACAATCGCTCTTGAACAAAAGTATTTAATGCAGAAACTTGTTTTCTAACCTCTTTAAAGGCTCCTTTCATCGCACGTTGAAATAACCTTGTAGCTATTAAAATAAAAGGCAAAACTATAAATACATATAATGAAAGTTTAAAATCAAAAAAGAGCATTGCAATTATTACCACAAGCATTTTTAAAACATCTCCTACTATCATAAAAAAACCTTGACTAAAAATTTCTGCAATTTTCTCTATATCACTAACAGAATTAGTCACCAGCTTACCTACAGCATTATTGTCAAAATACTGCATTTTAAAATGCATCATTTTATGAAACAACTTGATTCTGATATCTCTAATAATAGATTGCCCTAACCAGTTCGCAAAAAAGATGAATACAAACTGAAAACACACTTCTAAGCATAATACCAAAAACATCATAGAAGAGTAATTAATAAACTTTTCTATATTATTATTTGGTATATAATCACCAATTATAAAATTTAATATTACTGGTCTAGCAGTTGCAAAAAAGGATAATAATATAGCAGCAATCAATACTGCATAAAAGGTCTTTTTATACACATTAGCATATTGCATTATTCGTCTAAGCAATTTAAAATCAAATGTATTTCCTGTTTTATCTGCCATAAAAAATAGTATCTGGATATTGCACCTCTGTTAAATACAAAGCATGCCCTGGCACAGATGTACCTGCTTCACTTCTATTTTTACTTTTAATTATATTATGTAACCCTTCTATAGACAATCTACCTAAGCCTATTTCTAATAATGTCCCTACAATTGCTCTTACCATATTACGTAAAAATCTATCTGCACTAATTGTAAAAACCAAGGTATTATCTCTCCATTGCCAATCTGCCCTATAAATATCGCAATTATAAGTATACACATCTGTTTTTACCTTAGAAAAACATTGAAAATTTGTATACTCATACAATACCTTAGCTGCTTCATTCATCTTACCTACATCTAAAGCTTGTTTCACACAATGGGTAAATTCGTACTGAAAAGCATTTTTATTTATTACAATTTTATATTCATAACTTCTTTTTACAGCATGAAATCTTGCATGGGCATCATCTTGAACCCTAAATATTCTTTGTATTGCTATATCCTTAGGTAATAATGCATTTAATTTATAAGCAATTTTATCTTGATCAATTTCTACATCAACATCAAAATGAGCGAAAATTTGAGTTGCATGAACCCCAGCATCTGTTCTACCTGCACCAACTACCTGAATTGTTTTTCTTAAAACCATACTTAATGATTTCTCTAATACTTCTTGTACCGAGATAGCGTTGGGTTGTATTTGCCAACCATGATAAGATTTACCGTTATAAGACAACTCTATAAAGTAGCGCAATTGAATATTTTTTCTATTGACAGACAAAGATAATCTTTAAAGTAAATAAAATACTTTTACCTTTGAACTTTTAACTTTTATTATGATTTAATGACAAAAGTCTTATTACTTTCTGACACACATAGTTATATAGATGATCAGATTTTAAAATATGTAAAACAGGTAGACGAAGTTTGGCATGCTGGTGATATTGGTGATTTAAAAGTTACTGATACTCTAAAAAAACACAACAAGCTGAGAGCTGTTTACGGTAATATAGACAATGACAAAGCAAGGTTGGAATTTCCTTTAAATAATCGTTTTTTTTGTGAAAAAGTTGATGTTTGGATTACACACATTGGAGGCTATCCTGGTAAATACAACAAACTCATTAGAGATGAAATAAAAAACAATCCTCCAAAAATTTTTATTTGTGGACATTCTCATATACTAAAAGTTCAATATGACAAAACACTTCAGCTTCTACATCTAAACCCTGGAGCTGCTGGTAAACATGGCTTTCATCAAGTTCGAACTATGCTACGCTTTGAAATTGATGGTAATGACATAAAAAACATGGAAATTATTGAATTAGAGCAAAGAAAATAATTTAACTTAATACTTTAAACCTAAAATCTAAGGGTTTAAGCTCTTCTTTTAATATAGAAATTAAATCCTCTCCATACTCTAAATACAACTCAGAAAAGTTTAACTGCCTTTCCTGTAAGCTTTGTTTAGGAAATAATTCATTCTGTATTTCTACAACTCTAGATAAATAATCTGAATGATTTCTTTTCTCTGCTCTAAGCAATCTTTTTTCAAGATTCGCTAATCCATTAAGTTGCTTTTTTTCTTGAGCTGCAACTGCCCCTATAAATGATTTATCTGTTTGTTCTGCAATACTATACAATTCTTTAAACTGTTCTTGCAAGAATTCTTTTTGTGAAGAAAAATCTATTTTTAGATTTGATGAATCCTTTGTTTTTTTGGCTAATAACTCCTCTTGCTTACAAAACAATTCTTCAACACTCAACTCTAACCTATTAAGTGTATTGCTTTGTTGTTCTTTAATTACTAATGCTGAATTACGTAATAATAACATTGGAAATGGAACCTGAAAAGCTTGAAAAGTACTTTTTAATTGCAACCAATAAGCCAATTCTCCCCCTCCACCAATATAACATAGATTAGGCAAAATAACTTCTTGGTATAAAGGTCTCAATAATACATTAGGTGAAAAACGCTCTGGAACCTCATGGAGATGCTTGAGTATTTCTTTTTTTGTAAAGGATACATTGGTATTATTTACCGTATAAAGGTCTTTTTCTTGAATAATTCGCTCTCTAATTCCGTCTTGTAAATAAAATAAATTTATCTCTCGAGGATTAACCTGTAGTTTAGATAACTTATCATTGGTTTTAGATACTTGTTCATAAGTTCTCTGTTCCAATAACTCTATCTCTACAAACGGAGCGAACTCTTGCTTTAATTGTTTATTATTTGCATCTACAATTACTAAACCGTATTCCCCAAATAATTCATTTGCTAAATATAAAGTTGCTTCAGCTAAATTGTTATGTTTTAAATAAGCTTCAGAAAACAAACTTTTCAATTTGGCTGCATTTTTACCTGGTCCTAATTGATTAGAAAAAGTTTTAAAAACTCTATCTAAACCTTCAGTTGTTAATTCTCCTACTGCACCTCCAAAAGCTTTATCCCACTTAACTTTCTTTCCTTTAAAATTAAAGTAATTGATTTCTTCAAAATCATGATCTTCTGTTGCCATCCAGTAAATCGGCACAAAATTTTGTTCTGGATAAATTTTAGACAATTCCTCACAAAGATTAATAGTTGATATTATCTTGTATAAAAAGTATAATGGACCCGTAAACAAATTTAATTGATGACCAGTAGTAATCGTAAACGTATTTTCTTCTTGTAAAAGCTCAATGTTTTTCTGGGTTAGAAGCGAAGCATTTAACTCAGTGTATTGGTTTTGGAGTACTTGTGTAATGAGATTCCTCGTTTCACTTCTAAATGACAACCTTTTTTCTTCTATCTGGTCTTTAAAATTTTCTAAACTTGGATATCTATTATAAAATGGTTTTACAGCTGAAGTCTGATTTAGATAATCACAAATAAAAGATGAAAAATAACCCGTTTGTTGGTACGGTATACTAGTAGGATTCATTAACAATTAATTTCTATAAAAGTACAAAGGTTTTATCATATAAAAAACCCTCCAT
The DNA here is from genome assembly GCF_042675745.1 of Pseudofulvibacter geojedonensis. Classification (NCBI taxonomy): domain Bacteria; kingdom Pseudomonadati; phylum Bacteroidota; class Flavobacteriia; order Flavobacteriales; family Flavobacteriaceae; genus Pseudofulvibacter; species Pseudofulvibacter geojedonensis. The sequence goes on along the minus strand of NZ_JBHTJM010000003.1, from coordinate 75,047 downwards.
TGTTGGAGGGCTTTTCTGTATTTCTATGATTCTATTGGTTCCCCAAATAAATCAAAATCTGTTGCATCAATAATTTTAATAGTTGCATATTCTCCTTGTTTTAAGTAAAACGTTTCTGCATCTATCATAACTTCATTATCTACATCTGGTGAATCATGTTCTGTACGACCAATAAAGTAGTTACCTTCTTTACGATCTATCATACATCTAAATGTTTGTCCGATCTTTTCTTGATTTAATTCCCATGAAATTTGCGATTGAACCTCCATAATTTCATTTGCTCGTTGTTGCTTAACTTCTTGAGGTACGTCATCCTCTAAATTATACGCATGAGTATTCTCTTCATGCGAATAGGTAAAACACCCTAAACGCTCAAAACGCATTTCTTCTACCCATTGTTTTAAAGTTTGAAAATCTTCTTCTGTTTCACCAGGATAACCTACAATTAATGTAGTTCGTATAGCCATTTCAGGAACTATATTTCTAAACTCTTTTATTAAATTGGTTGTTTTTTCTTTAGTAGTTCCACGTCGCATTGATTTTAGTATACTATCTGATATGTGCTGTAATGGAATATCTAAATAATTACAAATTTTAGGCTCCTTTTTCATTAACTCCAATACATCCATAGGGAACCCGGTAGGAAATGCATAATGTAAGCGTATCCACTCTATACCTTCTACTTTGACTAAATTCTCTAGTAATTCGGCTAAATTTCTTTTTTTATACAAATCTAAGCCGTAGTAAGTTAAGTCTTGAGCTATTAAAATTAACTCTTTAACACCATCTGCAGCTAGCTTCTCAGCCTCTATTACTAATTCTTCTATGGGCGTAGACTTATGCTTTCCTCTCATTAAAGGGATAGCGCAAAATGAACAAGGTCTATCACAACCTTCTGCAATTTTTAAGTAAGCATAATTCTTAGGCGTTGTTGTTAAACGCTCTCCTATCAATTCATGCTTATAATCTGCTCCCAATGCTTTTAATAATTGTGGCAACTGAGTAGTTCCAAAATACTGATCAACATTTGGAATCTCTTTCTCTAAATCTGGTTTATATCGTTCACTTAAGCAACCTGTTACAAATACCTTATCAACCTCTCCATCTTCTTTTTTCTGCATATACTCTAAAATAGTATTTACAGATTCTTCTTTGGCATTATTAATAAAACCACAAGTGTTAATCACTACAACATTACCTTCTTCTTCATGAGCAACTTCTTTACCATTGGCTTTTAGTTGCCCCATCAGCACCTCAGAATCGTAAACATTCTTAGAACATCCTAAGGTTACTACATTAATCTTGTTCTTTTTAAGTGATTTGGTACGCATGAACTTATTTTATTTTGGATTGCAAAAATACAACTTTCTCTTGAGTTTAAACCAACAAAAAAACCTTAGCTAACTAACACTAAGGCTTCCCGTATATTTATTTTTCTCTATTTAAAAAAAGAATCGACAAACTCGTGCTTGTTAAACACTTGTAAATCTTCTATTCCTTCTCCTACTCCTATATATTTTACAGGAATTTGAAATTGGTCTGATATACCAATTACCACTCCTCCCTTTGCAGTTCCATCTAATTTAGTTACTGCTAATGAGGTTACTTCTGTAGCTGCTGTAAATTGCTTAGCTTGTTCAAAAGCATTCTGCCCAGTAGAGCCATCCAACACTAATAATACATCGTGAGGAGCATCTCCTACAACCTTTTGCATTACACGTTTAATCTTAGTTAACTCATTCATTAAGTTTACTTTATTGTGTAACCTACCAGCTGTATCAATAATAATCACATCGGCATTTTGAGCTACACCAGACTGCAAGGTGTCAAATGCAACTGAAGCTGGGTCACTTCCCATTGCCTGCTTAACAATAGGTATATCTACCCTATCTGCCCACACTTGTAATTGGTCTATAGCAGCAGCTCTAAAGGTGTCAGCAGCTCCCAAAACAACATTTAAACCTTTCTTTTTAAACTGGTAAGCTAATTTACCTATAGTTGTTGTTTTTCCCACTCCGTTTACACCTACCACCATTAACACATACGGTTTTTTATCTGTAGGTATAGTATAATCTGTTTCTTCACCAGATTTGGTTTCAGAAAGCAATGCTGCAATTTCTTCTCGTAAAATTCCATTTAACTCATCCGTTCCTAAGTACTTGTCCTTAGCAACTCGCTCTTCTATACGATCAATAATTTTTAATGTTGTGTCTACTCCCACATCACTAGAAACCAGTACTTCTTCTAAGTTATCTAACACATCGTCATCAACTTTAGACTTACCAGCTACAGCTTTACTTAATTTAGAAAAGAAAGAAGTTTTAGATTTCTCTAATCCTTTATCTAAGGTTTCTTTTTTTTCTTTTGAAAATATCTTTTTAAAAAAACTCATAATTCAATTTTATCTATTGGTAAGCTCTACAAAATAGTTACCAAATATACTCTAAATGAAATATTGTCAGTAAACACAAAAAAAGCTACTCTCTAAATAGAAAGTAGCTCGATATGTTGTATAACTAAAAGAATTACTTCTTAGCTAACCAGTCATTCACTAATTCTGGTTGCATAACAGCTTCAACAAATGTATAAGCTCCGGTTTTTGGAGACTTAACCATTTTAACTGCTTTAGATAATCTTTTAGATCCTGTCTGTAACGATGCTACTGATTTCTTTGCCATAATGCTAAATTTTAGAAGACCCTACAGTCTTAATTACTTAATTTCTTTATGAACAGTCATCTTCTTTAAGATTGGATTAAATTTTTTAATCTCTAATCTATCCGGAGTGTTCTTTTTATTCTTAGTTGTAATGTATCTAGAAGTTCCAGGTTGTCCTGAAGCTTTGTGCTCTGTACATTCTAATATAACTTGTACTCTGTTACCTTTCTTTGCCATTATACTATCTTTTTAAACCTGCGGTTTATTTGTTTAAAAATCCTTTTGCTCTAGCTTCTTTAATTACAGCAGAAATTCCTTTCTTGTTAATTGTTTTTAACGCAGCTGCAGAAACTTTTAATGTAACCCACTTATCCTCTTCTGGAATATAAAAACGCTTCTTTAATAAATTAGCATTAAATTTACGCTTGGTTCTATTTAAGGCGTGAGACACATTGTTCCCAACCATTGCTTTTTTTCCAGTAAGTTCACAAACTCTTGACATCTTTACTTTTCTTTAGTTATTTCTAAACGAGGTGCAAATTTAGTTCTTTTCATTAATTACACAAAGAAAATAACAAAATATTTTACTCCTTTTTTTTACAAATGCAAAACTACTGTATTTACTTGTTATAAGCTAGAATTTCTTTCCTTAACATCTCTAAAGCTTTATTCTTTGCTTTATGCATAACTTTATACCTGTTATTACCAAAATTAAATTCTGAAACCACTACTCCATTAGGACTTGCAACTGCTATAAAAACAGTTCCTACCTCTGCATCAGAATCTCCTTTAGAAGGTCCTGCATTTCCTGTAGTTGCAATAGAATAATCAGATTTAAAATTAGATTGCACTTTTAGAGCCATATCTTTAGCAACTTGAGTACTTACCACAGAATGTTCTTTTATAATATTCTCATCTACACCCAACACATAACTTTTGGTAGGTGTTTGATAGGTAACCATACTACCTTTAAAAATTGCAGATACGCCTGGAATTTTAGTAATAGTACTAGCTATTAATCCTCCTGTACAACTTTCAGCCAGCGAAATAGTTTGTTTTTTTTCTAACAATAAATTAGTCACTAATAATTCAGGGGTATCATCATCAAACCCAATAACAATATCTTCTAATAAACTTATTAATTGATTACTTAGTGTTTCTAAATCTATATTTAATTCTCTTTCATTAAAACTAGTTCCCGACAAACGTAGTCTCAACACATTTAAATTAGGTAGATATGCTAATTTTATATGTTTAGGTAGTTCATTCTCGAAATGAACAAGTCGCTCAGCCACTGTACTTTCTCCTAAGCCTTCAGTAATAATTGTCTTATGCTTGATAAATGGTGTTCGAAACTCTGAAATAATTCTAGGTATTACCTTGTCTTTCAACAAAGCTTTCATCTCAAATGGCACACCTGGTAAAGAAGCAAAAACTTTTTGCCTCTTTTTCATATACATACCTGGAGCAGTTCCATATGTATTATGCAAAATTTCTGCTTTAGAAGGAACTTTTGCTTGTAAAATATTTGACTCTAATAATGGTTTTTTAAGTGTTGTTTTAAAAAGCCTTTCGATATGAGCTAGTATTTCTTTATTTTCAACCAACTCATCATTAAAATATTCACAAAATGTTTGTTTTGTTATATCATCTTTGGTTGGCCCCAAGCCACCTGTAATAATTACAATATCTACTCGTTTTTCTGCTTCAGATAATGCTTCTAAAATATGTTGTTTATCGTCTTGAATTGAAGTTATTTGATAAACAGACACTCCTATTTTATTCAATTCTTGACCAATAAAGGCCGAATTAGTATCTACCACTTGACCAATTAACAATTCATCGCCAATTGTGATAATTTCTGCCTTTATTGACTGCATTTTTTTACAAATTAAAATCTGATTTTAACTCTTTAGTTACTGCCTGAATTAAAATACTAACTTTATTAAATGTTTTACTTACATCTTTTCCTGCTTGCTCAAATTTACCCCAATCTTGAATAACAATAATTTCATTATAAATTGGTAATTCAAACATCTGTATAGTAGGCTTTATCTTATGTGCATTTTGGTATACTTGCTCATAATTCTTTTTAGCCAAACCTTCTTTTATCAATGCAATAGCTTCTGGTACTTCTTCTACAAAAGCTGCAGCAATATCTGCTATAAAGCTTTCATCTCCACCAGCTAGTTCTCTTACATTATTTAATTTATAATTCACTTCCATAAATCTCCTTTTAGATATAACAAACCTAATCCTTAATCCCCTACAACTATTTTACACGAATAGAAAATAATTGCTTATTTTCTAGATAACCAACCAACTCATCATTAGCTTCGACTTTTGATACTCCAGCTGGAGTGCCGGTAAAGATAATATCTCCTATCTTTAATGTAAAATATTTTGACACATATGCTATTATTTCGTCTATTTTCCAAAGCATATGAGATGTATTACCTACTTGAACTTTATCTCCATTTTTTTCTAAATGAAAATTTAAATCGTTTAAATTTTCAAATTCACTTTTTGAAACCCAATTACCTATTACAGCTGCTCCGTCAAAAGACTTAGCCTTCTCCCATGGCAATCCTTTACTTTTTAATTGAGACTGTAAATCTCTAGCAGTAAAATCAATTCCTAAACCAACTTCTTCATAATATTTATGGGCAAATTTTTCATCTATGTACTTGCCAATTCTATTTATTCTAACCAATACTTCTACTTCATGATGTACATCGTTGGAAAAGTCTGGTATAAAAAAGGGTTGCTTTTTTAACAATATAGAGGTGTCTGGCTTTAAAAAAACAACAGGATCTGACGGTTTTTCATTCTCCAGTTCAGCTATATGATCTGTATAATTTCTTCCAATACAAATAATTTTCATAGACTAAAATTTATTATTTAATTGACGTAGTTTAATAGCCGTTAATACTTTTTTAGTATATAAAGGGAAATCTGCACCTTGAATCCAACCGTAATAACCTGGTTCATTTGCTAATACTTCTTCTACCAATTTACCTTTGTGCTTTCCAAAACTAAACACTTCTTTTCCTTCTTTATTATAAATTATAAATCCTGCAAAATCAGCATTTCGTTTACGTGTGGTAAATTCACTTAACTTTTTAATATCATTTTCTAAATCATCATATTTTTCTAATTGAGCTAATAATATTTCGTAAGTAGCCATGGTATCTGCTTCTGCAGAATGGGCATTGTCTAAACTTTTTCCGCAATAAAACTGATAGCCAGCACTTAATGTGCGTTGTTCTTTTTTATGAAAAATGGTTTGTACATCAACCGTAATCATATTCTTCATATCAAAATCAACACCAGCTCTTAGCATTTCTTCTGCTAATAATGGTATATCGAAACGATCTGAGTTAAAACCTCCTAAATCAGAATCTTTAATCATTTGATATACCTTTGGAGCCAATTCTTTAAAAGTTGGTTCGTTTGCAACTTTTTCATTGGTTATTCCGTGAATTGCTGAAGTTTCAGCTGGAATATCCATTTCTGGATTCACCAACCATGTCTTACTCTCTTTATTTCCATTAGGAAATACTTTTAGTATTGAGATCTCAACAATTCTATCTTTAGCTACCTGAATACCAGTTGTTTCTAAATCAAAAAAACAAATAGGCTTGTGCAGTTTTAACTCCATAAATAATCTGAAAATTTATGCAAATATACAATGTATTTTTAGCGCTTTCATTTTAAAAGTGACTATCTTTATAAGACATGATTATTTTTAACAATTAAAAACAAGAGAGTATGATAAAATATTTACTATTTATTTTTCTATTATTTAATTGTTTTATTGGGATATCTCAAGAAGACAAAGATGTAGTTATAATAGAAAAAAGAGCGAAGTACAAAGTAGATATTTACGCTACCAATACTTCTGAAATAAACCAAAGAGTACATATACAATTTAGTGGTGAAGGTTATCGAAAAAGTGGTTTTAAACCCGTTACAACATCTATTAAACCTAAAGACACTGTTTATTTAACTACTGTATACGAAATGAAAAAGGTAAACAATTACCTTAGTTATAAAATCATTCATTTAAACAAGCTAGATGACAAACAGAAAAAACTTGCGCAACAAAAGGTGAAAAACTAAAAAAGCTTACCTAAAATAGGTAAGCTTTTAATATTTTAATTAAATCTCTAATTTCTTAGAAATCTCTATTCACATCCCAAGCCTCTAGATAATCTGCCACTGTTTTAGCAAACATACCTCCTAATGCACCATCAATAACTCTATGATCATAAGAATGTGATAAATACATTTTCATTCTAATTCCTATAAAATCACCTTCTGGAGTTTCTATTACTGCAGGAACTTTTCTAATAGAACCTAAAGCTAAAATACCTACTTGTGGCTGATTAATAATTGGAGTTCCCATTATACTGCCAAAGTTTCCTACATTAGTTACAGTATAAGTTCCTCCTTGTATATCATCTGGACTTAATTTACCTGCTCTAGCTTTTCCAGCTAAACCATTTACAGCTTTAGCCATGCCCACTAAATTTAATTGGTCTGCATTTTTAATAACTGGTACAATTAAATTTCCATCAGGTAAAGCAGCTGCCATACCCAAATTAATATTTTTACGCTTAATGATATTATCTCCATCTACAGAAACGTTCATTCCTGGATACTTCTTCAATGCATGAGCTACCGCTTCCATGAATATTGGAGTAAAAGTCAATTTCTCTCCTTCTCTCTTTAAGAATGCATCTTTAACTTTTGCTCTCCAGTTCCAAATATTTGTTACATCACACTCAACAAATGATTGAACATGAGCAGATGTTTGTACAGAAGCTACCATATGATGCGAAATTAACTTACGCATTCTATCCATTGCAACTACCTCGTCTCCTTCTTGCAACGGAATTGAAGCTTTCACCTCTCCTTTTGGTTGCTGAGCTTTTACTGGTGAAGCAGCTTTTGGAGCTTGTACTTTAGCTGTAGTTGTCACTGGTTGACTTCCTCTATTTTTAAGGTAATCTAAAATATCGTTTTTAGTTACTCTTCCGTCTTTTCCTGTTCCGTTAATTGAATCTAATTCAGCAACAGAAATACCTTCTTCTTTAGCTATATTTTTAACTAACGGAGAGTAAAATTTATCAGATCCTGAAAAATCTGCAGTTTCATTTACTGCTTGTTTAGCTACCTCTACTGTTTTAGTAACCTCAGCTACAGCTGCTGGTGCAGCTTCTGTTACTGTTGGAGTAGCACTCACTTCTCCTCCTTCTGTTTCTATAATAGCAATAGTTTGTCCTACTTGTACAACATCATCAACATTAAAAAGAATCTCTGCTATAACACCATCTACTTCAGAAGGTACTTCGGAGTCTACTTTATCTGTAGCTATTTCTAATACTGGCTCATCCATTTCTATGGTATCACCAACTTCTTTTAACCATGTTGTAATGGTTGCTTCTGCAACACTCTCTCCCATTTTAGGAAGCTTTAATTCAAACTTTGCCATATTCTTAAAAAATAAGTGAGTTTTGATTTTAAGTCTGCGAATTTAATAAATAAAAAGCGAAAAATTGAAGATTTTGCACAATAAATTAGTCTAATAAAATTACTTCACCTCTGCTCTTAGAACTATTACTTCCTAAAGCAAAATGACTATTATTGGGCACGATTTTAAAATAACTATTAGTAGTTTTTAACCTGATAATCAATTGGATTATTTCTTGATATGATACATAATTAGCGTCTAACACATATTCTATTACTCCTTTTTCTGAAGTATCAATTTGCTCTTTAGTTTTTAATAAAACTAGTCCCGATTTAGCTTTTTCTAGCTGATGAAGTAAATCATTATTATTTGACACTAAAACAGTTTCTGTTAGTGTAACTTTATCAAAATCTTTTTCTTTTTTTAATAGAGGAATTAGTTTTACTCCCATCTTAACCACTAAATCAAAGAAAAGATTCTTTCTAAAATGTTTTTTATAGAAGATTTGCATAGCTCCATAAAAACGATTGGCATAAGTAGCGTCTTTTAAAGTACTTTCTCCTTTATAATGAATAACTGAAGTCTTACCGTAATAATAATTTGTGTAACCTGCTTTTAAAATTGTGTAAGACAAATCTATATCTTCTCCATACATAAAATACGTTTCATCAAACCCATTTACTTCCTCGTAAACTTCTTTCTTCATAAGCATAAATGCCCCAACAAGAATAGGGACTTTTGCAACATCACTCTCTTGAACATTAGATGCATAATACGATTCTGAAAGACCTAACATTTTTTTTAAAGATACTATTGGCGTAGGCACTTCTCTTTTACTTTCAGGTAAAAAAGCCCCCGTTCCATCTATAAGCCTACAACCAATAATTCCTAAGTTTTGCTTTGTTTTAGCAAAAGTTAATATCTCTGTAAATGTATTGTTAGCAACAACAGTGTCTGGGTTTAAAATACAAACATACTCTCCTTTAGCAATAGCTACGCCTTGATTATTAGCCTTAGCAAACCCTACATTTTCTTTGTTTTCTATTAGTGTGATTTCTGGAAATAACTTTTTAACCATACTACAACTATCATCTGGAGAGTTATTATCTATTACAATAATTTCTGCTTCTATATTTTCTATAGCAGATTTGACACTCTTGATACAGAGTTCTAAAAAAGAACACACATTATAGTTTAAGATGATTACTGATAGTTGCATTGAATTTTTTTATAATTACTTAGATCTAATTATATGAGAATCAAATATTGTTTTAAAAATTAAATCAGTAATAGCGTTTCACTAATAATTAATACAGTTGATTTAAAGATCAAAAATCATTTTTTGCTAATATAATCAATATGCAAAACCTAGTATTTATTTCTTTAAGAGAATATTATTTAAATAATACTTTTCAGTTGAATTGATTATAGTAATTTTTTCAATCTTTATAGATACAACAAAAGACATACCCCATACAGAGATAACTCTTTTTAAAATCTATACAATTCATTGAAAAGAAAAATCTCACCTCAGAAAGGTGAGATTTTGAGTGTGAGTAAATATTCCAAACAACATCTATCGAGTAAAATGTACTATTAAATCGTTATTCATTAACACTCAAAACATTACACCTACAAATGTAAATATTTATTTTTTTACAAAAAAACTAAAAAACATGGGTAACAAATTAGCTTCTTAAGGAACATATAAGTGAGTAAACATTACTATAATGTCTTCATAGTAAATTTGGGATAAAAAAACGGAACTGGAGAGTTCCGTTTTTTTTATAATAATTAAATAAAATATATAATCAGCCTTTTAAAGATTGTTCAAAAGGTATTCTATTCAAAATAGACCTTCCAAGTGTAACTTCATCAGCATATTGAAGTTCATCTCCCACCGAGATTCCTCTAGCAATGGTAGATACTTTTATCTCTACCCCTTCTAACTGCTTAAAAATATAAAAGTTAGTCGTGTCTCCTTCCATAGAAGCACTTAAAGCAAATATCAATTCTTCTACTTCTCCTTTTTTCACCTTATCTACTAAAGGCTCTATATATAAGTCTGAAGGGCCTACACCGTCCATTGGAGATATAATACCTCCTAAAACATGATAATTACCTTTAAACTGTCCAGTACTCTCTATAGCCATTACATCTCTAATATCCTCCACCACACAAATCACTTTTCTGTTTCGCATAGGGTTCGAACATATTTCGCAGACTTCCAAATCAGAAATATTAAAGCAATTTTTACAATGTTTAATCTCTGAGCGTAAATTCTGCAATGCAAATGCCAAACGATCTGTTTGCTCTTTTGGCTGTTGCAATAAATGTAACACTAAACGCAATGCAGTTCGTTTACCAATACTAGGCAATTGTGACATTTCGTACACAGCATTTTCAAGAAGCTTAGAAGAGAATTCCATAACCGCAAGTTACCACATTATAAATACTTCTAAAAAGTATTTTACACAAAAAAGCCCGAAATGTATTTCGGGCTTTTTTGTGTAGTTTTAAATTATCTTAGTTCACACTTAACTTTTTAGTTACCGAACTATTTATAGTATTTAGTTTAGCAAAATATATTCCAGTAGCTAAATTAGAAACATCTATTGTATAGCTATTATTTAAGATTAAATCTTTAGCGTAGTATACCAATTTACCATTAACATTAAATATTTTAATAGTTATTGGCTCGTTTTTATCCCAAGAAAAGTTTAGCTGAGAGCTTGTAGGGTTAGGGTGGATTGTTAAGTTTTCAAAAACAATATCTTCTACGCTTAAAGCTTCGCTATATAAATCTGACTTCCATAACCCTCTACCATAAGAAGCGGCATATAGTTTATTATCTATTGTTTTCACTTCCAATTCAGTAATTCTAACATTAGGTAAATTATTACTAAATGGCTGCCAAGCTCCTGGAAAAGTTGAATCTATATAAAACACTCCGTAATTCATTCCTACATACAAACCATCATTTCCATTATCTTGCCATACGACAGCAGATGCACTAAATGCAGGTAAGTTGTATAAATAAGAGGTCCAATTATCTCCTCCATCTGTAGAAACATATACCTTTCCCGCTCCTGTAGTTGCTAACGCAATTTTATTAGGATCTGAAGGATGAATTGCTATACTATTAATACTACCTGCAAAGCCAGTTTTTTGCACCCAATTAGTAGCTCCACCATTTTCTGTTTTATATAAATTACTTCCTCTTGCAGCAAACATTATTTGGTTGTTTGAAGGTGCTATTTTTAAATGATTTATATTACCACCAAAATCTTGAGATATAGCAGGTAGAACCCAAGAAGTTCCACCATTAGTTGACTTATACACCTGATCATAACCTGCATAAATTGTATTAGCAGCAGTAGGGTCTTGCTCAAATGGTGTTACCCAGTTACCCGATTTCCCTTCTGGTTCAGACAACCCAAAACTACTATTTCCTCCATTAGTAGATTTATAAAGCGATCCAAATTGAACTGTTCCGTAAATAACATCATTATTATCTTTGTCTACAAAACCTTCCATACCATCTGCTCCTAGCCAATCTTTCCAAACTCCTCCAATTAATATTGAACTACCATTATCTTGAGCACCACCTGTAACCACTTCAGCAGCAGTTTGACTAACCCCTATTCTATAAAACTCTCTAATTCCTAAACCAGAACTCAAATCTCTATAATAATTGGTATTCACTACCGTTGGGTTTTCTGCTATAAAAATCCCACCATCTGAACCAACATATAAGTTTGAACCTACAAATTGTAATAAATCTACATCTGCATGACAGTAACCTATATTGCTACTTGAAGCATTTCCTGGAGTCCATTGTGAGCTTATTGAAAAGGTAATTCCACCATCTGTAGACCTCCAAGTATTTACCCCTGCAATATGCACATCATTAATATCAGTAGGATGTATTGCTATATCCATATCTCTTGGTGCCTGACCAACTCCAGCATCATCAGTGTCTGTTGAATTAGAAGAATACCCAAAATAATTCCTTCCAGTATGATCAATTTCTGTAAAAGTAGCACCAGAATCGGTAGACTTATAAAGCTTACCAAATGCTCCAGAATTTTCTTCTAGCATAAATACCACTGTATCATCAGCTGGCGATACCGCCATCATTTTTACACCTGACCCCATAGAACCTTCGAATCCAGATTGAAAAACAGTACCTAGGGTAGCATCGGTTACAGATACATCGTCTAAAGTAAGTCCTCTTCCGTAATTATTAGTTGCTTCAAAAGCTATGTAATATGTTGATGATGCATTAGGCAAATTTAACGTGATATCTGTCCAAGAAGTTACTTCAGCTGTATAATTAGCTAACTCTGTCCAAGCTCCTCCCAAAGAAGTTTTATACAATACTCTCATTTCGTTTAAAAAAGTATTGCTACCCCAGTTAACATTCGTAAATGAAAAGTTTAATTGAGGATTTGTAGCGCCTTGTAAATTTAATTCTTCTGACACTAACCTAGTTACTGGGTGATCATAGCTAGCATAAAAAAACATAGCCATACCATTACCTGTTTTAGGAGTAACACTTCCATTTTGATTCGAATTACTTATTGTCCAAAATCTCGAACCTGTAACACTTTCTTGAGTCCATGATTTAAACCCAGAAAAAGGATAGTCAAAAGTATTTCCTCCATCTCTAGACACAAAATATTCTGTACCAGATGCATAAATTGTATTTGTATCTCCAGGCTTAAACTCTATATCATATCCATTATTAGCTAAAGGATTAATTTTTGACCATGTAACTCCTGTATCAGTAGATTTAAAAATCCCTCCTGACGATGTACAGTACAATTTGGTTGTATTAGTAGGATCTATTAATATTTTATTTACTGTACCTGAGCCCGTATCTGCCAAAAGGTTCCAAGTAGCTCCTGCATCAATAGATTTAAAAATATTTCCATTAGTAGATCCCCAATAATAGATATTAGAATTAACAGGATCCATAGCTAAAGCATACACATCTATATTAGATAAGTTATCCGTTAATACAGTCCAGTTAACTCCACCGTCTGTAGTTTTCCATACTCCTCCACCTGGACTACCTACAATAATATGATTTTGGTTAGACTCTTGAACTGCTATAGAAGTAACTCTACCTACTCCTGGGTTCCATCCACTTGTTCCGTTTTTATAATCTGGTCCTAACTGTTCCCATGAACCTTGGAAAGCAGCTAAAGACCTATTAGAATTTAATTCTTGTTGTAAACGCTCGTACTCATGATAATAAAAATCAGAAGGTTTTAACATTCCGTTTTCGTCCATATCCATCAAGGCTTTAAATTCCCATCGTTTATAAGATTTAAATCCAACTCCTCTTCCTGTTCCCACCTCAGCAAAATGCTCTTCTGCAGCTTGTTGAATTTGCTGAACCGAATAAGTTCCAGCTTCTATCATTTCTTTATAACGTTGGGCATGTACTGTAAATAGTGTTAATACACATATAAAAAGCGCGTAATAGTAGTTTTTTTTCATTTTAGGGATTTTTATATTCGGTTAAAAGCAAATATACTTATTTTTAACCAAAATTACTTTGTTTAATTATGTCAACAACCAGTGTACTTCTTTTAATATCAGCTTATTTCGTCGTATTAATTCTCATTTCTTACTTAACTGGTAAAAACGATAGCAATGATACGTTCTTTAAGGCTAACAAACAATCTCCATGGTATGTAGTTGCATTTGGCATGATAGGAGCTTCGTTGTCTGGTGTTACTTTTATATCTGTACCTGGAGCGGTTGAAGGAAAACAATTTGGGTACTTACAAGTTGTTTTAGGGTATTTATTTGGTTACCTAGTTATCGCATATATATTGCTCCCTCTATATTATAAGCTAAATTTGACGTCTATTTACACCTATCTTAAAGATAGATTTGGAGTTACAAGTTATAAAACGGGATCTATTGCTTTCTTAATTTCTAGAACAATAGGAGCCTCTTTTAGGTTATTTTTGGTAGCAAATGTTCTACAGCTCTTGGTAGCTAAGCCTTTAGGTATTTCTTTCCCTTTTACCGTAATAATAACTGTAGTGCTAATTTGGGTTTATACTTTTAGGGGAGGCATTAAAACTATTGTTTGGACAGATACTCTACAGACCTTATTCATGTTAATCTCAGTTATTGTGACTACTATTTTCCTAGCATCATCCTTAGAACTTGATAGTTTTTCTGATGTTATAAAACATGTAAACAATAGTAAACTTAGTAAAACTTTCTTTTTTGATAATGTGAATGATTCACAATACTTCATTAAGAGTTTTTTATCTGGAATATTTATCACTATTACTATGACAGGTCTTGATCAAGATATGATGCAAAAGAATTTAACCTGTAAGAATTTAAAAGATGCTCAAAAAAATATGGTTAGCTTTAGTATTATTCTCATTTTTGTCAATTTACTTTTTCTAGTTTTAGGCTTATTACTAACTGACTTTGCTCTTAAAAATGGTTTAGAAGCAAAAAAAGATGATTTATTTCCAACAATAGCAATGCTTCCTAAAGTAGGAATCTTAACTTCATCTTTCTTTTTATTAGGCTTAATAGCTGCTGCTTACTCAAGTGCGGATTCTGCACTTACATCCTTAACCACTTCATTTTGCATTGATATAGTTGACATCGAAAAGCTTGATAGTAACCAACAAAAAAAAGTCAGAAAACTAATTCATATTGGGTTTAGTGTTTTATTAATAATCATCATTATTCTTTTTAAGTATTTATTTACTGATGTTTCTATTATATGGGAATTATTTAAAGCTGCAGGATATACTTATGGACCTTTATTAGGTCTTTTCGCCTTTGGGCTGTTAACAAAAAAACAAATCCATGATAAACATGTTTGGGTAATAGCAGTTATCTCACCTGTTATCTCTTACTTGTTAAACCTTTACTCAGAAAGCTTATTTAATGGCTATAAGATTGGTTTTGAAATATTAATTATAAACGGACTTCTCACTTTTATTGGATTATGGATAATTAGCAAAAGAGTTAATACTGCTTCGTAGATAATAACACTAAAGTACATGCTTCTTCAAAAGCTATATTTTCTTTCAACAGTAGCTCTTGAAACTCAGTATTTTCTGTACCTGGATTAAAAATTACTCTTTTAGGCTTTAAAGAAATAATATAGTTATATAAATCTGGTTGTCTGTTCTTATTTACATATAAGGATACTGTATCAATATGTGAATAGGGTAATAACTCTGTATCAATTTCTATTCCAGCAATTTCTCCTTCTCTTAAACCATATGCTTTTGTTTCTATATTATTTGAAACCAACATATTGATAGCTTTATAAGAATACCTATCTGGCTTTAACGATGCTCCAATAACTAAAGTTTTCTTTTCTCTCATTTGTTAAATTGATGTTAATGAATAAAAAAATAGTAACATATATATGCTACAGTCGTCTTGTAGTTTACAAAATTACACCATCAATTAAAAAGCGAATAAAACTTAAAATGAAAAAATTGCTAACATTATGTTTGTTATTAACAATGATAACTACATATGCTCAAAACAACTCACCTAAAATAGGAAGCATCTCTGGAATTGTTACAGACAACCTTACTAAAGAACCTATTCCTTATGCTACTGTATCCATTCATAATAATAATGAATTGATTACTGGAGGTATTACCACTGAAAGCGGTAATTTTGAACTAAAAAAAATACCTTTAGGAAGTTTTACTGTAAAAGTTCAATTTATAGGATATGAAGATGTTGTACAAAACATTACCTTAACAAGAAATAACAAATCTCAAAACATAGGTAATATAAGCCTAAAGGAAGGAGCAGAACAATTAGATGCAATAGAAGTTATAGCAGAAAGATCTACTGTAGAACAAAAAATTGACAGAAAAGTAATTAATATAGGTAAAGATTTAGTTTCAGCAGGGGCAACCGCTACAGAGATTATGAATAATATCCAATCTGTATCTGTAGACCAACAAACAGGTGCTATTGCATTGAGAGGAAATAACAATGTAAGAGTTTTAGTTGATGGAAAGCCTACTAACATAGACCCTTCTCAACTATTACAACAAATACCTTCTTCGTCTATTAAACAAATAGAATTAATTACCAATCCTTCTGCTAAATACAATCCTGAAGGAATGAGTGGTATTATTAATATCGTTTTACACAAGAATAGTAATATGGGGTTTAATGGGAATATCTCTACAGGGCTTACCTTTGGTATAACTCCTAAATTAAACTCCTCTTTAGGACTTAACTATAAAGTAGGAAAAGTAAATATTTATGGTAATTATGGTTTTAATACTGGAAAAAATCAAAACCATGGTTTTAAAGATAGTTATCAAGAAAACTTAGAAAACCGATCTAATTTTGACTTTGGAACAGATAATACTTCTCACTTAATAAAAACTGGTATTGATTATTATATTAATGATAAAAATACTTTGTCGTTTTATACTACTCAAAACTTATTTTATAGCGATACATTTGGTAGAACTGAGTTATTGTTTAGCGACCCTTCTAATGGAAACGTTTTACAAATAAACAATAGTGAAACAGACTCACACTCTCAAACTTATAATGTTGATTATAAAGTTGACTTTGGTAAAGAAGGACAAAACTTAGAGTTAGAAGTTAACTACAATGTTACAGACGCACCTCAAGATGCTTTTTTTAATTTAAACAATACTCCTAGAGAAGATGTAATAGGTAATAAAAGAGATAATTTATTAATCAATTTAGATTATGTTAGACCTTTTTCTGAAACTACAAAATTAGAGTTAGGGCTTGAAAGTAGAACTCAAAACACTGAAAACAATTTATTATCTACTGGTCAAAACCTAGATGGCAGTTTTACCTACGATAGAGAAATCTATTCCGCATATGTTACCTTAAGTAAAAAATGGAATGAAAAGTGGAGTGCTCAGTTCGGAACTCGTTTAGAAAGCTATAATATAGACGCTGTTTTCACTGGCTATGATGCAGTTGCTGATGCTACTACTACAGAAAAACTTACTGACGATATTTTCTCTATTTACCCATCGGCTTTTGTTACTTATAACCAAAACGAAAAAAACTCATTTAACTTAAGTTATTCCAGAAGAGTTGACAGACCTAGTATAGGGCAAGTAAATCCAATTAGAGAATGGACAACTCCTTCTGTAGACTCAGAAGGAAACCCAAATTTACAACCTCAATTTACAAATTCTTTTGAATTAAATTATACCAGAAAAATTAAATTAGGTTCTTTAACAACAGGTGTTTTCTACAGAAATATAAATGATGAAATTAATAGATCTGTAAGTATTCACCCAACTATTACTAATAAACTAATACTAACACACGAAAATTTTGATGACAACAACGCTTTTGGTTTTGAAGCATCTGCAAATTTACGTTTTGCTAAATGGTGGAATACCAATGCTAGTTTTGATATATATCATAAAACTGTGAAAGGTGTTGTTTCTAGTGAATCTACCACAAGTGGTTTTGAAGATGTTGAAATAGACAATACTTCTTTTAACACTAGAATTAATAATAACTTTAAAGCTACAAAAAAATTACGCTTTCAATTATCTGGTTTTTATAGTGCTCCTGATTTAGGTTTACAATTTCAAAGAAATGAAATGTGGAAAATAGATGCTGGAGCAAGCTATAATGTTTTCAAAGGAAAAGGAACTGTAAGTGCTAGAGTTAGTGATATTTTTAACTCCATGAACTTTAGTTTTGAAGGTTCTAAGCCTTACAGACAAGAAGGAGAGTTTAATTGGGAAAGTCAATCAGTTTATATCGGATTTAATTACCGTTTTGGTGGAGGCAAAAACAGAGCCTTACAGCGTAAACGAAGAGATAATAATGAAAAACGTAGTAGCGGAGGAATGATGTAATCAAACCCTACTATATAGAAGCTAAAAATCCGCTTGAATAGAATTCAAGCGGATTTTTAGTTTTTACTTATATCTGTAAATTAATTACCATTTTATAATCGCACTTCCCCAAGTAAACCCACTTCCGAAAGCTGCTAAAACAACCGTATTTCCCTCTTTTATTTTTCCTTCTTCCCAAGCTTCACACAATGCAATAGGTATAGAAGCAGCAGTTGTATTACCATACTTTTGGATATTGTTAAATACCTGATCGTTATTCAAGCCAAATTTTTTCTGAATAAACTGAGCTATACGCAAATTAGCCTGATGCGGAATCAACATGTCTATTTGCTCTTTATCTAAATTGTTCGTTTGCAACCCTTCCATAATCACTTCAGAAAAACGAACTACTGCATTTTTAAATACGAATTGTCCGTTCATGTACGGAAAATAACTTTCATCATCTGGATTATTGTCCTTTATAATATCATTCACCCATCTTTTACCCATTCCTGGAGCTATTAAAGCCAATTCTTCTGCATGCTGACCTTGAGAATGTAAGTGAGTAGATAGAATACCTTTACTGTTATCTTTCTCTCTTGTTAAAACTGCAGCTCCTGCTCCATCGCCAAAAATAACAGAGACACCCCTACCTCTTGTTGTTTTATCTAACCCGTGTGAATGTAATTCAGATCCAATTACAAGTATATTTTTATACATACCCGTTTTTATAAAATTATCGGCTACAGATATGGCATACACAAAACCTGAACACTGATTTCTAACATCTAAGGCTCCAACAGTTTTTATATCTAAAGCTTGCTGAACTTGAACACCAGGACCTGGAAAATAGTAGTCTGGACTTAGGGTAGCAAAAATAATAAAATCTATATCGTTCTTATCTATACCCGCTCTATTTATAGCTTGCTGCGCAGCTTTCACCCCCATTGTTGCAGTAGTATCTCCACTACCATCTTTTACCCATCTTCTTTCTTTTATTCCTGTTCGTTCCGTAATCCACTCATCATTAGTGTCCATAATTTTAGACAAATCATGATTGGTTACTACATTTTCTGGAACATACTTTCCTAATCCTATTATTTTTGAATTATACATACTTACTTGTTTAACTTAATTCAAAAGTAAGGTTTTATTCTATAGTTTTAATGGCACTCTACAGGATTACTTGCCATATTTAACACCTTTTTAATAAACACCTATTTTGAAATTAAGTAGTTTTACTTCAATTAACTAAACCTAAAAAACAATATGAAAAACTATTTCTTTTTAATTATTTTACTCCTAAGTTCTGCGCTAGTAGCTCAAGAAAATTTAGGGTATCAAACCCCACCTTCTGAAATACTACAGTTAGTAGATGCTCCTCTTGCACCATCTATAAGAATCGATAGTAAAGGTGAAAATATTGTATTTCTGTATAGAAGTAGTTTTAAAAACATTTCTGAATTATCTGAAAAAGAAATGCGTTTAGCTGGTTTACGAATCAACCCCAAAACTAATATTAATAGTAGGCAAAGTTATTTTACCAACATTAAAGTACGAATTGGAAGAAATGGAACAGAAGCTAGCATTAAAGGATTACCAAAAAATGGTTTGCTTGCTAATTTTAGTTGGTCTCCAGACGAAAACAAAATGGCCTTTACCAATACCGTAGCAAATGGTGTAGAATTATGGGTTTTAGACATCAATCAAAAATCTGCTACAAAAATAACAGACGCTAACCTAAACGCTAATACTGGTAGACCTTTTTATTGGTTTAAAAGCAATAATTCTCTTTTAATTAAAACTATTCCTAATAATAAAAAAGAATTAATTGACACCAAAACTGCTATTCCAACTGGACCAACAGTATCTGTTAGTGAAGCAGGTAAGAAAGCGCAAAATAGAACCTACCAAGATTTACTAAAAAACAAAAATGATGAACATAATTTCGAGCAACTTGCTCATTCAGAATTATATCGTGTAGACCTTAAAGGTAATAAGCAATTATGGATGAAAAGTGATATGTATAAAACCATCTCTTTCTCTCCTGATGGAAATTATGTAATGGTTTCTACCGTTCAAAAACCTTTTTCATATCTAGTTCCTTATAATAGATTCCCTTCTGAAACTAATATATACAATACTAAAGCAGAAATAATAACAGCAATAAATAAAGTTCCTTTATTAGAAGATTTACCAAAAGGTTTTATGGCTGTTAGAAAAGGTAAAAGAAGTATTTCTTGGAGATCTGACAAACCATCTACCCTATATTGGGCAGAAGCTTTAGACGAGGGAAATCCTAAAAATGAAGTTTCGCATAGAGATCAAGTTTTTGAGTTAGATGCCCCTTTTAAAGGTACGCCAAAACCTTTGCTTAAAACTATGGGTCGTTTTTATAGAATTCAATGGGGAAATAATAAAACTGCTATTGCTCATGATTACTGGTGGAACTCTAGAAACACTAAAGCTTATGTATTTAACCCGTCTATTAACAACAGTAATCCTAAAATTATTTTTGATAGGAATTACCAAGACAGATACAATGCCCCAGGTAATTTTGTAACCAAAAGGAATGAATTTGGAAGGTATATCTTAGATCTTACTGGCAGCAATGCTTATCTAATTGGAGACGGATACAGTAAGGAAGGAAAGTTTCCTTTTATTGATAAGTTTAACTTAAAAAATAAAAAAACAACTAGATTATATCAATCAAAATTAACTGATAAAGTTGAAAATCTTAGCTCTGCTTTAGACATGAATAAAGGTGAAATTTTGGTTCGTATTGAATCTAAAAATGAGTATCCTAATTACTACATTAGAAATGTAAAAAAGAGAATAGGGTTAATACCTGTTACTCAATTTAAGAATCCATATAGTAGCATCCAAAATGTTTCTAAAGAAGTAATTAAATATAAAAGAGAAGATGGTTTAGAATTATCTGGAACTCTATACTTACCTACTAATTACGAAAAAGGAAAAAAATACCCTATGATTATGTGGGCCTACCCGAGAGAGTTTAAAGATAAAAAGAGTGCCGGACAAAGCACTTCAAACTCTAACGAGTTTACCTACCCTTGGTATGGATCTCCTATTTATTGGGTAACTAGAGGCTATGTAGTATTAGACAATGCTTCCTTCCCTATAGTAGGTGAAGGAAAAGAAGAACCTAATGATACTTTTATAAAACAATTAGTTTCTAATGCTAAAGCAGCTATTGACGCCGTAGATAATTTAGGACATATTGATAGAAATAAAGTAGCCGTTGGTGGGCATTCATATGGAGCTTTTATGACTGCAAACCTATTAACACACTCAAGCTTATTTGCTGCTGGAATTGCTAGAAGTGGCGCTTACAACAGAACTCTTACTCCTTTTGGTTTCCAAAGTGAAGAAAGAAACTATTGGGAAGCTCCAAAAGTATATTATAATATGTCTCCTTTCATGCATTGCGATAAAATGAAAACTCCACTATTATTAATTCATGGAGAAGCTGATAATAACTCAGGAACATATCCTCTACAAAGTGAACGTTATTTTAATGCCTTAAAAGGATTAGGAGCTCCAGTAAGATTAGTAATGTTGCCAAAAGAGAGTCATGGTTACAGAGCTAAAGAATCTGTTTTACACATGCTTTGGGAACAAGACCAATGGCTTGAAAAACACGTTAAAAATAAAACGGAAACTCCGGTTGAAGGAACCAATTAAAAAGAATAAAAAAACCGCCAATTGGCGGTTTTTTTATTCATTCTAATTTATCAAAATATTTACACTATTCTTTCATTATCTGCTTTACCAATTGCCCTTTACTAGAAACAATCTTAACTACATACATTCCAGTTTCTAACTCTGATAAAGATATAGTTCTTTCTAACTGGTTTCCTATAAAAGATACTTCTTGCAACAGCCTTCCATTTACATCATAGATAGTAATACTTTTAAGGTTGTTATTTCCGCTTACTATTAGATTATCTTTAACAGGATTAGGATACATTTTTAAAGAACTATCTAATATATAGTCTCCTATTCCTAAAACAGCAACAGTAGTTTGAGCTACATTGGTAATGATTGGCGAATTATAATCAAAATAAATTTCCGCATTATTGTCTAAGGTATCACCCAATACTAAACTAGATTTAGACTTTATTTTAAATGCTACATAACCATCGTTATTAGCATCATCATGAGGTAAATTAATATTCTCAAAAATAAATTCTACAATATTCGTATTTCTAATTCTGGTTACAAAAGAATGGCTACCATCTATAGGGCGTAAACTATTAATATCATATTTAGAAGTATCTATAATATCTTTAACTACAATATTTACAGCACTAGCAGATCCAGTATTTTCAAAACGAATTAAGTAATGCAAATACTCACCTACCATGCTTGGTTCTATTGTAGCTCCTTCTATACAGGTTTTATCGTTCGGATCATAAGAATTTACTACTGTTTGATTTAAAGTAGCCACATTATCTTCTGGTGTTTCATCTCCAGCTACTGGATTAACTGTAGCAACATAATTTAAAACATCTCCTTCGTTTACAGGATTTGTAGAATCTGTAGGAGTATTAATATTCATAGTAAAATCAATAGTCCTTGTTTCAAATGGTTCTATATTGGTATAGTTCCAACTTAAAACTCCTGAAGTTTGATTTGTTTCTGCTGGTGTAGCTGTAACAAAATCCATTAAGTCATCATTAAAACTTAATTCTACATTACCAGATAAGGTATTGGTTCCTTTGTTTTTATAAACTAATTTATAGTGAGCATTAAATCCAGGTCGAGCTTGATTTAACGGTAAGATTGATATTTCTAAATCATTATAAACGCCATTTGGAGTAACACAGAAATCTTGGTTGTATGGACTCACACTCGTTGGAAAATCAACCACTAAATTTGTTGGAGTAACAGAATAATACGTTGGATTTTCTAATTGAGGTGTTATCGTTGTTATACCAGAAAAAACTGGAAACGAAAAATTACCCGAATAGTTTGCTAAATAATAACCGTAATTGATACCATCTGCTATTTCAAACATTATATTTGGAAAAAATGGACCTACAATATCACATCCGTCAGCATTTAAATCTAACTTAGATTCTCCCTCCACCAAATAATACTTCCCTCCAGGCAAAAAGGTACAATATGAATTTACTTCACAATTTGTATACCCATATACACCTAATTTAGAATCTAACATTGGTACTTCATCGTAATCTGAGCAAATGAACAATAAATTTGGGTTATTAGAAAAGTTTAAATTATTACTGTCACTTATTATACTGCCATTCTTAATATTCAATAAAACTAACTGTGAATTGTTACACGATAAACTTTGCAAATTAACACTTTGACTCAAATCCAAATTAGAAAGTTGAGTATAATTACATTGAATACTTTCTAAGTTAATATTCATACTCAAATCAATATTAGAAATTGATGTATTATCAAAATATAATTCTTTAAGATTAGTATTTTGTGTTAAATCTATATTACTAAATTGACACATACTCATATCTAAAACCTCAAGATTAATATTTTGAGTCACATCTAGAGAACTTAAACTCGTCATACCACATCCTAACTCAATTAGTTCTATATTATTACTCACATCTAGATTATTTAATTGCTGGGCACCACACTGTAACACATTCAAATTAGGTAACTGACTTATATCAAAGCTTACTAAATTATTAGCCTCACACTCTATTCTTCTCAAGCTATTCTTTTGCCCAATAATCAAGTTATTAATATTTCCATTACTACACTTTAACTCTTCAATATTAAGATTATTACTAACATTAATACTGCTCAAATTATTTGAATTAACGCAAGTCAACTTTTTTAAATTTAGATTGCTATTTAAATTTAAATTATAAAAAGAATTACTAGAACAATTTAATACCTCCAAATTTATGAATTCCTGGATTCCATTAAGATCAAAAATATTTTTTGAACTAACATTTAATCCTAATACCAATTCTGCTTCACTCTCTTGTATTTCGCCATCATTATTAGTATCCACATCTCCATCAGAAGCACCATCACCATCAAAATCTGCGACAATATCATTCACTAAAGCATTTTTTAAATTTGCATCAGGTATATTTACAATCTGAGCTTGGATAAAAGTAACTGCAAATAATAATAATAACGTGTAAGTTTGTTTCATTTTTTCTTTTTTCATAGTGCTGCAAAGCTATTATTCTTAATATACTTTTCCTACAATTACGCCTGAATTTACTTTATTAATTTTCATCACTATTAATTATTCTTTCTGCCATCTTGACACATATATTAACTTGGTATTTTATTTGACTAAAGACAAACAATAATTAAGAACTAATTTCCACCTAAGTGGATGTAATTAAATAAAAAATAAAAATGGCAACAGGAAACATTAATGTATCGGTAGAAAATATTTTTCCGTTAATTAAAAAGTTTTTATACTCAGATCATGAAATCTTTTTACGTGAGTTAATTTCTAATGCAACAGATGCTACTTTAAAATTAAAGCACCTAACCCAAATTGGAGAGTCTAAAGCAGAATATGGTAATCCGATTATAGAAGTAAAAATTGATAAAGAAGGAAAGAAGCTTCATATTATAGATCAAGGTTTAGGTATGACTTCAGACGAAGTAGAAAAATACATTAACCAAGTAGCTTTTTCTGGAGCTAATGAGTTTTTAGAGCAATACAAAGAAAAGGTAGAAGATGCAGGAATCATTGGTCACTTTGGTCTAGGTTTCTACTCTGCTTTTATGGTAGCAGAAAAAGTAGAGATTATTACCAAATCTCATAAAGATGAACCAGCTGCTCATTGGACTTGCGATGGTTCTCCTCAGTTTACTTTAGAAGCACACGATAAAACAGATAGAGGTACAGAAATTATCTTACACATTGCAGAAGATTCTTTAGAGTTTTTAGAAGAAGGTAGAATTTCTAGTTTATTAACTAAGTACAATAAGTTTATGCCTGTTTCGATTAAATTCGGAACCAAAACAGAGACCTTACCAAAACCAGAAGGTGCTAAAGAAGAAGACCCTGCTCCTACCCAAGAAGTAGACAATATTATTAACAACCCTAATCCAGCGTGGACCAAGCAACCATCTGAATTAGAAGACGAAGATTACAAAGGTTTCTACAGAGAATTGTATCCTATGCAATTTGAAGAGCCTTTATTCAATATTCACTTAAATGTAGATTATCCGTTCAACTTAACGGGGATTTTATACTTCCCTAAAATGACGAACGATATGAACATGCAAAAAGATAAAATTCAGTTATACCAAAACCAGGTTTTTGTAACCGATAATGTGGAAGGTATCGTTCCTGAATTTTTAACTATGTTACGTGGAGTTATCGATTCTCCAGATATTCCATTAAACGTATCTCGTTCGTATTTACAAGCAGACGGAAATGTAAAGAAAATTTCTTCTTACATTACTCGTAAAGTAGCCGATAAATTAAAATCGTTGTTTAATAACAATCGTGAAGATTTCGAAAAGAAATGGGATGACATTAAAATTGTTATTGAATACGGAATGCTTTCTGAAGAAAAATTCTTTGAAAAAGCAGATAAATTTGCTTTATACCCTACAGTAGACGGAAGTTATTTAACTTATGAAGAGTTAGAAGCTAAAATAAAAGACAGTCAGACAGACAAAGATGGTAAAACCATTATTCTTTACGCTTCGAATAAAGATGAGCAACACGCTTATATAGAAGCTGCTAAAGGCAAAGGGTACGAAGTATTGCTTTTAGACTCTCCTATTGTTTCTCACTTAATTCAAAAGTTAGAAACTACTAAGGAAAATATTTCATTTGCTCGTGTAGATGCAGATCATATCGATAATTTAATTAAGAAAGATGAAGAGCAGATTTCTAAATTATCTGATGAAGAAAAAGAAACCTTAAAGACTTCTTTAGAAGCTGTTGTTCCTAAAGACAAATACACAGTACAGGTAGAAACTATGTCATCAGACGCTACTCCTTTCATGATTACACAACCTGAGTTTATGCGTAGAATGAAAGAAATGCAACAAACTGGCGGTGGAGGAATGAACATGTTTGGCAACATGCCAGAAATGTACAACTTAGTAGTAAACTCTAACCACAGCTTAGTATCTGACATTTTAAACGAAAAAGACGATACTAAAAAGGAAGCTTTAATTAACCAAAGTTTAGATTTAGCTCGTTTATCTCAAGGTTTATTAAAAGGAGAAGAGTTAACCAACTTTATTAAGCGTAGTTACGAGATGATAAAATAACCTGACACAGTCAGATTCAATTCAAAAGCCACTTCAAAAAGAAGTGGCTTTTTTTTTATATGTGTAGGATACTCTCTTTATTTTTTTTGAGGCTAATCAAATAATCTAATGTCCACATAACGTACACACTTAAATAATAGTCAAATTTGATGCCAAAAATAACTTTTAGAGCCGGTTCATTTTTTGTATCTTTATTATAATGAACACTTTAGCTAAAAAACTACAATTACCTAAAGCAGAAGAAGTGGTTGTATTAAACAAACCAGATGCTTTTACTAACGATTTTAACAACAGTCGTTTTTCAGAATCTTTAGTACATACTTCTTGTGTAAACAATGCTATTGTTTTTGTTCAATCTAAAGAGGGGTTTATCAATCAAATGCTTACACTATTCCCTAGACTTTTAGACAACTCGGTTCTTTGGATTATTTATCCGCAAAAAACAACTAAAAAAGAATTAGCTAGTTTACACATTGAATTTGATTGGGATTTTCTGGGTGACTATCGTTTACAACCCACTCGCCAAGTAAACATTAATTCTGATTGGAATGCAATTAAGCTAAAAAAAACAATTTCAGACACTTTTTTAAGTATATAAAAAAGCCCGATGAAAAATTATTATATCTTGTTCAACAGGCTTTCCAACTTAACTTTTGTAATTATTAAAATTACTTTTTACATCACTTTTAATCTGCTTTTATAAATTAATCACAAACAAAAGTTGCTATTAGTGGGTTAATAAGCATATATAAAACAGGTAAACTTTGTATTACCCTACTTATCATGTTAAAGAAATATTAAAGTTTGTATAAAATGTAACAAGCTTACTATTTCATAGTCTTATCTTGCACAAAAAATCTAAACGTTAGAATAAAAATGAAAAAAATAGGATTAGCTGTTTTAGCTTTAGCTTTTATGGCAAGTTGTAAAACACAAAAAACCAGTTCTACTACTAGCCCTAAAGAAACAGTAGTAAGCATTGATTTAGTAAATGTAATAAATGACAAAGTTGCTGTTACAATTACTCCACCAAATTTCACTTCAGAAACAACTTCTTTTTACATTCCTAAAACAGTTCCTGGAACCTACTCGACAGATAATTACGGAAAATACATAGAAGGTTTTAAAGCTCTAGATAGTAACGGGAATGAACTTTCTGCAACTAAAACAGATGATAACACCTGGAAAATAAACAATGCCAAACAAATAGCTAAAATTAGTTATTTAGTTAATGACACTTATGATATAGAAAATACTCACGACGTATTTTCTCCAGCTGGAACTAATATTTTAAAGGACAAAAATTTCGTTTTAAACCTCCATGGATTCGTTGGGTACTTTAAAGAGTTTAAGCAAGTTCCTTTTAAAGTAACTATTAATCATCCCGCAAATTTAACAGCAAACACTTCTTTAGTTGATACTGATGCTAGCAATGACAAAGATATTTTTGTTGCAAAACGATACTTTGAGTTGGTAGACAATCCAATTATGTATGCTGAAGGAAACAGTACTAGCTTTAAAATTGGTGAAATGGATATTTTATTAAGTGTATATTCTCCAAACAACACTATTAAAGCAGAAGCTCTTAAAGATAATGTTGAAAAAATGATGGCTGCTCAAAAAGCTTTTATGGGTGATATTGATGCAACTAAAAAATATAGTATTTTATTATACATGTCTAGTATGAGTGATGAAGATGCTCAAGGATTTGGAGCTTTAGAACACCATACTTCTACAACTGTTGTTTTACCAGAAATGATGCCAATGCAAGCATTAGCAGAGTCTATAAAAGATGTTGTTTCACATGAGTTTTTCCATATTGTTACTCCATTAAGTGTACACTCTAAAGAAATACATTATTTTGATTACAACGATCCAAAAATGTCTGAACACTTATGGATGTACGAAGGTGTAACAGAATATTTTGCAAATTTATTCCAAACTAATCAAGGTTTAATTGATGATCAAGAATTTTATGGACGAATTTTAGGTAAGATAAATGGATCTAAACGTTATGATGATAACATGTCTTTTACAGAAATGAGTAAAAATATTTTAGAAGATCCTTACAAGCCTAACTATGCTAATGTATATGAAAAAGGAGCTTTAATAGGTATGTGTATCGATTTAATTATACGAGAAGAAAGTAACGGAGAAAAAGGTATTTTAGACTTAATGAAAGCTTTAACCAAAAAATACGGAGTTGAAAAACCATTCTTAGATGCCGAATTATTAGATGATGTTACGAGTTTAACATACCCAGAAGTAAGAACTTTTATAGATACTCATGTTGTAGGGAACACCCCTATAGATTACTCTGTTTTCTTTAACAAATTAGGTTTAGCAATGCAGAGCAAAGAAACCAAAACTGGTTATTTAATGAAAGATATGCAAACACCATACATTTCTGCAGATCAAAAAACAAAAGAAGTTTTCTTTTTAACAGACACCAATTCTTTTTTAAGAGATCTAGGTGTAAAACCTAATGATAGATTAGTTTCTATTAATGGTACAGATTATAACCTTACCAATATTCAAGCTTTGGTTATGGGTTCTTTTAGCTGGCAACCAGGAAATGATATAACAATGGTTGTAAAAAGACAAGGAGAAGAAATTACCCTAAAAGGTAAAATTACCGAACCAATGGGTGTTGAAAAGACATTAGCTCCTGTTGAAGGTTTAACCGATTCTGACAAAAGAGTTCAATTAAGAAAAGCTTGGATGAAAGGTTAAAACATATTTAAAATCTATTTATACAAGGCAACTAATTATAGTTGCCTTTTTTTATTTAAAGCTAAATTCATCTTAAATAATACATAACTTTCCCTTTTTTAGCTATTTTTGAGCTTATAAATACTTTTAATTTGAAAGCAACTCATTCTAAATATTTACTGATATTCTTCATGCTTTTTGTGAGCATATCTATCGCTCAAGAAAAAAAGAAAATCAAAGTAAGTGCTCCATATTACGATAAAAATGAAAATACTCATCCTGGAGCTACTATATTAACTCGTAACAGAGCTAAACAAATTTATATTGAGCATGAAGGAATTGAGATGTGGTGTGATAAAGCTTATCATTATGCTAAAGAAGATTCAATTTCTGCTTTTGGTAACGTTAAAATTAAACAAGGAGATACGATTCAATTAACTAGTAAAACTGCTAACTATAGTGGGGCTACAAAATTAGCATTTACTGCAGGTAATGTATTGTTAACCGAACCTAAATCTACTTTACAAACAGATACTTTATATTTTGACAGGATTAAGCAACAAGCTTATTATAAAACAGGAGGTGTAGTACATCATGAGCAAAGTACTATAAAAAGTAATATTGGAAGGTATTTTATGGATGACGGCAAATATCAATTCGTATCTGCCGTAGATATAAGAAACCCTGAATACACCTTAAAATCAAGTCAATTAGACTTTTACTCAGATTCTGGTCTGGCTTATATGTACGGAAAATCGGTTATTAAACATACTAACACTACTATTCATTGCGAAAGAGGTTTCTATGACACCAATGCTGACTTAGGATATTTTGTTAAAAACTCTAAAATTTACTACAGCAACAGGATTTTTGAGGGGGATAGCATGTATTTTAATCAAAAACGAAATTTTGCCTCTGCCACCAATAATATAAAAGTCACAGATACTGTTAACCATAGTATTATAACTGGGCATTATGCAGAAGTTTTTAAAGCAAAAGACTCTGTATTTATCACCAAAAGAGCTTTAGCAAAAACACTGCAAGAAAAGGATTCAATATACATTCACGCAGATACATTAATGATTACTGGTAAACCAGACAAAAGAATTATTAGAGGTTTTCACAAAGCCAAACTCTATAAACTAGACATGAATGGCAAATGTGATTCTATTCATATTAATCAAGCTACTGGTGTAACTCGATTAATTCGCAAACCGGTTCTGTGGTCTGGTTACAATCAAATAGTAGGGGACTCTATTAACTTATACAATACCCCTAAAACAAATAAACTAGACTCATTAAGAGTATTTTACAATACGTTTATTACAGAAAAAGATTCATTAGCCTTAGATGACTATAATCAAATAAAAGGTAAAGAACTAACGGGGTATTTTAATGAGAATAACAAACTTCATAAAATTATAATTGATAAAAATGCTGAACAGCTCAACTATACTAGAGATGATGATAAACCCATAGAAGAAAATTTAATTGGTATCAACAAAATACAAGCTAGTAAAATACATATTACTTTGGTTGATAATGTGATTGAAGAAGTAATATATCCAGGAAATCCTGAAGGATCACTAACCCCAGATAGTATGCTTCCTAAAAATGCCAGAAAACTTAGAGGTTTTAATTGGAGAGGAGACGAAAGAATACTGTCTGTAGACGATTTGTTTAGTGAAGACCCTCCTTTAGAATTAGTTAAAATTAAAGGGTTAGAAGATAGAAAGCTACAGGAAGAAGATATAGAAACTATTAAAACTCTTGATACAAATCAAAAAATAGAAGTTGACCCTGATTTTTTAAAAAAGCCTAAACCTACTAAAAATCAACCAACAAAAGACAAAGAAAACGAATAAATACTCTCTTGAAAAAAGACTTTTTTAAATACCAAGCTCAAACAACACCTCATCCGTTAGCTATGGAAATATCTCATGCTAAAGGATCTTACATATACGATTCTAAACAAAAATCTTATTTAGATTTTGTAGCTGGTGTTTCTGCATGTAGTTTAGGACATCAACACCCTAAAGTAGTTACCGCTATAAAAGAGCAACTAGATAAGTATTTACACGTTATGGTTTATGGAGAATATATTCAAGAACCAGCAGTAGAATTAGCAAAACTATTAGCTCAACAACTTCCAGAATCGCTTGAAAAAACCTATTTGGTTAATTCTGGTACCGAAGCTATTGAAGGCGGTATGAAATTAGCCAAACGTGCTACTGGCAGAAGTGAAATTATTAGTGCTAAAAACGCTTATCATGGTAATACTCAAGGCGCTATGAGTATTATGGGCTATGAAGAGCGTAAACAAGCATTTAGACCATTATTACCCAATGTAAATTTTATTGAGTTCAATAACTTTTCTGATTTAGATAAAATCACCTCTAAAACAGCTGGCGTTGTATTAGAAACTATTCAGGGTGGAGCTGGATTTATAGAACCAACAAATAACTATTTAAAAGCAGTAAAGCGAAAATGTGAAAGCGTTGGTGCTTTACTTATTTTAGACGAAATACAACCTGGGTTTGGCAGAACAGGTAAATTATTTGGATTTGAGCATTATAACATTGTCCCTGACATTTTAGTGATGGGTAAAGGTATGGGTGGTGGAATGCCTATTGGAGCTTTTTCATGTTCAACAGAACTAATGAACTTATTACAAGACAAACCCAAATTAGGACATATTACTACCTTTGGCGGACATCCTGTCATAGCCGCTGCCGCCTTGGCAACACTACAAGAAATAACATCTAGCAACTTAATCCCTGAGACTTTAGAAAAAGAAGCCCTAATCCGTAAACACCTTCAACACCCTCTTATAAAAGAGATTAGAGGTAAAGGACTTATGTTGGCCGCTTTGGTTGATTCTGCTGAGGTTTGCAACGAAGTTATACTACAAAGTCAAGATAAAGGACTAATTCTTTTTTGGTTATTATTCGAGCCTAAAGCCATTAGAATAACCCCTCCTTTAACCATTTCTAATGATGAAATTATAGCTGGTTGCAACATAATTATAAACCTTCTCAACAATATTCAAGCTAAAATGGCTTAATTTTTGTAACTTTTAATTACGTAAAACCCAAACTACTAACTTATTAACTAATAGGAAAACTTTACGCATGAATTATTCATTTGTTAATTAATTTGTGAATAACAATTCCTACTAACAAGTTATCTCAACTATAGTTAATAGTAACTTTAGTAATGTAATAAGTAATGCTATACATATATAGCAATACTTTGCTAAAAAAAGCGCCTATGCAATTGAGTCACAATGATGAACCCAACTTCTCGATTACCAAATTCGAAAAAATGTTGAAGACCAATAATGTTTTCTTTTTCGATTCTATTGAATTCGAAGGCATTATTAATCATTATCTTGAAATTGGTAAAGTAGCATTAGCAAAAAAAGCTATCAAAATCGGTTTAGAACAACACCCATCTTCTATTACTTTAATGTTGTTCGATATAGAAGTAATGGTTTTTGAAAACAAGTTAGACATTGCCGATAAGAAATTAGAAGAACTATATCAGCTAGAGCCTAATAATGATGAAATATACATTCAGAAGGCAACCATTCTTTCTAAAAGAGATTTGCATCAAAAAGCTATTGATGTATTAAAAATGGCATTAGAATTTGCTCAAGAAAAAGCTGATATCTACTCTTTAATAGGTATGGAATATTTATATCTAGAAGATTTTGAACTCGCCAAAACTTTTTACCAAAAATGTTTAGCTGAAGATAACTTAGACTACGCTGCTTTGTATAATATTATATACTGTTATGATTTTCTAGAGCAACATGAAGAAGCTGTAGATTTTATCAATTCCTTTTTAGATAACAACCCCTACTCTGAAGTTGCTTGGCATCAATTAGGAAAACAATATTTAAAGATAAATGATCTACCTAAAGCTTTAGCTGCATTTGACTTTGCAATTATCTCAGATGACACTTTTATAGGAGCCTATTTTGAAAAAGGTAAAGTATTAGAACAACTTGGTAGATATCAAGAAGCTATAGAAAATTATTTACTCACATTAGAATTAGACGACCCTACTTCTTTTGCATATTTAAGAATTGGTGTTTGCTATGAAAAGTTAAATGATTCCGAAATGGCTTTGCAGTACTACTACAAAACAGTACACGAAGACCCTTTATTAGACAAAGGATGGCAGGCTATAACAGATTATTATTTAAAACTAAAGAATTATCAAAAAGCACTATACTATATCAACAAAGCCATAGATATTGATGGCCAAAATATATCTTATTGGAAACGCTACTCGCAAATAAATTTCAAGCTCAATTTTTACGAAGAAGCCGAAAAGGGTTACCGAAAAATTATAGAATTAGGCAACTACGAATTGAACACTTGGCTAGACAGGTCTGATTTATTATATAAAATTGGTGAACTAGATGCTGCTATTCAAAATCTATTACAAGGTTTAGAGTTTTATCCTAATCATGCAGAAATCGAATATAGGTTAGCTGGCCTTTACTATTGCGTAAATGAACCTCAGAAAGGTCAATATCACTTAGTAAATGCATTACAGAATGACAAAGAATATATTATCATTCTAGAAGAATTATTTGGTAATATTTATAACAGAAAATCTATTCAAGAATTAATTAAAAAACATAGTATTTAATTAATTCTTGAATCATATAAATCAATTAATTTCCGTTACTTTGTTTACGATAAAATTTAATGTATGCAACGTAATTTAGTTGACTATCTCATTCTAATGCTAAAAGGAATGGCTATGGGAGCTGCAGATGCGGTTCCTGGAGTATCTGGAGGAACCATTGCTTTTATAGCTGGTATTTATGAAGAGCTTATCAATACCATCAACCAAATTAACTTCTCACTAATAACTACATTAAAAAACGAAGGATTTAAAGCTGCCTGGAAACAAATCAACGGAAACTTCTTATTAGCTTTATTGTTAGGTATTGGAATTAGTTTTGTTAGCTTCATGCGGTTGGCCAAATATTTAATTGAACACCAACCTATCCTTATTTGGTCTTTCTTTTTTGGATTGGTACTTGCCAGTATCTTATTTGTTGCCAAACAAATAACTAAATGGTCTATAACAAATATTGTGCTATTAATTTTAGGAGCTTTTATTGCATACTACATAACTACTCTACCAGCTCTAGCCAGTAATGGCAATCCTATTTTCTTCTTCTTTGCTGCTGCAATTGCGATTTGCGCAATGATTCTTCCTGGTATTTCTGGGTCATTTATACTAGTTTTATTAGGAGCTTATAAAACTTTAAGTGATACCATACATGATTTAGATATTAAAAAACTACTCATTTTTATTGCAGGTGCAATTGTTGGTCTGTTAAGTTTTAGTAAATTACTTAAATGGTTATTTACTAATTACAAAAATGCTACTCTAGCTATTTTAACAGGATTTATTACAGGTTCTTTAAATAAGATATGGCCATGGAAAGAAGTTATGACTTGGCGCACCAATTCAAAAGGCGTAAAGGTTCCTCTTTTAGAAGAAAGCATATTACCTCAATATTATATAGAACTCTATAATAAAGATGCTCAAATTAGTTTTGCCATTAGCTTAATGGTTATAGGATTTTTAAGTATTTTTATACTAGAACGAATTGGTTCTAAAAAATAATACCAACTTAAACTTATGCACATAGAAAGAAATGCTTTAGATAAATTTCTTTTAGTTCTTAAAGGATTAGCTATGGGAGCTGCCAATAAAGTTCCTGGTGTTTCGGGAGGTGTAGTAGCTTTTGTTGCAGGTTTTTATCAAGAATTTATTTACTCATTACAAAGAATTAATGGTACTGCTTTTAAACTACTTTTTAATGGCAGATTTAAAGCTTTTTTTAAATACATAAACGGATCTTTTCTTTGTTATTTAATTTTAGGAATGTTGGTAAGTTACTTCTCCATTTCTAAAGTCCTAGATTATCTAATTATACATTATGAGCTTTATGTTTGGAGTACCTTTTTTGGACTCATATTAGGTTCTATCTATTCGATCAGTAAAAAATTTGATCAATTCAACCTCAAAGCATTATTATTTTTAATAGCTGGTGTCGTAGTAGGCATTAGTATTAGCTTTTTAGACCCTGCTAGAGAAAATGACAATCTACTTTTTGTTTTCTTTTGTGGAGTTATTAGTGTTTCAGGAATGACATTACCTGGGTTATCAGGGTCGTTTATATTAATCATAATTGGCAACTATGTTCTATTATTAGTCGATTCTGTAAATGCCTTGTATGATACTTTTGCAAATATCTTCACTGGTGATTTTAGTTTCACTAGTGATCCTATTAGAATGAGAATGTTACAGGTTTTAGCAGTTTTCACCCTAGGTTCTCTAGTTGGAATGGTAACTTTTTCTCACCTTATCAATTATTTACTTCATAAATTTAAACTACCTACTATTTCTGTAATAGCTGGTTTTATTATAGGTTCATTAGGAGTTGTATGGCCTTGGAAAGAAACACTTTTTAAAACCAAACCAGATGGATCTTTTATTTTTGACTCAAACGGAAGAGAGATTATAACTAATTATAGAAGATTTATACCAGAATTAAATCAAGAAACTTCAATTGCTATAGGCTTTATTAGTCTTGGTGTATTAATAATTTTATCCCTAGAATGGTATGGAAGCAAAACAACCAAAAACTAAATTATTTGGTTTGATAGGAAAAAACATTTCCTATTCTTTTTCGCAACGTTATTTTTCAGAAAAATTTAAAACAGAAAAATTAGAAAACTATCAATATCAAAACTTTGATATTCAAAGTATTTCTAAATTCAATGATATCTTAATTCAAAATCCTAATCTTAAAGGTCTTAACGTTACTATACCTTACAAAGAAACTATCCTTCCGTTATTAGATAAAATTAGTAGTAAGGCACAACGCATAGGAGCAGTCAACACAATACGAATTACCAAAAAAGGAAACCTAAAAGGTTATAATACAGACGAGTACGGATTCAGGAAGTCACTCACTCCCCTACTTACAAAAGACCACAAAAAGGCTCTAATATTAGGAACCGGTGGAGCTTCTAAAGCTATTGCTTATAGTTTAAAAAAACTAAACATCCCATATCAGTTTGTTTCTAGAAAAGACGGATCCGATTTTATATATGACTCTCTTACTTCAGAAATTATTTCCGAACATCAAATTATTATCAACTGTACTCCATTAGGAACGAGTCCGAACATAAATGATTGTCCAGATATTCCTTATGAAGCAATAACTAACAAACATTTGTTATACGATTTAATTTACAACCCATCGGAAACTTTATTTCTAAAAAAAGGGAGAGAACAAGGGGCTATTACTAGTAATGGATTGAACATGTTAGAACTACAAGCAGAAAAAGCATGGAAAATATGGAATAAGTAAACTATATTCATACCATGCAAAAACCCCTTAGCAAACATTAAATATGGGTATATTTCAACTTTTTTAGTATATTTCGACTTGATTTTGATTAACCAACATAATTACAAATTGTTATGTCTGAAATAGATAACCTGCAAGAAGCAGATGGATTAGAAAAAAACACTCCAGTAGTACAAAGAACAGAAGCTACAGAAAAGGATGTCGTTCAAGAAATTGAAAATGAAAATGCAGAAGATGCAGAAGACAACGAAAATGCTAAGCGACATGAAATAGAAGCTAAAGACTACCATGCCATGAATATGGAATCTTTGGTTAATGAGTTTTCTGAATTAGTTCAAAAGCACCCTATCCAAGCTATTAGCAAACATGTTAATCAAATAAAAGAAGAGTTTAATGCCAAATATAGTGAGCTAATTGAAGCTAAAAAAGAAGAATTTTTGGCAGAAGGTGGAAATGAAATCGATTTTAAATACCACTCAAATACTAAAGCTCAATTTAATACTATTTACGCCGATTTTAGAAGTAAAAGAAATGCATATTACAAAAACCTTGAGGAAAGCTTAAAAAACAATCTTAACAAGAGAAATGCTATTATAGAAGAAATTAAAGGCTTGGTAGGTATTGATGAAAATATAAACACTACTTACAAGCAATTTAAAGACTTACAGGAAAGTTGGAGGAATGCTGGACCAATTCCTAGAGATAGATATAACACTGTTTGGAACACATACCACCACCATGTAGAACGTTTTTACGATTTTTTACATTTAAATAGAGATTTAAGAGATTTAGACTTTAAACACAATTTAGAATTAAAGCAGAAAATGGTAATTCGTGCCGAGGAACTTTCTAAAGAAGAAGATGTCATGAAGGCTTTTAGAGAATTGCAATTGTTACATAAAACTTGGAAAGAAGACATAGGTCCTGTAAGTAAAGAACATCGAGAAGAGATT
Organism: Pseudofulvibacter geojedonensis; assembly: GCF_042675745.1. Classification (NCBI taxonomy): domain Bacteria; kingdom Pseudomonadati; phylum Bacteroidota; class Flavobacteriia; order Flavobacteriales; family Flavobacteriaceae; genus Pseudofulvibacter; species Pseudofulvibacter geojedonensis. The sequence goes on along the minus strand of NZ_JBHTJM010000003.1, from coordinate 37,692 downwards.
TGGACTCGCTTTAGTAATGCTACTAAGGTTTTACATGACAGAAGACAAGAACATTTTAATGAGTTAGATAAACGTTATGAAGTTAATTTAGCTACAAAAAATGAAATTATAAATAAAATAAGAGCTATTGCTGCAGATACTAACAATAATCATAAAGCTTGGCAAGAAAAAATTAAATCTATAGAAGCCTTAAGAACTTCTTTTTTTAATGCAGGAAAAGTTCCTATTAAAGTAAATGAAGAAACTTGGGCAAGCTTTAAACAAGCTGTTAGAGATTTTAATAAAAATAAAAATGCTTTTTACAAGAACATCAAAAAGGACCAGCTAGAAAATTTAACCAAAAAATTAGCTCTGATTGAAATAGCAGAAGCCAATATGGATAATGATGATTTTCAAGCTACTACTCCATTAATGAAGAAAATTCAAGCCGATTGGAGAAAAATTGGTCATGTTCCAAAAAAAGATAGCGACAAAATTTGGAAACGATTTAAAACTGCTTGCAATGCATACTTTGACAAGCTTCACGCCAAAAGAAATGAAGCTAATGAATCAGAATTAGAAGCTTTAAAAGCTAAAGAAGCATATATAGAAACTTTAAAACAAGTTTCTTTAGAAGGTGAACATCAAGATAAACTTAATACAATTAAGGAACACATTGCCCATTGGAAGACATTAGGTAAAGTACCAAGAAATAAATTAAGTATAAACGATTCGTTTAATGCTGTTATTGACAATTTATTTAATCAGTTAGATATTGATAAAAATGAAGCTGAAAAAATTAAATATCAAAATAAATTAAGTAGCTTAGAAGGAGATAATCGTGCTTTAGAAAATGAGCTATTGTTTGTTAAGCGTAAAATTGATGAGATCAAATCAGAAATCAATCAATTAGAAAACAATTTAGCCTTCTTTTCTAATGCTAAAAAAGATAATCCTTTAGTTAAAGATGTTTACAAAAAAATAGACCAGCAGAAAAACAACTTAAATAGTTGGAAACAAAAAATTCAACAAGTTAAAAGCATGTTTACTTCTGATGAAAAAGAAGAAGAAAACAACACTACAGAAGAATAAATTGTATACTGTTAAAAAAAGCCTCTAGAAAACTAGAGGCTTTTTTATTTGGAATCCACTTCGCTTCTTCCCAATAGTTTAGTTATTTGGAATCCGCTTCGCTTCTTCCCAATAGTTTAGTTATTTGAAATCCGCTTCGCTTCTTCCCAATAGTTTAGTTATTTGAAATCCGCTTCGCTTCTTCCCAATAGTTTAGTTATTTGAAATCCGCTTCGCTTCTTCCCAATACAAATCCATTTCAGCTAGAGTCATATCTTGTAATTTCTTCCCTTTTTCTGTTGCTTTACTTTCTAAATACTGAAAACGATGTATAAACTTTTTATTAGTCCTTTCTAGGGCGTTTTCTGGATTGATCTTTAAGAATCGTGCATAATTAATCATCGAAAACAATACGTCTCCAAATTCTGCCTCTATCTTATTAGAATTTCCTTCGTGAATCTCTTCCTCTAATTCTGCTAATTCTTCTTTTACTTTTTCAAAAACCTGATGTGGTTCTTCCCAATCAAAACCAACTCCAGCTACCTTTTCCTGAATCCTATTTGCTTTTACTAAAGCTGGTAAACTTTTAGGAACTCCCTCTAATACACTTTTCTTACCTTCTTTTAATTTTAATTGCTCCCAATTACGCTTAACATCTTCTTCATTATCAACTTCTACATCTCCATATATATGCGGATGCCTATGTATTAGTTTATCACAAATATCATTAGCAACATCGGCTATGTCAAAATCGTTAGTTTCACTACCTATTTTTGAATAAAATACTATGTGCAACAATAAATCTCCCAATTCTTTCTTAACCTCAACTAAATCTTGAGCTAAAATAGCATCGCCCAATTCATAGGTTTCCTCTATTGTTAAATGTCTTAAACTCTCTAAAGTTTGTTTTTTATCCCACGGACATTGCTCTCGCAATTCATCCATTATGGTTAATAATCTATCAAAAGCTTTTAATTGTTCTGCTCTATTATTCATATAATAATCAATAAGTATAAAAAAATCCTACGCTAAAGGTAGGATTTAATTTTTATGCTATAAAAAGGTTTATTCTTCTTCAGAATTTACTACATCTTCTTCTAACTGTAATAAATCTTTCTTCTGTAATAAGTTATACCATTGTACTACTTTCTTAATATCAGAAGCATATACTCTATCTTCATCATAATCAGGAAGTATCTCAGAAAAATATGATTCTAACTCATTTTTAGATACTTTATGACTAATTGTCTCTCCTCCATTCTCTTTATCCTTTATCTTTTGAAAAACTTCTCGTAAAGGAACTTCTTCAGAATACGTATAAATAGCTATCTCATTTAGCATGCTCACATTATGACGCATACCTATTGACATTTTCTTTCCATCTAATAATGACTCAGCTAAAAATCCTGCTCTAGTCTGTGTTTTTAACTCATACAATCCTGGTTTTCCAGAAATGGCTAAAATTTTCTTTAAACTCATATTCGTTTCTTAAATTTTATCTCGCAAAAATAACAGTTTGCACTAAATATTAATGATTATCTTTTCTTTTTTAATTGTGGAAATCTCATTCGATAATCTATTCGAACTTTTCCTTTAGAAATATTAGCTAATTTACCTTTAATCAATCGTTTTTTTAATGCCGATAATTTGTCTGTAAACAATACTCCTTCTATATGGTCATATTCATGTTGCACAACCCTTGCTGCAAGTCCGTTTAAAGTTTCTGTTTGCTTTTTCCAGTTTTCATCAAAATATTCAATAGTTACTTGCTCTTGTCTAAAAACATCTTCTCTTACATCTGGAATACTTAAACACCCTTCATTAAACGCCCATTCATCTCCTTCTTCTTTTACGATCTTAGGATTGATAAAAACACGTTTAAAATCTTTCAACTGTTCCTGCTCTGCTTCTGGAAGATCCTCATCATCTCCAAAAGGAGACGCATCTATAACAAATAATCTTATTGGCAAACCTATTTGTGGTGCTGCAATACCAACACCAGAAGCCCCATACATGGTTTCCCACATATTATCTATTAGCTCATTCAACTTAGGATAATCTTTATCTATCTCTTTTCCTACTTTTCTTAAAACTGGATCTCCGTAGGCAACAACTGGTAAAATCATAACTTATTTATTATATAAATACGATTGTAAAATTAAAGTCGCACTAATTTCATCTACTAGTGCTTTATCTCGGCGCTTCTTTTTAGACATTCCGCTATCTATCATAGTCTGGAAAGCCATTTTAGAAGTAAATCGCTCATCAACTCTAACTACAGACATATCTGGAAACATTTTTTTAAATTGAACTAAAAATTCCTGAATATATACCTCACTCTCTGAAGCTTCAAAATTCATTTGTTTAGGTTCTCCTACTATCACTAATTCTACCGATTCTTTTTTGAAATAATCAGTTAAAAAAGCAATTAAATCTTCAGTTAACACAGTAGTTAAACCCGATGCTATTATTTGCATCTCGTCTGTAACTGCAATTCCTGTTCTTTTATATCCGTAATCTAAAGCTAAAAGCCTAGCCATTATTCAAATATTATAACTACTTAAAACCCTTTCTACTTTTATAGATTGAATTTTAAATTTTGCCAAAAATACCATTAAATATGTTAGGATTATAAAATAGAGCAATTAAATAGCAATAAAGCCCGTATATTTACCAAAATTTTCAAAAAAATCATGACTGAAATTCAGCAAATCATAGAAAAAGCTTGGGATAATAGAGCTTTACTACAAGAACAGGAAACTCAAGACACCATAAGAAAGGTAATTGACTTATTAGATCTAGGCACTTTACGTGTTGCTGAACCAACTGCAAATGGCTGGCAAGTAAACGAATGGGTAAAAAAAGCTGTTGTTCTATATTTCCCAATTCAAAAAATGGAAACCTTAGAAGCGGGTATTTTTGAATACCATGATAAAATACCTTTAAAAAGAGGTTATCAAGAAAAAGGTATTAGAGTAGTACCAAATGCCATTGCACGTCATGGAGCTTATGTTTCTAAAGGAGTTATTATGATGCCTAGTTATGTAAATATTGGTGCTTATGTAGATGAAGGTACTATGGTAGATACTTGGGCTACTGTTGGTAGTTGTGCTCAAATAGGTAAGAATGTTCACTTATCTGGAGGTGTAGGCATTGGTGGGGTTTTAGAACCGCTACAAGCTGCACCAGTAATTATAGAAGATGGTGCTTTTATTGGTTCTAGATGTATTGTAGTGGAAGGTGTTAGAATAGAGAAAGAAGCTGTATTAGGAGCTAATGTAGTACTAACAATGAGCACAAAAATTATTGATGTTACTGGAGATGAACCTAAAGAAATGAAAGGTGTTGTTCCTGCTAGATCTGTTGTTATACCAGGAAGTTACACTAAAAAATTTGCAGCTGGCGAATACCAAGTACCTTGCGCATTAATTATTGGAAAACGTAAAGAATCTACTGATAAGAAAACATCTCTTAATGATGCTTTAAGAGAATATGATGTAGCTGTCTAATTTAATTCATAAATCGTATGTTTGCAAACTAGTTAAAAACTGCCTTCGCGTTAATGAATCTATATTACAACAGCATACTATTATTACTAAAAAGATTAGGCTACTTAACAGTAGCCTATACTCTTTGTAGATTACTTTTTTTATTCTTTCAATGGAATAGTTTTACCAATATTGGTGTATTAAGTTTTATTGGTGGTCTCCGATTTGATTTGTCTGCAATATTTTATACCAATGCATTAATTATTGTTTTACATACCGTTCCTGGAAATTTCAAGTATAACAGAAATTATCAAAAAGGATTAGAAATACTCTTTTTTGTAGTTAATCTGTTATTTTTATCTACTAACTTTATAGATTTTATTTATTACAACTTCACCGGAAAAAGAAGCACTTATGGTTTGATAACAGCTTCTGGAATGGAGCAAGAAATTGGAGGACTTCTACCCTCTTTTATAAAAAGTTATTGGTATGTTTTTCTTTTTTTCATTCTTTTTGGTTTTCTTTTTTGGAAGTTTATCCCTAAACATACATTTAATAAACCCAATAATTTTAGCTCTTCAAAAAACTATATATTTCAACTACTTATTTTTTTATGCTCCGTAGGTAGTTGTATTTTAATAGGTCGAGGTGGTTTTCAGAAAAAACCGTTAAAAAGAGTAGATGCTATTAAATACACATCGCCAAATAACACACCAATTGTACTCAATACACCATTTTGTATTTTAAAAACTATTGGAAAAAAGAAAGAACTTAAAGAACATAGTTTTTTTAAACCTACTAAGCTTAACAAATTATATTCTCCTGTTAAACATTATAAAAACAATAAAGGTTTGCAGAAAAAGAATATTGTTTTAATCATTGTTGAAAGTTATGGAGACGAAAATGTAAGCTTTTCTAACAAAAAAACAGGCAATACTCCTTTTTTAGACTCTTTAATTACTCAATCTCTTTACTTTAAAAACGGATTTGCTAATGGTCGTGTATCTATAGATGCAGTTCCATCAACTATATCAGGTATCCCTAGTATTATTGGAGAGCCTTATATTGCATCTACCTATGCATTTAACAATGTAAATACTCTACCTAAAATATTAAAACAAGAAGGCTATAATACTTCCTTTTTTCATGGAGCTTTTAATGGTAGTCAAAACTTCGATCAATATTCATCTATTGCTGGTTTTGATAAGTATTATGGTAAAGATCAATATCCTGACAACAATCCTGAGCATGATGATGGTAAATGGGGGATTTTTGACGAAGAGTTTCTGCAATTTTTTGGAAAGGAATTAAACACATTTAAAGAACCTTTCTTTTCTAGTGTTTTTACTATTTCCTCTCACGTACCTTTTATTATGCCTAAAAAGCATCTTAATAACTTTAAAAAAGGGAACACCCGTTTTTACCAAACAGTTGGTTATACAGATTATTCGTTAAAAAAATTCTTTAACTATGCCAAAACACAAAAATGGTATAAAAACACCTTATTTGTAATTACAGCCGATCATTGTTCGTCTGTTAATCACGGAAAGTATAAATCTAAATTAGAAGAATACGAAATACCTATTATTCTGTTTGACCCTAACAATAATAATTTAAAAGGAGTTTCAGATAAAAACCTTCAACAAATAGACATTCTACCATCTATTTTAGACTATCTTGGTTATAATAAAAAATTCATAAGCTTCGGAAACAGTTATAAAAACGATGAAAATTTAATTATTAATTACGTTAACAACGTTTACCATGTTGTTATTGATGATTATTATTTTATTTTTGATGGTAAGAAAATAATTGAATTGTATAATTTTAAAACAGATCCATACGTTAAAAATAATTTATTAAACAATTCTAAAGAGGTCATTAAAAAATTAGAAACCCATATAAAAGCTTACTTACAATCGTTTAATCATCGTACCATAAATAATTCTTTATCTATTAAATAACCAACATGAAGGTATTAGTAATACAACAAAAGATGATTGGCGATGTGCTGACTAGTACCATCTTATGTGAACGAATAAAAAAAAGACTTCCGAATTCTGAAGTTCATTTTTTAATTAATACCAACACGGTTCCTGTTGTAGAAAACAATCCTTATATAGATAAGATAGTTTATTTTAAACCAGCTTACAGAAGTAGTAAACTAGCTCTGTTAAAATTTTTATTTTCTATAAGAAAAGAAAAATACAATGTTGTAATTGATGCTTATTGTAAATTAGAAAGTAATTTAATTTCATTATTTAGTGGTGCCAAAACCAAAATATCCTACTCTAAATATTATTCTAAATCAATTTACACACATCCTATAAATCAAGCTAAAAAACCTAGATATAATTTAGGTTTAGCTATAGAACATAGGTTACAATTAATCGAAGCGCTTGGTCTATCGTCCAATTATAAAACATATCCTAAACTATATGTTTCTGAAAAAGAAAATAAAGAAGCATTAAATTTATTAGTTTCTGATGGTATAGACACCACTAAAAAGACCATTATGGTTAGTATTATTGGTAGCTCTGAGAACAAGACCTATCCGCTTAACTATATGGCTAAAATTGTTGACTATATAGCCGAAATTGGAGATTGTAATTTATTATTCAACTATATTCCCAATCAAATAGAACAAGCAAAAGAAATATATAGTTTTTGCAAAAAATCTACTCAAGAAAAGATTTACTTCAATACTTTAGGTAAAAGTCTTAGATCATTTATAGCCTTAATGAATCAATGCGATTATATTGTAGGTAATGATGGTGGTGCTATAAACATGGCCAAAGCTCTTAACAAACCTTCTTATATTATTTTTTCTCCTTGGATAGAAAAGAAAATATGGGCAACTTTTGAAGATGGTATTTACCATAAGTCAATTCATTTAAAAGATGTCAAGCCTGACTTATTTATCAATAAATCTGAAGCATACCTAAAGAAGAATTCAATTAATCTTTACCAATATTTTAAACCTGAATATATTAAAGATGATTTACAGCAGTACCTTAAAAAAATTAACACGTTAAATCTTGACAATTACAGTCTAAGTCAATCCGTTACTCAGTTTAAACACACTCCTATATCTGCTCTAGTTATTACTTATAACGAAGAAAAAAACATTGATGACTTGATTGAAAACCTGAGCTTTACTGACGAAATTATTATTGTAGACTCTTTTAGTACAGATAAAACTATTGAGAAGATAAAATCTCATGATAATGTAAAGCTTATTACAAACAAGTTTCAAAATTTTTCAAACCAGAGAAACTTTGCTTTAGAGCATGCTAGTCATGATTGGGTACTATTTATAGATGCAGATGAAAGAGTTACTCCTAATTTAAAACAAGAAATTATTGAAACGGTAAATAGTAGCTCTAAAGAAATAATTGCATATGAAATGTATCGAAAGTTTTTCTTTAAACGAGAATTAATTCGTTTTAGTGGATGGCAAACTGACAAAGTATTTAGGCTTTATAAAAAACAAGCTGTTACTTATAAAAAAGACTTATTGGTACATGAGTTGCTAGATATTAAAGGTAGTACAGGAATATTTAAACACAAACTTTTACATTATTCATTTGATTCTTATGAAGAATACAAATCTAAAATGACCCAATATGCTAAGTTAAGAGCTAAAGAATTATATATTAAAAAGCTTAGACCTAATGCGTATCATTTCTATTTCAAACCTTTTTACAGGTTTGTAAATCACTTTATAATAAGACTTGGTTTTTTAGATGGAAAAAAAGGAGCTATCGTTTCTTATTTAAGTGCTTATTATGTAAAGCAACGCTACGTAGAATTAAAGAAAATGTATCGAAACGAAAAATAATTTATTTCCAGAATTTTATTTGCTTTTTTAAACGTCTCCTTCTATGAAATTTTTCTTGAAACTTATTGGTTTCAGACCACATTAAATCAAATATTCGAGCATAATCGCTATTGGTACACTTTGCATATTCATCACTCATTACTTCAATCATAGATTTATGAGTAGTTAATTTAGCAAAGTTCTTAACACGCTCTGAAAGGTTCAAGTTTTTAAACTCCATCCTATTTAAATCTACTAAATAAAACTTATACTCATCTCCTTCTCTTCTAATTAAAGTGTTTCCTGGCGAGTGATCTAGAAAATTTACTCCCTGTTCATGCAGATTGAATGTAAATCGAGTAAATGCTCTTAAAATTTCTTCATGATTAGGATAATCAAAATCCGTAGTAAGCTCTCTATAAGTTAATTCATAATCTAAATGTTCGCTTATATAATAGCTTTTATTGAATAAAAAAATACTTTTAAACTCATAGAAACCTATTGGAGTTGGTGTCCCTATACCTAGATTTGTTAATCTATTTGCATATTCATAAGATCTTTCTGCTTTACTCTTTCTAAAAAACCTATAAACAATTTGATTGATGATATTAGGCACCTTAAATGACTTAACATTTATGGTTATTCCTTTAAAATCAAATAACTTTAAGGAATTTCTATTTTGATTGCCATAGTCTTCTCCTTTTGATGAATAATTTTCTATAATATCTGTAAAAAAATCAGTATCTGGTTTAAACTTAGGATGTAAAGTATAGTTCATCAAAATAGAGCTAAATTATTTAATAATATCTAAACTTAAAGGTGTTCCTTTTATTGCATTAGTTGTAAAAGTTTTTCCTAAAACGTCGTTATAATACTTAGGATGAAGTCCATAGTTAGGCCTAACAGATTTAATATTATGCTTTGTAATAATATCTCCTTTTTTAACATCTTCACTAATAAACAATGATCTAGAAAAGGTTCTACTAGATTGTTTTTTATCATTCATTTCATAATCTACTTTACCCATTAATCTTTCTGTCAATCTAACAGCATTAACCATTTGAGTAAACTCTTCCTCATCTAATGAAAAATGTGCATCTGCTCCGCCTATTTCTTTATTCAATATAAAATGCTTTTCAATTACTGTTGCTCCTAAAGCTACAGCTACTGTTGGGGCTTCTGTACCCATAGTATGATCTGACAAACCTACTTTTACATTAAATTTCTCTTTTATATCTGGTATAGTTAATAGGTTAGCATCTTCTGGAGAAGCAGGATAAGCAGAAGTACATTTAAGAATTGTAATATCATTATTCCCCTCTTTCTTACATGCAGATATTGCTAATTCTATATCTTCAATAGTTGCTATACCTGTAGAAATAATAATTGGTTTTTGTTTAGAGGCTATGTATTCTATTAACGGAATATCAGTAATCTCAAAAGAAGCTACTTTATATATTGGGGTTTGTAGCTTTTCTAAAAAATCTACTGCTGTAAAATCAAAAGGAGAAGAAAAACAAACCAATCCTTCTTCTTTAGCTAAATCATATAGCTCTTTATGCCACTCCCAAGGCAAAGAAGCTTGTTTATATAAATCATGTAAATATTGTCCATCCCAAGCGGTTCCTTGGTCTATTTTAAATAAATCTGATCGGACATCTAATGTTATTGTATCTGCTGTATAAGTTTGTAATTTAATGGCATCTGCTCCAGCTCTTTTAGCTGCTCTTACCGTTTCTTTAGCTATTTCTATATCTCCACCATGATTCGCAGATAACTCGGCAATTATAAAACATTTATCTAATAACATTATATTTTTCTAATTTATACACAAAGCTACTATTTCCCTCTATATTTTCTTCTTTTAAATATACATATTTTGCTTTTTCAAAAGCTTTTACAGAGGCAATATTTTCTTTTTTAATATAAGCATATATAGGTTTATCACTCATTTCAAAATACTTTTTAGAACCTTCCTCTAAAAAAGCACTTGATAATCTTTTACCTCTAAAGTCGTTTGAAACAATCACGCCAACTACAGAATTAGTCTTATTTAATTTATAACGCACAACACCAGCTGGTTTATTATTTACTTCGATAATTAAAAAAAGTACTTCTGGGTCTTTAATCTTGTCTAAAAACCACTTAGTGTGACTTTCTAAGTTTATTGGGGCTGATTGAAATGAATTTTGCCTTACTAAAATATCGTTAGACCAATTATATACCAACATTACATCTTCAGCAGTAGCTTTCCTACTTGTAATTTGAAACTGTTCCATTAAATTCAAAAAACGCTGTTTGCTTTTACCATCAAATAAGTTTTGTTGTTTTAAAAGACAACTATTAATTTCTTTACTATATAAAACTTTATCTATTTCAATTTCAAAATCAGTTACAGCGTATTTACTAAAATCTCCTCCATTAAAAATAACTCCTCTTTTAGAAAGGTCTGAATTTATGTTCTTTTGATTATCAACAAAATATCCGCTTAGTATTGGCATTTTAACAGAACATAATTCGTACAAAATAGTACTTGATGGGGCCACAGCCATTTGACATCTAGCCATTAAGTTATATAATAAATCTTCACTTAAATTCTTATACAAGAACAACTGAGGGTTTTCATTAGCTAAATTATAAATCGATTGATGAGAATATGCTCCTCCCAAAACAACGTGAATCGTTTTTATTTGTTTTTTTTTCAATAATGCCTTAGCAGCCTTTAAAGATAAATCATATTGATCTGCCCCTCCAAAACACACAAAAGCATCTTCTATACTTGAAATATTACGATTTAATTTTGCTGCTTGACAAAATTTAGGGCGTAACATGGCAAAGTTGGTACCCAATCCATATTGAGTATACTCTTCTGCTTTAAAAAGCTCAGGAGTAAAATGCAAAGAATGATTAATTACTACATCGGCGTACATATGTTCTACTGCTAAATCGTCTATGTAAAATAATGTATAGCCTAATTCTTTGAGTGCCTTTTGATAAGCACTTACAAATTGATAGCCATCTGCAATAACTATATATTTAGACGATAAATAGTTAGCAGACAACCATTGTGGTTCTAATTCTATAGTAATATTTTCTGGAATGAACTGTAGATTGTATTCTTTAGGAATAATTGAAGCTATTGAAGACTGTTTAGTTAAAAAAATTAATTCGTAATCTTCCTGATAGAACGCAGCTATAGCTAACATTCTGTATAAGTGTCCTAAACCAGTTTTAGCATTACCATCTGCCCTACAAATTATTTTTTTCATTCTTAAGCATCATTTGGTATTTAATTTCTGCTAACTTCCAATCTGTAATAGTATCTATATCTTGAGCCTCAAGTTCTGATATTACAATGGCTCCTGAATTAGCCGTAAACATTTTTTTTTCTAATAAAAATCGCTCAACATTTATCCAGTAAAACTGACCTGAATCATGATATCTTGCTTCTAAATCTTGTGATCTTGAGTTCAAGTACTTTTCTTCTACCATTTCTATATTCTCTCCTTCAAATCTCAAAGCTCTCTGAATTGGATATGAAAACTCTAATACCGGAAAAACAGTATCAAATTTTTCTTGCTGGTAAATTTTAAAAGATTTAATAAGTTTTTCAGAATTTACAAAGGGCGCTGTTGGCAATATACAACAAACACTTGTAAACTCTTTTCCCTCTTCTTTATAACATGCTAATACTTCTTGAAGTACGTCTGCTAAAGTTGCAAAATCATCAGAGTTAGAATTACCTCTTAAAAATGGGACCTTAGCATCAAAAGATTCGGCTATATTTTTTATCTCTTCATCATCAGTAGAAACCATAACCTCATCAAAAAGTTCAGAATTAATTGCTGACTTTATAGAGTATGATATAATTGGAACGCCTAAAAAATCTTTTATATTTTTTTTAGGTATGCGTTTGCTTCCTCCTCTTGCAGGTATAATTGCTAAACTAGCCATTAATAAACTCTAAAACTTTTTTTATTACAAACTCTTGTTCCTCATTTTTTAAACTTGGGTACATTGGTAAACTAATACACTTACTATAATAATTTTCTGCATGTATTAAATTTGCATTATCATAACCGATCTGTTTATAATAAGGCAAAGTATGCACAGGTATGTAATGTATTTGTGCAAATATTTTATTCTCTCTTAAAAAGTCGTATAGTTCCTTTCTCTTAGTTACCTCTATAACAAATAAATGATGAGCATTATATGCATTCTCAGGTAAGCTTTGAAATTTTACAATTCCTTTAAAAGCTTCCTTATATTTTTTTGCAATCTCGTTTCTTTGAATTACTCCTTGATCATTTTTATTTAGCTGTGTTATTCCTAAAGCTGATTGAATATCTGTTAGTCTATAATTATAACCTAATTCTTGCATTTCATAAAACCATCCTCCATGGTTTTCTTGCATAGCTTCCTTGGTTATACCATGGGTTCTAAATAAAGACAACTTTTTATAAAGTTCTTCTGAATTGGTAGTTACCATTCCTCCTTCTCCACAAGCTATATGTTTAACGGGATGAAATGAAAAAACACCAATATCTGCATAGTTACCATTTCCGCAGCGCTGTTTAGTATGATTAGAGTCTATAAAATATCCACCTGGTGCATGACAAGCATCTTCTATAATCCATAAATTATGTTTATCTGCTAAGCTTCTAAATTTCTCTAAATCTACTGGTAATCCTGCAAAATCTACTGGAATAATTCCTTTAAAAAAACCTTTTGGCTTACTCTTTATTAGTTTCTCTACACTTTCTAATGAAAGTAAATAAGTGTCTGGATCAATATCTGCAAACCACACTTCTCCTTTCTCAAAACGAACACAATTGGCACTGGCGGCAAAAGTTATAGGAGTTGTAATTACTCTATCACCCTCTTGTAAACCTAAAGCTAGTACCGACAAATGCAATCCAGAAGTAGCATTATTTACAGCAACAGCATATTTAGCACCTACATAAGCAGCAAATTTCTCTTCAAACTCTTTAACTTTTGGTCCCTGAGTTAAAAAATCAGCCTTTAAAGTAGACACTACTGCTTCTATATCATTATCGTCTATGTATTGTCTTCCGTACGGTATTGCCATTATGCCTTAAAGTTTGGATCTACATGTATTTTAATTAATTCTTCTAGGCTTTCAACCGTTTCCCATTCTGTATTTGAACCAGAATCATACGAAAATCCTTTAGGCACAGAAACAGCATTAAATGCTTTTTTATAGTCTTCTATTGAATATGTTGAATATGGTGACTGTTGAGGTAATATTGCATAATATTTACCCAAATCTACTGTATTATACGAATCTGAAGAAGTAATCATTTCTTCATGTAATTTCTCCCCAGGTCTAACACCTACAACTCTTTGCTCTAATTCTGGAGCAATAGCAGTTGCCACATCTACAATATTGTAAGATGGTATTTTGGGTACAAAAACCTCACCTCCCCATGCCTTTTCAATTGCATAAAAAACCATTTCGCAACCATCTTGCAAAGAAATATTAAAACGTGTCATTTTTTTATCTGTAATAGGTAAAAACAAATCTCCTGCTTTCTTCTTATTTAAAAAGAAAGGCATAACAGATCCATTAGACCCCATAACATTACCATAGCGAACTACAGAAAACTTAATGTTTCTTTTCCCTTTTATGTTATTTGCTGCTATAAACAACTTATCTGATGCTAATTTAGTTGCTCCATATAAATTAATTGGTGCAGCAGCTTTATCTGTGGACAAGGCAACCACACTCTCTACACCACATTTTAAGGCCGCGTCTATTACATTTTCTGCTCCATTAATATTCGTTTTAACACATTCCATTGGGTTGTATTCTGCCAAATGAACATGTTTCATAGCCGCAGCATGTATAACTACATTAATCCCTTCAAAAGCACTTTCTAAACGCTTTAAATCTCTTACATCTCCAATAAAATAACGTATTTGAGGATATTTTGATTCAGGAAACTCTTGAGCCATTTGAAAATGTTTTTGCTCATCTCTAGAAAAAATAACTAATCGATCTACTTTTGGAAATCTTTCTAAAATTAATTTAGTAAACATTTTTCCAAATGACCCTGTCCCTCCTGTTATTAATATTGATTTGTTGTTTAAATCTAGCATACATCTATGTTTTTTTCCAGATACAAATGTAGTCTTTATTTTAATTATTGAATTTGATTCATATTTTAATTTTAGGCATTCAATTAGAGAATTGCACTACTTTTTTAAATAATCAAAACCTAAGCTATTTTTGTTCTTAACATTAATTAAATTATCTATAGACCCCGAACATATTGTATAAGCTTCTTGAAACTTAATACTATTATCTAAGTTTATCAATTCTATAGGCAATAGTTTAGGTAATACAATAACCTTCTCCTTCTTAAATGCTAGATTATAATCTATCTCTTCTCTAGGATGCATTTTTAAGTATACTTTCAAGCCCTTTTCTTTTGCATCATTAATCATATCTTGGTAAATGGCAATCATTTCTTCTTTTGTCACCTTAAACCCCGCTTCTATCAACGGTTGTGTAAGTATAATTGCTTTTTCTTGATTTTTATCTGTTAGTTCAGAAGTTAACCCAAAACACTTAGAAATATTGCTTATCTCTTCCTCTGTTAAGCTGCTTTGTAAATAATTTAAATCTAGTTTTACTGACTTTGCTCTTAAAAAAGGATCTTGCATATCTGTTGGTTGTTGAACCAATACCTCTTTTACCTGTTTATCATACCCCATTAATAATGGGTACCCCATCAAGGTTCTTTTTAACTTTCTTGAAAAAGGCATTTTATGCCTGTATGTTCCAGTACCTTCTTCAATCATTCTAAAGCTATTTTTTGGGTAATTAATTAAAAAATACGCCCTAGAATTTACTATATGATATAGATTGATTTCTGATTCTAAAATAAACTCATGATACTTTTGCAGCTGAGGGTTTTCATCTTCAAAACTTTTCTTTAAGGAATTAGCCCTGTTAAATATGTAATTAAAAGCTCCTGATTTTTTCTTTAAATTCTTTACAACCCCATAACTTCGTACTGCTACAACATCTTCAAAGGCTCCTAATGCTTTTAAGGGTTCTATATAATCTTGAATACCTTCAGTTCTATCTTCAATAACTACCAATAATGATTTATGATCTGACTTTTTATATTGGAAAGCCAAAAGCATAGACAGATAAATATGGTACATAGAGCACCCAACAAAAGTTTGATTCATATTTATTTTAATATTAGTCCAACAAATTTACATTATTAAATTTTAGAACTAGTACTAGATTTTTTTTTTACTGGTTTATCAGTTAATTTTGCTGATATTTTATTTTTATGCTTGTAGAAAAGACAAACCATTATAAAACATTACTATTTTCTTACCTACTCAACTTAGTAGTAATTTTGTTGATTGCTTATTCTTACTTCGAATATGTTAACAACATTTCATATACATTAGCCATTAGCTATTATATCACTACTTTTATTAGTCATTTTGCAGTTTTAAGTGTTTTACCATTACTTTTATCTTTTCTAGCATTCTATATTACAAAAAAACAAAAATTAAGTAATGTTATTTTCATCCTTCTAGCTACCATTAATATTATAGTTTTAAAGCTAGACACGCTAGTTTATTCTCAATTTAGATTTCACATTTCTCCTTTTGTATTAGAAATGGTATTTGGTAAAAATGCTGGAGATATTTTTCATATTGATAGCTCAAACATTATAAAAGCAATTGCCTTTATAATATTAATTATATTAATTCAAGTTTTTATTTTATTCATTGCTAAAAAACTAACTGAAAAAAAAATAAAAACCAAGCTCATTCTTTACACTCTTTTAAGTTCTTTAGTTTTTAGCCATATTACTTTTGCTTGGGCCGACGCTGGGTTTTATAGACCTATTACACAAGCTAAAGAGGTATACCCTCTTTTCTTTCCATTGACAGCTAAGTCACTTCTTGCTAAAATGAATTTAATAAATAAAGAGCTTATAGAAAAAAATCAAAAACTATACAAGTTAGATAATAAAGGAGCCATAAAATACCCCCTTACAGAACTAAGTTATACAGCTCCAGAAAAAAAGAAGAATTTTTTGTTATTGACTATAGACTCTTGGAGATACACATGTATGGATAGTATTGTAACTCCAAATTTATATAAACTTTCTAAACAGTCACAAGTATTCAACAATCATCATAGCGGATCTAATGCTACTGCCGATGGAATGTTTACTCTATTTTATGGTGTTTCTGGATTGTGTAACGATTCTTTTACCAACCACGAAATACCACCTGCCTTCATGTCTGTTTTAAAAAGTCAGGGATACGATATGAATATTTTAGGTAGTGCTACATTAGAAAACCCTCCTTTTGACAAAAATATTTTCTTAAATGTAGAAAACTTAAGACTTAACTCTAACGGAGATAGTCCTTACAAAAGAGATATAGACATCACTAAAAATTGGACTGCTCATTATAACAAACGAGATAAAAAAACACCTTTTTTTGATTTTTTATTTTTTGATGCAGCTCATGGATATGATGTTCCAAAAGACTACCCAAAAATATTTAGCCCTGCTTTAGATATAGTAGACTACACTGCTCTAGACAATGATTATAATCCAGATAAAATGTTGAATCTATATAAAAACTCATTGCATTTTATTGATAGTTTAATTGGAGAAGTAATTAACACCCTAACAGAAAACAATCAATTGGAAAATACTATAATTGTTGTTACTAGTGATCACGGACAAGAATTTAATGATAATAAAAAAGGATTTTGGAATCATGCAGGTAACTATACTAAATATCAGACTAAAGTTCCTTTTTACATTTTTGATGCAGATAAAGATCCTCAAGAATTCAATCACTTAAGCCTACATTATGATGTAACACCTACATTAATGAATAACTATTTAGGTGTTAAAAACAAACCTTCTGAAATAAGTATTGGTAAAAATTTATTTAACACTTCTAAACGCGAATGGTTCCTTTGTGGATATAAAAATTCTTACGCAATTATAGAAGAAAATAAAATTACCCGAGTAGTTAAAAATTCAGGTATTTTTACTATTACCGATAAAAGTTTAAACCCTTTAGAGTCTGAAAATATTGACTATCCAATTTTTGAAAAAGCAATTGAAGATATTAATAGGTTTTATGTAAAAAAATAATCTATTTTTTAATCTTTTACTCTATTTTCTTTCATTATATATTGCCAAGCAATACCTATTAAGCTATCGTGTTTTTTCTTAGCAAAGGATTCATTAATTGAAGGAACTCCTTTTCCTTTGATTTTTCCTTTTTCTACCAAACCGTTTTTTGGAAAATAAAAAATATCATCATTGTACATGATCTTCTCATGCCCTATTGCTACCCCTACACTCTTATCTAGTAAACTTTCACCAAAACTATAATATTCAAAATCTTGAGGTGCTATCATTTCTATAAGCGTTGGCATAATATCGATATGAGACCCCAAAGTCTTCTCTTTACTTGGCTCTATACTCTTACCATACATAATAAAGGGTACCGATGACTTTTCGTATAAATTGGGTTTATGATTTACAAATCTTCTTCCAAAATGGTCTCCTGTAAAACAAAACAATGAATTAGTAAACTTACCTTCTGCCTCTCTAACAAAATCCCCAATAGCCTTATCACTATACCAAAGGTGTCCTAACTGCTTTAAGTTCATTGTATTTTTAAAATACAATTTAGTGGCTTCGGGAAGATCTTTTTTCTTTTTTATGGGAAAACCTTCTTTATAAATGTCTACAGCAAATGGAGTGTGATAACTCAAGGTCAAAATAATATTTAATGTATACTCTTCTGTGTTGACTTTGTCTAAAACTAAATCGAATAATTTATCATCCTTAATCCCCCATTCTCCTGTTGTTATATTTTCGTCTGTATAGGCGCCAGAATAAACTTTATCTGCTCCCATAAAATCTGAAAAATCTCCAATATTTTGCCAGGTTAAAAAGCCTCCGTAAAACACATTTATTTTATACCCTAGCTTTTTAAACTGAGTAAACATTGATGATTTAAAAGATTGGTTTACACTACCTATACTATTAATGTTTACCCCTGTATAAGGCACATTTCCAACAATAGATGCATAAGAGTTAAATGTTGAATGAGAAGCTGGTAAGAAATTTGTAAAATGTTTACCTCTTTCTGCTATACTAGTTAATTCTGTAGCAACTCCTAAATCTTTATATTTATTTAATAGAGGCCAAGAATCATAACTTTCCATTACTACCAAAAACAACTGTTTAGGTTTATCAATTCTAGGTCCTTTAGCTTTTTTGTACAACAATGAATCAATCGATTGGCCTTTAAGAATGCCTTTTAATTCCTCTTCTTGTAAAAAAGGATTCACATCGTTTAGTAAGTTCAATTCTTTAAAATCATCAATTGCATACTTTAAAGATCGATAAGGGTTTATAATTATTTTATTTAGAAATAAATCTTTAGAAATAGCTGTGTACTTTCTTATTACTGGAATTTCTCCAAATGAACCTCTTAAACTCCCAACAAACAAGCCTATTGTTATAATAACCAATAGTATTTCATGTCCTTTAAAACTTAATCTGTTCAAGAAACTATATAATCTTCTCTTCTCTTCAAAACGAGAAAGTACTAAAAAGCTACTTAAAATAAGCAACACCAAGATCACTCCATTAATAATTGGGTGAAAATCTTTAATAATAGAATCTAGTACCGCTTTCTGATCATCGTACAAACCAACAAACAAGAAATTATTAAATTGGTTATTATACTCTTTAAAATAGTTGATAGTTACTACACATATTGTTGAAGATAGAATTACAAACAATACTTGATGTATTTTTCGAATAACCTTAATTATTGTAAACTGATTAAATAATGATAAAATTAACAACGAAGCTAATGGTAAAATCAAAAAATAAGATACCGCAGTGCAATCAAACCTAAAACCTAAGAAGAATACTTTAAATAATTCTATTGCATCTGGAGTTTCTGTTATCTGTTTTCTAAAAAATAGTATAAAAACAAGTCTGAACAATGTAAAAAACAAAACTCCAAAAAGCCAAAAAAAACAAAAATTTGCTAGTTCGACTAAAAATTTATCCCACTTTCTTAAATTCATCAAATTATTTTTTTGCAAATCTAAATTTATTTTTGAGTTAAATATAAGTTCGTTTTTCAAAGCTTCTATTTTACAATACTTAGATTTATATTTGCACTATGCAAAAAGAATTAAAAAATTGTATTGAACACTTAAAAAACGGAGGTTTAATCTTATATCCTACAGATACTGTTTGGGGTATTGGGTGTGATGCTAATAACTCTAAAGCAGTTCAAAAAATATATCAGTTAAAACAACGTGAAGATAGTAAAGCTTTAATTTGTTTAGTTGCCGATGACAGAATGTTAAAAAAATACGTTACTGAAATTCCACAGGCAGCTCAAGACATCATCGATATTACAGAAACCCCTACTACTATTATTTATGATGAAGCAAAAAATTTGGCTAAAAATTTAATTGCTTCAGACAATAGTATTGCTATTAGAATTCCAGATGATGAATTTTGCTTTCAATTATCGAGAAAATTTAATGGAGCCATTGTTTCTACATCGGCTAATATATCTGGAGAGCCCACACCAAAAAGCTTTTCAGAAATTTCTCCAGCAATTTTAAAAGGTGTAGACTATATTGTAAATTTGCATCAGCAAAAAAGAAACGAAAAATCTTCATCAATTATTAAAATTAGTAATAACGGAGAAGTAAAGGTTATTCGTTATTAATATTCAGCCTATAGAATTAAACATTGCATGTTACAAACCAATTATCAAGAAGCACTAGCACACCCCATATTTAAAACCATACAACAAGCTGCTAAGGAACTACAATTAGACACATATGTTATTGGTGGCTTTGTTAGAGATTTCATTTTAAAAAGAGGTTCTGCAAAAGATATTGATATTGTAGCTATAGGAAGTGGCATTGCTTTAGCAGAAAAAGTCGCTTCATTACTACCTAACCAACCAAAAGTTCAAGTTTTTAAAACTTACGGAACGGCTATGTTACGTACCGAAGACATTGAAGTAGAGTTTGTTGGAGCTAGAAAAGAGTCTTATACAAAAGATAGTAGAAATCCAATAGTAGAAAACGGTAGTTTACAAGACGACCAAAATCGAAGAGATTTTACCATTAATGCTTTAGCTATATGCTTAAATGAAGATCGATTTGGAGAACTTCTAGATCCTTTTAATGGTATAGCTCACTTAAAGGAACAAATCATAAAAACGCCATTAGAACCTAGCATTACTTATTCTGATGATCCGTTAAGAATGATGAGAGCTATTCGTTTTGCTACACAATTAGATTTTAAAATAGAATTAGAATCTTTACAGGCAATTACCAAAAACAAAGACAGGATAAAAATCATAACTAAAGAGCGAATTGTTGATGAGCTAAACAAAATTATGATGAGTCCTAAACCATCTATAGGATTTTTACTTTTAGAGCAAACAGGTTTATTAAGTTATATTTTACCAGAATTAACAGCATTAAAAGGCGTAGAAGAAGTCGAAGGCCAAAAGCATAAAGATAACTTTTACCATACTTTAGAAGTTGTTGACAATATAGCTTTAAACACCAATAATTTATGGTTGCGTTGGGCTGCTTTACTGCATGACATTGGCAAAGCACCAACAAAAAAATTCAGTAAAAAAGTAGGTTGGACTTTCCATGGGCATGAATTTGTAGGCTCTAAAATGGTTTACAAACTATTTAAAAGACTTAAAATGCCGTTGAACGAAAAAATGAAATTCGTTCAAAAAATGGTTTTAATGAGCTCAAGGCCAATTGTTTTAGCTCAAGAAGTTACTGACTCTGCAGTAAGAAGATTGGTTTTTGATGCTGGAGAATATGTTGAAGATTTAATGACTCTTTGTGAAGCTGATATTACAACCAAGAATCCTAAAAAATTTAAGCGATACCATAATAACTTCAAGTTAGTACGAAATAAAATAGTTGAAGTAGAAGAACGTGATCGTATCCGTGACTTCCAACCACCTGTATCTGGAGAAGAGATTATGGAAGCGTTTAACATTAAGCCTTGTAGAGAAATTGGAATTATAAAAGAAGCTATAAAAGAAGCTATACTTGAAGGAGAAATAGCTAACGACTATGAAGAAGCTAAAGAACTCATGCTTAAGAAAGGAAAAGAACTCGGTCTAACAATTACTTAGTTATGATTTAAATCATATTTATTTTTTAATAACCCATATACATTTACAAAAAAAATGCTCATGCAGAAACATTTCCATAAACTAGCTAAAATATCTATTGTATGTGTATACTTAATTATAATTGCAGGTGCAGTTGTTAGAATGACTGGATCTGGTATGGGATGCCCAGATTGGCCTAAATGTTTTGGATACTACATACCTCCTACAGAAATTAGCGATATCCAATTCAAGCCAAACCATTCTTATAAAGAAGGTCATGTAATTCAAGTTAACGATTTATTCTATTTTGCTAATAAAGATTTTACTACTGGCGACTCACTAAATCTTAAAAATTGGCAAAAAAACACAAAACATGAATACAATAGTTTTAACCCAACCCATACTTGGATTGAGTTTATTAATAGACTATTTACAGCGGTTGCAGGTATTCCTATACTCATTCTATTCATTGTTTCTGTTTTTCTTTGGAAAGACAAAAAATACCTTACCATTGCAGCCTTTTTGGTTATACTAGGAATGGGGTTTGAAGCGTGGTTAGGTAAAACTGTAGTAGACTCTAACTTGCTTCCATACAAAATAAGCATTCATATGGCGGGGTCTTTCTTTATTATTGCTATGTTATTGTATTGCATATATAAATCTAAAGAAATCAAAAGTAGCTTTAAACCTGTAAGCCTTTTTAAAAACGTATTAATCTTTAGCTTATTACTAACTCTAATTCAAGTGTATATAGGTACGCAGGTAAGACAATTTGTAGATGAACAAGCCATGGTAAACAGCAACGCTGCGCTTTGGTTAGAAAATCCAAATCTAGCTTTCTATATTCACAGAACACTTTCTATTTTGGTTTTTATTGTAAATGCTTGGTTATTTATTCAATTAAAAAAACAAAGGGTTCCTTACAAACTGCTCAATTATATTATGATTGTGCTTGGTCTAGAAATTATAACTGGTATTGTTATTTACTATTTTAATTTTCCATTTACTACACAACCATTACACTTATTACTTGCTGCTGTATTATTTGGTTTGCAGTTTTATATAATGCTTCAAGTTATGTCTAAACCTAAATCACAAACAACAAACTAATTTTCTACTTATAGAACTTATTCTATGTAGGTTTCTACATCCTCACCAAAAAAGGTTAGTTTTCAATTTCATTGTTTTACGGTATTGACTCCTATAAAAAGATTAACTACATTTGGTTAAACTAACTAATTAATCATGGGGGAAAAAATTAGAATTCACTTAACAGACGATCATCAAATAATAATTGACGGACTTTTAGCTGTTTTAAAATTAGAAGACGATTTTGAAGTAGTTGGTTTTTCTTTAAATGGACATAATCTATACGAAAGGTTAACAAGTAATAAAGCAGACATCTTAATTATGGATATAAATATGCCAGATATAGATGGAATCGATATTTTAAAATCTTTTCAAGCAAAGGGTTTGCCTTGTAAAACTATTATCCTTTCTAGTTACGATGATTTAAAAGTTATAAAAGAGGTATTAAAACTAGGTGTTTCTGGGTATTTATCTAAAAAATGTGCTGGAGAAAATATAACAGATGCCATTAGAGCTGTTTATAGAGGTGAGCAATATTTTAGTGATACGATTAAAAATAAAATAGTCAACTCTTTTTCTGGTATAGAAAACAATGGTTCTACCGATGGAGAAACGGCTCCAATACCTTATAATATTACCAAACGAGAGTTAGAAATATTACAACTTATTAGTCAGGAATTTAGTACTAAAGATATTAGTAAAGAATTAGCTCTAAGTCCTAATACAGTAGATACACATAGAAAAAAACTCATGCGCAAACTACAAGTTAAAAACTCTATTGGCCTAGTAAAGTTTGCTATTAAAAATAACTTAGTATAATACTCACTTTATTACTGTTAGTATTGAAGTTAGAAATGTTTTTCAGTATTAATTATTGTTTTTTTTAACAAGTAAATAAAACAATAATTAACAACTTATTTCGTAAATTATTAAACACATGTAATGATTTAAATTATTTATTAACTATTAACCAAATTTTAAAAACTATGGATTTAGTACAAGGTTATTGTGTAACTCGCAATCAAGATGGAACTTATTTTATTGAATTTAACACTACAGCACCTGCTAGTGTAACTTACACCACTGAAAAAGATGGTACAAATGTTATTATGGTAAATGCAGACCCTAAAGGAAAAAGTAGCTTTAAATCCAACAACTACAAAAGCTTAAATGGTGAGTTTAAATATGTTTTTGATCAACTAGGTGATACAGCTAGAAGACGAAGAATTCCTAGTGGTACGGCTCAACCATAATAATTTAATTCTAAAAAACGCATTAAGCATTTGTTAATGCGTTTTTTAGAATTATCTAACCAGCTACTTTATTTCATCAAAAAAGTTATTTTTAATTAAAAATTACTCAAAAAACTAATCTATTTGGGGTATATTACTTTTTTATCTATTTTAGATGAGTGCTAACTAACTTACTAAGAATAATACTTTTTTACTTCATTTTTTGTTATATATCTTACGGACAAAAAACAAAAGACTCTTTATACATACATACTGAGCAACTTACAGAATTAAATCGAACAGAAGAGGCACTCAAAACCAGTTTACAACAAATAGAACAGGCCCCTAAAAACAGTTCTCAAAAAGCCAAATGGTTGCAACTAGCTGGCATCATTTTTAAAAATAATGGTGAATTAGATACTAGTTTAAAGTATTTCAAAAAATCATATCACATAAATATCAACTTAAAAGATTCATTAGCTTTAATGCTTAATCATTTGTATATCGGTCAAATAAATTATTATAAATTTAACAAACTATA
This sequence comes from Pseudofulvibacter geojedonensis, assembly GCF_042675745.1. Lineage (NCBI taxonomy): Bacteria > Pseudomonadati > Bacteroidota > Flavobacteriia > Flavobacteriales > Flavobacteriaceae > Pseudofulvibacter > Pseudofulvibacter geojedonensis. The sequence continues at coordinate 13,251 of NZ_JBHTJM010000003.1, read as the reverse complement.
TGATGATCGTTTTTCTAAAGAAGCCATCCAGTTAAAAGATTCAGCTTTTTTTTATTACAAAAAAAACATTACTACCCTAAAAAACACTAAAAACAATTCAGTTTACATTGCACAAACATATAATAACTTGTATTTGTTAGAATCTGACATAGGTAATTATGATAAAGCCGAAAACTACATTACAAAAGCCATTAACATATACAAGACAATAAATAAACCTTATTTATTAAACTCATCAATCAACAATCAAGGTTTACTATACATATATCAAAAAAAATATGAAGAAGCGGAGAAGGTTCACTTAAATGTATTGCGAAAAAAGTTAGATACTAGTCAACAAAGAATACTTGGAGTTAAACTAACTGCAATAGGAAACTTACAATACATTTACCAACAAACCCAACAATATAAAAAAGCTCTAGAATACTCTATTAAATACAATGAATTATCTGAACAAATTGCAGACAAGCAAAAAGCCACCGAAATAAGACGCATAGAAGCTAAACATAATGTTGCTACTGCTAGAAAAGAAGAGCAATTGAACACCTTAAAAGAAAAAGAAGCTAAAGAACGTATCTATTTATGGTCTGGTGTAGGTGGAATAGCTGCTTTAGGTATTATTTTATTTGGCAGTATACTCTATAGAAACAGCAAATTAAAAGAAAAAAATCTTTCGTTAAGTTTAATACAACAAGAACTTAACAAACAACAAGAACTTAAACAATTACAAATACAAAACCAGAGTAAAGTGTTAAGTGCTACTTTAGATGGTCGAGAAAAGGAACGCAAAGACATTGCTCAAACTTTACACGATAGTGTTAGTGCTTTACTATCCTCTGTTAGCATGCACATACAAGTTGCTAAAAAGAAAGCCACTACAGAAATTGAAGAATTAGATAAATCACAACGTATTCTAGGAGAAGCATCCGATAAAGTTAGAGATTTATCTCACCAATTACTGTCTGCTATATTGGTAAAATTCGGATTGGCTTATGCAATAGATGATATGTGTGATAAATACAGTAATTCTGATTTAATTTTTGAATTAGAATGCGATGAAGTTATACCCAGGTTTGATGTAGACTTAGAAGTTACACTAAAAAATATTGTAGAAGAATTTATTAATAATATTATAAAACATAGTAAAGCCTCTAAAGCTACCGTTAGCTTAGATTACCAAGGAGAGAACTTAGATATTGTAATTATAGACAATGGTATTGGATTCAATACAGATATTATTTCTACCAAATCTAGTGGTGTTGGTTTAAATCAAATAAAAGCAAGAATAGAAAGTTTAGGAGGTACTATTGGTATTAAATCTGAACCAAACAAAGGAACTTCTATTCATATTTCTGTTCCTATTCCTCTAAATGTAAAAAAATAAAGTATTCTTTTGAATTGTTATATACCTATATTTTTCACTATTTTTACTATAAAACTAATCCTTACCACTCTTGTACCATAAGTATTTATCATACTTCTTTTTAGTAGTTACCTATTTACTATGTAACTCAAATTTGCATGCTCAAAAATCTGAAAAAAGAGATTCTTCAAAAATTCAAGTTGAACAATTAATAAAAGATAACAATACAGAAAAAGCTATTGTATTAGCCTTAGAACAGCTAGAAAAAGCTTCTATTAAAGACTTGAACGAGCAAATTTATTGGAATGCCAAAGTGGGAAAAATACTCCGTATTAATCAAAATTACTCCAAATCATTAGTTTATTTAAGTAAGGTTAAAAAGTTGAGCGATCAGAGTAAAGATTCTACTAAAATAGCTAATGCTTTATTTGAAATAGGATCGCTTAATTTACTAATGTACTCTTTAGAAGTTACCAAAAAGCAAAAATTTGATGTAGCCTTAAAAGAAAGAGATTCTGCTTTTAGCATCTTTAAAAACTTAATAAAAAACTATAGTCAAATCCCTAATACAGAAGCTATATTAGGTAAAACATACGCCAATTTAACCGGGTTATACTCTTACATACAAGACCATGAAAGTGCAGATAAAATGGGTGAAAAAGCTATAGAATACTTTACTAAAATTAAAGATACTATGTCTGTTATTGGAGTTAGAAGTAATTTAGCTATTAGTCAAGTTTATAGACAAGAATATGAAAAAGCTGAACAAAATTACCTTGAAGCCATTCCGTTATTAAAAGACACTTCCAATCTTAAAATATTAAATATGAAAGCTATTCAATATAGTAATCTTTCAGATTTATATGAGCGACAAGGAAATTATAACAAATCTTTAGAGACGCTTAAAAAAGCACATTCCTTATACAATATTCACAAAGAAAAATACCTCAATCATACGGTTTCAGAAATAGAGGCAAAATACAGTAAAGAAAAGGCTATTGCTACCGAAGTAAAAAAACGAAAAGAAATGCAACTCTTCTTTAGTATTATTGGAGCCATTGCATTAATTATTTTAATTTCTGGACTCATCCTTTATAGAAACAGCAAACTCAAAGCGAAAAACTTAGCTTTAGTTTTAGAGAAGAATAAATTAGAAAAACTAAATGAAATTGAAAAAATTCAAAATGAAAATAGCAACAAGGTAATTGCTGCTACATTAGACGGAAGGCTAAAAGAAAGAAAAAACATCTCTCAAATATTACACAACAGCGTTAACTCCTTATTATCGTCGGCTAATTTACATTTACAAGTTGTTAAGAAAAAAAGCAGCGACTCTATTGATGAATTAGAAAAATCTACTAGAATAATTAATGAAGCATCTGATAAGGTTAGAGACTTGTCTCATACCCTAATTTCAGATGTACTTATCAATTTTGGTTTGAGTTATGCTTTAGAAGATTTATGCGAAAAATATTCTAACGATCAATTAACTTTTTCCTTTCATAAAGGAACCTACCTAGTTAGATTAGAACAGGATTTTGAAATTAAAATTAATAATATTGTTGAAGAAATAGTCAACAATATTATTAAACACAGTCAAGCTACTAAAGCTTCCATTAATCTTAACCAAGACCAAAACCAATTAATTATTAACATAACTGATAATGGTATTGGATTTGAGTCATCGAATGAACTTCATGAAGGAATTGGCATCAATCAAATAAAAGCTAGAGTTAAAAATTTAAAAGGAACAATTAGTATCAATTCTTCAAATGAAAATGGTACTAATGTTATTATAAAAGTACCTATAGTTAATAGATAACTTAGTTTAACTCTGTTACCAGATCTGGTATTTCTACTTTACACTGTTTTTGCAACAAATCGTTTAAAGTTTCTCTCTCCCGTATTAAAAAAGCTTTATTATTTATCCATAAAACTTCTGCCGGCTTGTATCTAGAATTATAATTAGAAGACATAGAAAAACAATAAGCCCCAGCATTTTTAAAACATAAAATATCTCCTTCTTTTATTTCTTTAATTCTTCTATTGCTCGCAAAGGTATCTGTTTCACAAACATAACCCACAACCGAATAGAACCGCTCGTTTCCATTTTCATTAGACAAATTTATAATATCATGAAATGATTGATAAAACATGGGTCTTATAAAATGATTAAAACCTGAATCTACAGCTGCAAATACAGTTGAAGTAGTTTGTTTAACAGTATTTACTCTAGCTAAAAAATATCCAGCTTCACTCACTAAAAATTTACCTGGCTCAAAAGCCAAGGTTAATGGTTTACCATACTCTAATTGAAACGCATTAAATCTTTTGCTTAGCTTTTTTCCTAACTCTTCTATATTGGTTTCAATATCATTTTCTGTGTATGGAACTTTAAAACCACTACCAAAGTCTAAAAAATCAAGATTAGTAAATTGTTTTGCAGTATTAAATAGAATTTCAGCAGCATGTAAAAAAACATCTATATCTAATATATCTGACCCTGTATGCATATGAATACCATTTATATGCATGTTTGTGTTAGAAACTATTCTCAATACATGGGGCATTTGATGAATTGATATTCCAAACTTAGAATCTATATGCCCTACAGATATATTTCTATTTCCTCCGGCCATTACATGCGGATTAATTCTAAGACAAACTGGTATTCCAGGGTTTCTACTTCCAAATTGCTCTAAAACAGACAAATTATCAATATTTATTTGACATCCTAGTTGAGCAACTTCTTCTATTTCCTGTAATGAAACTCCATTAGGGGTATAAATAATATCTTTTGCTTTAAAACCGGCAGATAAGCCTAACTGTACTTCTTGTATTGAAACCGTATCTAAACCTGCTCCATAGTATTTAAACAATTTTAAAATTGAAATATTAGACAATGCTTTAACTGCATAATTTATTTTTAACCGTTCAACCTTTTTAAAAGCTTTAATTAATCTGTTGTATTGATTTTCTATTTTTTGAGCATCATATATATATATTGGTGCATCATACTCATTTACTATGGCTAACAAATCAGTTGTATTCATTGCTATCTTCTATTTTAAATTCAGCGCAAACCTAAAACAAGAATATTATATAAAAAAGCTAGAATAACAAATTTAATATTTTTACAACTTATAGTTACAAATAAAACAATTAAAATGTTTTGACTAAAAAAATAGCCCTCTAAAAAACAAATAATTAAATGGTAATTATTACATTTGCTCAGCTTTAAAAAGATAACACATAGTACTATGAATTTACACGAATATCAAGGTAAAGAAATATTAAACAGCTTTGGAGTAAGAATCCAAAGAGGTATTGTTGCAACTACAGCAGATGAAGCAGTAGCTGCTGCAAAAAAGTTAACGGAAGAAACCGGTACAGGTTGGCACGTAATTAAAGCACAAGTTCATGCTGGTGGTCGTGGTAAAGGTGGCGGAGTTAAGTTAGCAAAAAACTTAGACGAAGTAAAAGAAATAGCTGGACAAATTATAGGAATGGACTTAGTAACTCCTCAAACTTCTGCAGAAGGTAAAAGAGTTCACCAAGTATTAGTAGCTGAAGATGTATACTACCCAGGAGAAAGTGAAACTAGTGAATTTTATGTATCTGTTTTATTAAACAGAGCTACTGGTAGAAACATGATTATGTATTCTACAGAAGGAGGTATGGATATTGAGACCGTAGCTGAGGAAACTCCACATTTAATATTTACAGAAGAAATAGATCCAGCAACAGGATTATTACCTTTTCAAGCTAGAAAAATAGCTTTTAACTTAGGTTTATCAGGAAAAGCTTTTAAAGAAATGACTAAGTTTATTGCTGCTTTATATACAGCTTATGTTCAGTCAGATTCTTCTTTATTTGAAATCAATCCGGTATTAAAAACTTCTGATGATTTAATTATGGCGGTAGATGCTAAAGTAACTATCGACGATAACGCTTTATACAGAAGAAAACAATATGCTGAGATGCGTGATTTAAGAGAAGAAAACGCAATTGAAGTAGAAGCGAATGCTTTAGGGTTAAATTATGTTGACCTAGACGGTAATGTAGGATGTATGGTAAACGGAGCTGGTTTAGCAATGGCTACAATGGATTTAATTAAAATGTCAGGTGGAGAACCTGCAAACTTCTTAGATGTTGGTGGTACTGCTGATGCAAAACGTGTAGAAGAAGCTTTTAGAATTATCTTAAAAGACCCTAATGTAAAAGCTATTTTAATTAATATTTTTGGTGGTATTGTTCGATGCGATCGTGTTGCTCAAGGTGTTGTAGATGCTTACAAAAACATGGGAGATGCTATTAACGTACCTATTATTGTTCGTTTACAAGGAACAAATGCAGATATCGCTAAAAAATTAATTGACAATTCAGGGTTAGATGTACAATCTGCTGTAGCTTTTAAAGAAGCTGCCGATAAAGTAAAAGCTGTTTTATCTTAATTAGATAATAAGAAATTTATATAAAAAAAGCTCAAACTTAGGTTTGAGCTTTTTTAGTATCTTTAAACAACTTATTAAACTACTATTGATGGGCATTGATGAAAAACTAAGCATTTTAACTGAATTAATAGGTTTTGCAAAATCTGATGGAAAAATAAAAGACGTTGAATATAATTTTTTATTAAGTATTGCACAACAAATAGGTGTAAACAAAGATACTTTTGACAAACTGTTTAAAAACCCCGCTCCAAAAGTTGTTTTGCCTTCAGAGAGTCAACGAATAGTTCAATTTCACAGACTCTTACTTTTAATGAATGTTGATCAAGTAATTGAAGACGAAGAATTAGAAAAAATTCATCAATTAGGTCTAAAGATGGGATTAAATATTCAAGCTATTGATAAAACGTTAGATGTTATGCCTCAGTACAAGAATAATATTGTTCCTCCAAACGTATTACTAGATATTTTTAAAACGTATTACAATTAAGCTAGTTCAAAATTCACCTCTAACATATTGCAACTTAAATTTTCGTTAAAAACACATAAGGTTATTCAAATAATATTATTTTTGTGAATTAACAATTTCATACATTTTTCTTGAAATCATTATTCAGTATATTATTCATCATCACCATGCTTACTAGTCCTGTACTAGAAAAGTTATCTTGTGTTTATGAAACTGAAACTACTGAATTAACGGATATAGATTCCGATAGCGAAGTAGAAGAAGAAAATATTGAATTAGAAAGTAAAATTTTAGATGTTACCTTTTCTATTATTCATATCGGATCTCAAAAAATAGTTGTTTTTGATTTTTTACATATTCAAAACTTCATTAACAACCATAGTAGAGAAATTAACACTCCACCTCCTGAATTAACTTAGAGTTTAAATTATTTCCCCCTCTATCAAATTCATAAAATTGATTTTGATAAATTAAATCGGTTAATAGCATACTGCTAATAATCAATAAAATTATTTTATAAATTTTAAGTTAAATTATAATGTTTAAATATTTAAAGAACGATATTCCTTCTAGTATCGTAGTATTTTTTGTAGCATTACCTTTATGTTTAGGTATTGCTTTAGCCAGTGGAGCTCCATTATTTAGTGGTCTAATTGCTGGTATTATTGGAGGTATAGTTGTTGGTGCTATTTCAGGATCTAAAATTGGAGTTAGCGGACCTGCAGCTGGTTTAGCTGCTATAGTATTAGTAGCTATTCAAGAACTAGGTTTTGAAAGCTTTTTAGTTGCAGTTGTTTTAGCTGGTGTTTTTCAAATTCTTTTAGGAGTTTTAAAAGCTGGTATTATTGGTTATTACTTCCCTTCTTCTGTAATTAAAGGTATGTTGACTGGTATTGGAATTATTATTTTTACTAAGCAAATTCCATTTTTCTTTGGTCATGCAGAAGCTAAAACAAAAGGATTCAACTTAATAAAATTCTTTGGTAGTTTAGATCAAGTAGAAACTTCTTCTATCATTATTGGAGTTGTTGGACTATTGATCTTATTATTGTGGAGTTCTGTACTTTCTAAAAAAGGAAGAATCTTTCAAATCATACAAGGGCCTATTGTTGCAGTTGCTGTTGGTATTATTTATTATTTAACTACTAAAGGGGGAGATTTAAATATTGTAACTGGAAATTTAGTAAACGTACCTGTTCCTGGTAATTCAGATGAGTTTTTAGCTCAATTTACTTTGCCTGACTTTTCTGCAATAACTAATCCTGCTGTTTTATTAACAGCTTTTACTATTGGTTTAGTAGCAAGTTTAGAGACTTTGTTATGTGTTGAGGCTACAGACAAATTAGACCCTCATAATAACGTAACCCCAACCAACCGTGAGTTATTTGCACAAGGGGCTGGAAATATTGTTTCTGGTTTAATAGGTGGTTTACCAATTACTCAGGTAATTGTTCGTAGTTCTGCTAATATTAATTCAGGTGGTAGAACCAAATTATCTGCTATCGTACACGGATTCTTATTATTAATTTCGGTTATTATTATTCCTACTTTATTGAATAAAATTCCTTTAGCTGTTTTAGCAGCTATCTTATTAATTGTTGGATACAAATTAGCTAAACCAAAGTTATTTTTAGAAATGTTTAAACTAGGTTGGCAACAGTTCTTACCATTTATAGTTACTGTAGTTGGTATTGTTGGTTTAGATTTATTAAAAGGTATAGCCCTAGGTTTATGTGTAGGTATAGTTGTTATCTTGATAAAAAGTTACAGGAACTCACACTTCTTACATAAAGAAGACAAAAGTAATGGAGAGCAAAAAATGAAGATGACTTTAGCAGAAGAAGTTACTTTTATTAACAAAGGAGCTATCTTAAAAGAATTAGATAGTTTACCAGAGAACTCTTATTTAGAGTTAGACGTAAGAAAAACTCGCTATCTAGATTATGATATTATTGAAATTTTAGAAGATTTTGTTATCAAAGCCAAAGAAAGAAACATTAACATTAAGTTAATTTCTGAAAGAGGTACTGTAGAAAATCCTCCGAGTTATATAGAGTTTTTTAAGTTAAGACCACAAATTCAAAATTAATAATCAATTAAAAACTATTACAATGAAAAATATAGCAATAACTCAAGAAGCTCAAGGAGCTATGACACCTGACAGTGTATTACAAGATTTATTAGACGGAAATGCTCGTTTTACTGGTTCTCAATCACAAGCAGTAGATAACAGTGCCTTAGTTAGTCAAACTACTGGAGGACAGTTCCCTAAAGCAGTAGTTCTTTCTTGTATAGATTCTCGTGTACCAGTAGAAACTGTTTTAGACCAAGCAATTGGAGATATTTTTGTAGCACGTGTTGCTGGAAACTTCGAAAACGTAGATATCTTAGGGAGCATGGAGTATTCTTGTAAGGTAGCTGGAAGCAAATTAGTATTAGTTATGGGACACGAGGCATGTGGAGCTGTAAAAGCTGCTTGCGATGGTGTTGAATTAGGAAACATTACTGCTATGCTAGATAATATTATGCCTGCAGTAAAAAAATCTGCTGATGAAGTAGAAGGAGAAACTAATTCTTCTAACAAATCATTTGTAGCAGCTACTGTAGCTAACAATGTACGTTTAACTATGGATCGTATTCGTGAAAAATCTCCTATCTTAAAAGAAATGGAAGATAACGGAGAAATTAAAATTGTTGGTGGCGTATACAGCTTACAAACTGGTAAAGTAGAAATGTTATAACATAACCAGTTCTAAAAAAACACAAGGCCGTATAGTTTAATTATACGGCCTTTTATTTTAATCTCTTTTTGCGTTTTTTTTATTCATTTTTATTTTCTTCTTTCAACGCGCTAGGTAACAAGTTAGGAGTTAGCTTAAGTAGTAAAAGCAATAATAGTCAACAGATAACATAAAAACCGTAAAGACAGGTATACTTTGACATAAAAAAATAAAGATTAAATAGGTATCGATTGAGCTCGACCTGAAAAAATACAACTACTCCTTTTTACTTTGGAGTAACTTCAACTCATCGCGCAATTTTGCTGCTCTAATAAAGTCTAGCTCCTTAGCTGCTTGTTCCATAGCTTTTCTGGTTTCTCTTATCTTTTTATCTAACTGATTAGGTGTCAAGTATGCAATTTCTGCTTCTGCTACTAAACGTTCCTCTTCTTCTTTTATTTGATAAGCAACTGTATCTTTAGCTAAAGGATTTTCAATCTTCTTGTTTAACGGCTTAGGCACTATTCCGTTCGCTGTATTATAATTCATCTGCTTTTCACGCCTATAAGCTGTTTCATCTATTGTTTTTTGCATGCTCTTAGTCACTTTATCTGCATACATAATAGCCTTTCCATTTACATTTCTTGCTGCTCTACCAATAGTTTGCGTTAACGATCTATGACTACGTAAAAAACCTTCTTTATCAGCATCTAAAATAGCCACCAAAGATACCTCTGGCAAATCCAAGCCTTCACGAAGTAAATTAACTCCAATCAATACATCAAACAAACCTTTACGCAAATCTTGCATAATTTCTACTCGTTCAAGTGTATCAACATCAGAATGTATATAACGACAACGTATCTGAATCCTCGTTAAATACTTAGTTAACTCTTCAGCCATTCTTTTCGTTAAAGTAGTTACCAGCACCCTTTCATCTTGTTCTACTCGTTGCTGAATCTCTTCTATCAAGTCATCAACTTGATTCAAACTAGGACGGACTTCTATCTCCGGGTCTAACAATCCTGTCGGACGAATAACTTGTTCAACATAGATGCCTTCTGTTTTTTGCAATTCATAATCAGCTGGTGTAGCACTAACATACAACACCTGATTTTGCAAACTTTCAAACTCTTCAAATTTTAAAGGCCTATTATCTAAAGCCGCAGGTAACCTAAATCCATATTCTACTAAATTCTCTTTCCTACTTCTATCTCCCCCGTACATGGCATGCACTTGAGAAATCGTAACATGACTCTCATCAACCACCATTAAATAATCGTCTGGAAAATAATCTAACAAACAGAATGGTCTCGTACCTGGATTCCTTCCATCTAAATACCTTGAATAATTTTCTATACCTGAACAATAACCTAGTTCACGTATCATTTCTAAATCAAACTCGGTTCTTTCTTGTAACCTTTTTGCTTCAAGATGTTTACCTATTTCCTTAAAATAGTCTACTTGCTTTACCATATCATCTTGAATGAGAGTAATGGCATTTTGCAACACATCAGGCGAGGTTACAAACATATTTGCAGGATAAATATTCAATCTATCATAACGCTCAATTACTTCATTGGTTTGAACATCAAATGCTTCTATTTCTTCTATTTCATCTCCAAAAAAATGAATTCTAAAAGCATTATCTGCATAACTAGGAAATACATCTACGGTATCTCCTTTAATCCTAAAATTACCGTGATAAAACTCCCCTTCAGTTCTTGCATATAAACTTTGTACTAACTTATGTAACAACTTTGTTCGAGAAATTTCCATATCTCTTTCTAATGTTATTACATTTTTTTGAAACTCTATTGGGTTACCAATACCATACAAACATGAAACAGAAGCTACTACTAAAACGTCTCTTCTTCCAGACAATAAAGAAGAGGTAGTACTTAAACGTAACTTTTCGATTTCATCGTTAATAGATAAATCCTTTTCTATATATGTTCCAGATGTTGGAATATAAGCTTCTGGCTGATAATAATCGTAATAAGACACGAAATACTCTACAGCATTGTTAGGAAAAAATGCTTTAAACTCAGCATATAATTGAGCTGCTAATGTTTTATTATGAGCCAATACCAAAGTTGGCCTTTGAACCTCCTTTATTACATTAGCTACCGTAAAAGTTTTACCCGAACCGGTTACCCCCAATAAAGTTTGATATTGTTCATTATTAACAATTCCATTTACTAGTTTATTGATTGCTTGAGGCTGATCTCCTGTTGGAGAAAAATTGGATTCTATTTGAAACTTCACAGGTCTTTTTATAATTACGTGTCTACAAAAATACCTAATAATTAAGATACACCCAACCTACTAATGGTTCAGAATAATTATCATCGTTAAGATCTATAATATAATAATAAGTGCTAACAGGAAGTAATGAGCCCGTATGATTAATACCTCTATTAGCTTTTCCTGACCAAGGGTGATTGTAACCTCCTTCAAAAATTAAAGTTCCGTATCTATTAAATATTTTTATCACATGATTCTCAAAAACATCTGTAACACCAGGTATAACCAAAGTATCATTAGTGCCATCGCCATTAGGAGAAATACCATTAGTACTAGAAATAGTATCAGACAAACAATTAATTATATTCAAATTAAAAGATCCTATCTGAAAACAATCTGGATAATTAACTCTAATATATATGGTCTCTGGATTAATTGAATTAACATACTCACTAGGAGTTTCAATTTCATTGATCAACAATTCTGCCTCATTTTCAGAATTGAAATATTGAACAGACACAGCAACATTTGACAATTGACTTTCTATACTTGTTAAATCAAAAGTGGCTTGATTGTTACCTTCATCACATAGTTCTAATGTTGGTAAATCTCCTATTGGCGGATTCAACAACAAACTAATTTGTTGAGTTACAGAATTATTTCCTTCATCAGTTTCTTGTACGATCCCGGTACCATTTCCAATATCATCTGCTACTATTGTTAAGGTAAAATCATTAGGAATATTTGTAGGGATATTTAAAACTATATTATTAGACTCTTGTTCACCAATTAAAATATCATCAATTGTAGAAGCCGTTCCTACTAACACACCATCTGCGTAAAAAGCTATTGGTGTATTCGCTGGCAAAACTTCTGTACTATTAACATTAAATATTGTATAATCAATCCACACATCTCGATTATCACACGAAACACTTAAATCATTTATAACAACTGTTGCATCTGGCAATTGACTATTTAAAACAGTGACTATATTATTAATTATAATTAAATCTGCTTGAAAAACACCATTCCCATCTATACCACCTGTGGTTAATTGTATTGTTGCGGAAGTATCACCAACAGTAATATAGTTTTCTATATCATATACATCTAAATCCATATTATAAGAAGTATTACTTCCCATAAATGTATTAGTACCATTAAATGCATTATCACCTGGGTTTAAAGGTAGATTTTCTAATACATTTCCATTAAAAACTAAAGACTCTCCGTAGTTAAGAGTATTATCACCTTCCCACGCTAAAAAACCAATTTTTGCTCCATCATTATCTAAAACATTTAAATTATCAATGGTTATATTAATTTCAGGAACATTTCTATTAATTATCTCTAACCCATGATATATAGACACCTGGTTTAAAGGCAAAGTATCTTCTTCATAAACTACTATAATTGCCCAACCAGCAAAGTTAGTTCTAAAAGCACAATGATAAGGATTAGATGCTAAGGTATCTGATATATCTAAATCTGAAAGTGTGTAATCTCCATTTCCTGTCATTTGAATTACATCTGTAACATCTTTAAAACAAGAAAAGTAATCCAGTGTAATACTTCCTTGTTGGTATACAACATTTAATGTATCATCTGCAACAACAGGATCTCCGTTTAAACTCACTTCCGTATCTCCTAAGCCAGAACCTGCCCAATATAAATAAGCAGCTAAAACCGTTTGATCTGCAGACATATTCAAGTTAGCAGTTGATTGAGGTAATATTTGACAAAAAGTATTTGGATTATTCTCTGCAGGGTTTAAAGTATTTCCTATTGCTGTATAACTATAACGCCCATAAAATTGCTGAAAAACATCTATATCTTGTGCATAGATATTACTCAATAGAAAGCATAAAAAAAGGGGTAAATATTTTTTCATCATATTTACCCCTAATTTAAACATTTTTATTTAAAGTTTACCTCTTTAACGAGAAGTGTGCTCTAAATTCTTTTTGTTGATTGTTTTCTATATAGATAATTTTGAAC